>JAFAXH010000157.1 GCA_019241085.1 Verrucomicrobiota bacterium | reverse complement strand
CTTATAGGCAAAGCGATAGGGACAGCTCGCCGAGCCGTCCGAAGATTTAGGGACGTTTTCGGCGAAACGTCCCTACCTGCGGTTGAACTCTGAAACCCATGCCCGCTGCCTGTATCCAGATTGGTGTGGTCCACGAGGAGACCGACTTCCTTGTCGTTGACAAACCGCCGCATTTGCTCGTGCATCCCACGCGGCCGGGCGGGCCGAAAACGCTGCTCGATTTGCTGCGCGAGCGGCACGCGTTTGAGATTGCCAGCGGTCAGCAGCTTTCACTCGTGCATCGGTTGGACCGCGAGACAAGCGGGTTGCTGCTCGTCGCGAAGACGCAAGCGGCGGCGCGGGAGTTTGGGTTGGCTTTGCAAGGCGGTGGTTTTTTGAAAGAATACCTCGCCCTCGTGTTTGGCTGGCCGGAATGGGATGTATGCGAGGTCGATGCGCCGCTGTTGCGCGCGGGCAGCATGGGGCCGTCGCGCATCTGGTTGAAACAAGCCGTGCATCCGTCGGGCGCCGCCGCGCAGACGCGGTTCGAGGTCGTGCAACGCCTGCGGCGCGAAACCGAGCCGCTGGCGACCACAGCGGACGCGCGGTTCGCGTTGGTGCGTGTCCAGCCGCGCACGGGGCGGTTGCACCAGATTCGCGTCCACGCCGCCAGCTTGGGGCATCCATTGGTGGGCGACAAAATTTACGGACCAGACGAACGACACTACCTCCAATTCATCGAAACCGGCTGGACGCCAGCACTGGCCCGGGCGTTGTGGCTGGATCGGCACGCGCTGCACGCGAGTCGGCTGTGCATTCAACTTGGAAACAAACGGTGGGATTTTCACGCGCCGCTGCCGCTGGATATGAAAGCGCTTTTGGCCTCAGCGGACGAAAAGCCGGAAAAATTTCTTGAGTTGACCGGGCCGTTGCCGGTTTGATCCATGATTTTCCTTCCCTACGCGGTTGCGGGCGTCCAGATTCGCCACGGCCTGCGTTCCCATTTCACTGATTTCCCTCCAGTCTGCGTCGCGACATGAATATCCACGAATACCAAGCCAAGGAACTCTTTCAAAAATTCGGCGTGGCGACCAGTCCCGGCAAAGTCGCACGGACGCCCGAGGAAGCGGAGGCCATCGCGCGCGAGCTGGGGGAAAAGGACATCGTCGTCAAAGCGCAAATCCACGCGGGCGGACGCGGCAAGGGCACGTTCAAAAATGGGTTTAAAGGCGGCGTGCATCTCGTGAAAAGCGCGGCCGAGGCGAAAGAAGTCGCGGGCAAAATGCTCGGGCAAACCTTGGTCACGCACCAGACCGGGCCGGAGGGAAAAGTGGTGAATCAAGTGCTCGTCGGCAAGAGCGTGGACATCGCGAAGGAATACTACTTTGCCATCCTGCTGGATCGCGGCACGAGCGCGCCGGTGGTCATCGCCAGCACCGAGGGCGGCGTCGAAATCGAAGCGGTGGCGGAGAAAACGCCCGAGAAAATTTTGCGCGAACCGGTGCATCCGCTGCTCGGCTTGCAGCCTTTCCAGGCCCGCGAGCTGGCGACGCAGCTCGGCCTCGGCGGCGCGCTCTTGCGGCCGGCGAGCGAGTTGTTCCTCGCGCTCTACCGGTTGTTTGCCGCGTGCGACTGCTCCATCGTCGAGATCAACCCGCTCGTGCTGACGCCGGACAAGCAGGTGCTCGCGCTCGATGCGAAATTTAACTTTGACGACAACGCGCTGTATCGGCACAAGGAGATCGTCGCCCTGCGCGACATCACCGAGGAAGACCCGCGCGAGGTCGAGGCCAGCAAGTCCGGATTAAACTACATCGGACTCGACGGCGACATCGCCTGTCTGGTCAACGGCGCGGGGCTGGCGATGGCGACGATGGACATCATCCAATACGCGGGCGGCCGGCCGGCCAATTTCCTCGACGTGGGCGGCGGCGCGAGCAAGGAGCAGGTGACGGCTGCTTTTAAGATCATCCTCGCCGACCCGCAGGTGCGTGGGATTTTGGTGAACATCTTCGGCGGCATCATGGATTGCAACGTCATCGCCACGGGCATCGTCGCCGCGGCGCGCGAGACCGAGCTGAAAATCCCGCTCGTCGTCCGGCTCGAAGGCAACAACGTCGCGGCCGGCAAAAAAACGCTGGCTGAGAGCGGCCTCGCGCTGACCGCCGCGGACGATCTCGACGACGCGGCGCGCAAAGTCGTGGCCGCCATCGGGGCAGCCGCCGCCTGAGCGAGCAGACTTCGGTTTTTACCCCAACCTCAACTTTCCCCGTCCCATGGCCATCCTCGTTGACACCGACACCAAGATTCTCGTCCAAGGCATCACCGGCGACTTCGGCTCGCGCCATGCGCGCGCGTCGCTCGACTACGGCACCCGGCTCGTCGCCGGCGTCACGCCCGGCAAGGGCGGGCAGGTGTTTGAACACGGCGCGCACCGCGTGCCGGTGTTTGATTCCGTCGCCGAGGCCGCGCGGCAAACGGGCGCGACGGTGAGCGTGCTGTTCGTGCCGCCGCCGTTCGCGGCCGATTCCATTTTGGAGGGCGTGGACGCCGGGCTGGATTTGGTCGTGGCGATCACGGAGGGCATTCCCGTCATGGACATGATGCGGGTCAAGGCGGCGATGGCCGGGAAAAAGACGCGGCTCATCGGGCCGAACTGTCCGGGGCTGGTCACGCCGGGCACGGGTGAAAATTCGCACGGCGGCTGCCGCATCGGCATCGCGCCCGGTTACATCCACCGGCGCGGCCACGTCGGCGTCGTCTCGCGCAGCGGCACGCTGACTTACGAAGCCGTCTGGCAGCTTTCCCAGCGCGGCCTCGGCCAGAGCACCTGCGTCGGCATCGGCGGCGATCCGATCAACGGCACGAGCCATCTCGACGTGCTCAAGCTCTTTAACGACGACCCGGAGACCGAGGCGATCATCATAATCGGCGAGATCGGCGGCGAAGCCGAGGAACAAGCCGCGCAGTGGGCCGGCGAGCACTGCAAGAAGCCGATGGCCGCGTTCATCGCGGGCGCGACTGCGCCGCCCGGCCGACGCATGGGCCACGCCGGCGCGATTGTCAGCGGCGGCAAGGGCACCGCGCAAGGCAAGATCGCCGCGCTGGAAGCCGCCGGCATCGCCGTGGCGAAAAGCCCCGCGACGATGGCCGATACGCTCATTGCCGCGATGAAGGCGCGCGGATAACTTGCCGACGTAGGTTTTCTACTACTTCGCTTATGAGTTTCGATGAGCTTCGTGACTTGGTTCACGCCGGACCATTTCAGCCGTTCACTTTACACATGGCGGATGGTAGAAAGATCCGCGTGCCGCATCCCGATTTCATCGCATTGAGCGGGGATCGGAGGACGGCGATCGTGACGCGCTCTTCGCGGCAGGAAAAGCCGTCGTTCAACATCGTCGCCGTGCCATTGGTCACGCAGATCGAAGTTCACGGCAAACCGCCCGAATCCGAATAATCTCTCAATCCAGTTCTCTCAAATTTTATGATGGTCTCCAAAGGTCTCGAAGGCATCGTCGCCAACACCACGCGCTTGAGCGACGTGCTCGGCGACAAAGGTCAACTCATCTACGCCGGTTACGACATCAACGAAATCGCCGGCAAGGTGAGCTTCGAGGAAGTCATCTACCTGCTCTGGAACAACCGTCTGCCGAAACGCGATGAACTCGCCGCGCTCACCAAGTCCCTGCGCGACCAGCGCGCACTCCCGCAGCAGGTCATCGATTTCCTCCTCACTTCGCCGAAGGAGGCCAACCCGATGGATGTAATTCGCACGGCCGTCTCCATGCTCGGCCTCTACGACAGCGCCCAAGGCTACACGCGCGAGGCCAACTACGAGCGCTGCCTCTCCCTCACGGCCAAGATGGGCGTCATCGCCGCCTACTTCCACCGCGCCCGGCTCGGCAAGCGCCTGCCTCCCGTCCGGCCCGACCTGGGCGAAGCGGCGCACTTCCTTTATCTCATCAACGACGCCGAGCCGACGGCCGAGGCCGCGCAGACCCTCGATGTCGCCTACGTGCTCCATGCCGACCACGGCATGAACGCCTCGACCTTCACCGCCCGCGTCGTCATCGCCACGCTCACCGACGTGTTCAGCGCCATCACCGCCGCCATCGCCGCCCTCAAAGGCCCGCTCCACGGCGGCGCCAACGAAGGCGTCATCCACATGCTCCAAGAGATCGGCGGCGTGGACCAGGTCGATGCCTGGCTGGAGAGCCAGCTCGCCCAAAAGAAGAAGATCATGGGCATCGGCCACCGCGTCTATAAGACCCTCGACCCGCGCGCCCCGCACCTGCGCGCCATGGGCCAAAAGCTCAGCGAACAGCTCGGCGAGCCGAAGTGGATCCAGATGAGCGAGCGCATCGCCGCCTACATGAAGGAGAAGAAGGGGCTGAACGCCAACGTCGATTTCTATTCCGCCACCGTTTATTACTCGCTCGGCATCCCGACGGACCTCTTCACGCCCGTCTTCACCATCGCCCGCGTGGCCGGCTGGGCGGCGCACATTCTCGAACAACTCGAGGACAATCGCCTCTATCGCCCCCTGAGCGAATACACCGGCACCCCCGTCGGCCTGAAGGTCGTCCCCATCGACCAGCGCTAGGCGGGCGTGTGACCGACTGGCTGGAAGGCGCGATGGCCCACTGCCCTTCCCAGCGCTAAAGCGCTGGGCTATTGTCGGCGGAGGGCGATTCAATTTTCGGCGGAGGTTGATTCGAGGCCACACGCCGCCTTTTCCTGACGCTGGAGCGCTGGGCGATTGCCAGCGCGGGACTTTGCGCTTTGCGTCCTTCGCGTGAGGCCCATTTCAGCGTGGCATCGCCATCGCGCGGGAGCCGCGCCCGAGGAGCAGGCGCAGGCTGTTGAGGACGACGACGGCGGTGCTGCCTTCGTGCGCGGCAACGCCGAGGGCCAGGGGCACGATGCCGAACAGGCTGGCAGCGACCATCAACGCCACGACGCCGAGGGAGAGCGCGAGGTTTTGCTGAATCACGCGGCGCGTGCGGTGGCTGAGGTCGGCGGCGAGGCGGAAGTTCTCCAGCCGGTCGTGCATGAGGATCACCTCGGCTTGTTCCAAGGCGGCGTCGGACCCGCGGGCGCCCATCGCCACGCCGACATCGGCGGCGGCGAGACAGGGCGCGTCGTTGACGCCGTCGCCGATCATGGCTACGCTGTTGCGGCCATCGGCCTTGAGTTCCTGCACGGCGGCGAGCTTGTCGGCGGGATGGAGGTCGGCGCGGACTTCGTCGAGGCCGACCTCGCGGGCGAGGCGTTCGGCGGTGGCGTGGCGGTCGCCGGTGAGCATGATGGCGCGGATGCCGTCGGCGCGCAGGCTGGCGAGGAGCGCGCGGGCTTCCGGGCGGAGTTCGTCGCGGAAGGTGAGGCAGCCGGCAAAGTCGGGGCCGGCTACCCAGACTTGCGCCTCGTCGGCGGGCGTCTCGGACGCAGTGGACGAAAAGTTTGCCGTCAGGCCATCATCGGCAGCCGCCGGCAACAAGGGCGCGACGAATTCCCGGCGACCGAGCAGGTAGGTGCGATGCCCGAATTCCGCGCGCAAGCCGGCGCCGGCGACGGACTCGAACTTCTCCGGCTCGCGCTCGGCCAGGCCGCGCTGGCGGCCGACGCGCTTGAGGGCGCGGGAAAGCGGGTGATCGGAAAAGCGCGCGAGATTGTAGGCGGCGTCGAGGAGCTGCGCTTCGTCGCCGCGCAAGGTCTCGACGCGCGCCAGGCGCAGCTCGCCAGCGGTGAGCGTGCCGGTCTTATCGAGCGCGACGACGTTGACCTGCGCCAAGGCTTCGAGCGCCGCGCCGCCGCGAAAGAGCACGCCGCGCCGGGCAGCAAAGGCAATGGCCGACAGGATGGCGGAAGGGATGCTCAACACCAGCGCGCACGGCGACGCCACGACGAGAAGCGTCATCGCGCGATAGAAGGCGCTCGTCGGGCCGCCGGCAGTCGAGCGGAAGGCGGGCAGGTGAAAGCCGAGCCACCAGATGAAGAACATCGCCGCGCACAAGCCGAGGATGCCATAGGTGTAGCCGGTGCCGAATTTGTCGGTGAAACGTTGCGACGGGGCGCGCAGCGACTGCGCTTCGTCGATGAGGCGGATGACCTTTTGCAACGCGCTCTCGCTGGCCGGACGGAGCACGCGGCCTTCGAGCAAGCCGTGGAGGTTCAGCGTGCCGGCAAAGAGGTCGTCGCCGAGCGCCTTCGGCACGGGCCGCGCTTCGCCGGTGAGGTTGGATTCATCGCACGCGCTCTCGCCGCGCGTGACGCGCAGATCGACGGGCACTTGCTGGCCGCCGGTGACGCGCACGAGCATTCCCGGCGTGAGTTCTTCCACCGGCACCGCGCGCTCCGCGCCGGACGCTTCGTCGAGCACGGTCGCCGTCTTCGGCGCGCCGCGCAGGAGCGCGCCGATTTCGCGTTGCGTGCGGCCCTGCGCGTAGTGCTCCATCGCGCCGCTGGCGCTGAAAAGGAAGAGCAACAGCGCGCCTTCGTGCCACGCGCCGATAGCCGCCGCGCCGAGGGCCACGGCGAGCATGAGGAAGTGAACGTCCAGCTCGCCGGCGCGCAGGTTTTCCAACGTCTCCTCCGCCGCTTCCCACGCGCCGCACAAATAACAAACGAGCCAGCACGCGAGCGTGACCGGCCAGGGCGCGCCGAGCTTTTCCGAAACGAACGCGGCTAGGCCGGCGAGGAAACAACCGGCGGCGAGTTTTGCCAAAAATTTCCACTCGTCGGGATCGTGCGCGTGGTCGTCGTGCGCGGCACCGGCGCTGCCGGCGCTGACGCTGGCGCGCGGGACGAACTTCGGCCAGCGCACGTTCTGCCAACGCCAGAAGCCGATGGCCGTCGAGCAAGTCTGCTTTTCGATGAGCGTGTTGCCGAGCACGTGTTTGACGACCACCCGACCGCGGTGCTGATGGTCCGCGCGGCTTTCGATGGCCAGGCCGCACTCCGCGCAAGTGCCGTCCGCGCGCGCTTCGCCGCAACGGCTGGCGGGCGGGCGGTTGAAGGCGTCGGTGACGCGATGGGCGAGGCGCTGGCCGGGGTCGTCGCCGAGGGTCGCGATGGCGAGCTTCTTCGTCTTCGTCTCGAAGGCGACGGCTTCCAGCTTCGGCTCCTCGGCCAGCAGGCGGCCGACGTTTTCCACCGCGCAATCGGGATGGGCTGGGAGGACGGCGGAAGCATCCTTGGAAGATGGGGCAGACACAGCGGGGATTTTAAGGTGAGCCGCGCCCGTTCACAATGTGAGATAAAGTCTCGATTGCGGCGGGCCGCGCGTTGCGATTGTCGCTCGACTGTGCGGCGGGCTGGTGCAAATTCCACGTCATGACAATGGGTCCAGGTTCAGCGGGCAACGTGATCGCGGGGTTGGCGAGTTTCTTTCTTCCCGGCCTCGGGCAGCTCGTGCAAGGCCGCGTGTTCGCGGCGGTGTTTTATTTCGTGCTCAGCGGCGTGCTGTGGGTCATCACGTTCGGCTGGGGCGGCTGGATCGGCCACGTCGTCGCGGCGGTGGACGCAGCGTTGTGGAAAGGCGTGGACGGCAGGCGCGCGGTGTGAGTGAGCGGCACGCAGACGAAGAGGCGGGCGGCTTTGAATTGGTCACGCTGGCCGGGGGTGTGCGCAGCTTGCGGGCGCGCGACAACGGGCAGGTGTTTCATCCGGTCGTCGGGCCGGTGGCGGAGGCGACGGCGGTGCACGTGGCCGGCGGGCAACTGGTGGAACGCGTAGCCGCTCTGCGCGCGCAGCCGTTTGTCATCTGGGACGTGGGCCTGGGCGCGGCGGCGAATGCGTTGACGGCCATCGAGGCGCTGCTCGCGGCGGGCGGGCGGTTGCGCGGGCGGCGGGTGGAATTGTTCAGCTTTGATCGCTCGTGCGAGCCGTTGCGGTTTGCACGGCAACACGCAGAGGAACTCGGCTATCCGCGCGGTCGCGAAGCGTGGCTCGATGCGCTGCTCGCGGCGCGTGCGCCGGTGGAGATTGGCGCGGATGCGCTCACGTTGCGCTGGGTGTTTGTGCAAACGAATTTTGCGGCAATGGCACCGCGCGGCTGGCCCGCGCCGCACGCGATTTTCTTCGATCCATATTCGCCAGCAGTGAATCCCGAGATGTGGACGCTCGCGTTGTTCGAGCGGTTGCGCGGCGAGATGGGAGAGACGCCGTGTGTGTTGACGACCTACTCGCGTTCAACCGCGGTGCGCGTCGGCTTTTTGCTCGCCGGATTCTTCGTCGGCATCGGCGCGGCTACTGGCGAAAAGGAGGAGACCACCGTGGCGAGCAACGAACGCGCGCTGCTCGCGCAACCGTTGGATCGCCGCTGGCTGGAAACAACGGTGCGCCACTCGACCAACGCCGCGCCGTTGCGCAACGCGGTTTTCTCCCGCCGGCCGATCGGCGACGCCGACTTCACGCGGCTGCGGCGGCACCCGCAATTTTATTCCGAAGCGAACAGCTCGCCCTGATGACCGAGCGCCTTGCCCGGCGCTTGGAGGCCGAGCTTGGCATACGCCTTCGGCATCGCGACCCGGCCTTGCGGCGTGCGTTTGAGGTAGCCTTGCATGATGAGATACGGCTCGTGGACTTCCTCCAGCGTCCCGGCTTCCTCGCCCACGGCGACGCCGAGCGAGGACAAGCCGACGGGGCCGCCGTTGAACTTGTAGATCAGCGCCTCGACGACGCGCTTGTCCATCTCGTCGAAACCGTCCGCGTCGATGTCGCGCATCGCCAGCGCGGCGTCGGCGACCTCGGCGTTTACCCGGCCATCGGCGCGCACTTGGGCGAAGTCGCGCACCCAGCGTAAAAGGTTGTTGGCGATGCGCGGCGTGCCGCGGGCGCGGCGGGCGATTTCCATGGCGCCAGCGGGGTCGATTTGCACGTCGAGCAAACCGGCCGAGCGCAGGACGATGCCTTGCAAATCTTCGGCGGAATAATAGTTCATCCGGCAATCCATGCCGAAGCGCGAACGCAGCGGCGCGGAGATCATGCCGGAGCGCGTCGTCGCGCCGATGAGGGTGAACTTTGGCAAATTCAAACGCACGCTGCGGGCGTTCGGTCCCTGGTCGATGATGATGTCGAGTTTAAAGTCCTCCATCGCCGGATAAAGGTATTCCTCGATGGTCGCCTGGAGGCGGTGAATTTCGTCGATGAACAACACGTCGCCGCGCTCCATCGTGGTGAGCAATCCCGCGAGGTCGCCGGCTTTTTCGATCACCGGGCCGCTCGTGCTCTTGATCGCCACGCCCATGGATTGCGCGACGATGTAGGCGAGCGAAGTTTTGCCCAAGCCGGGCGGGCCGCTGAGCAGGATGTGTTCGAGCACGTCGCCGCGGCCTTTCGCGGCGGCGACGAGGAGTTCGAGCCGCTCGCGCACCTTGTCTTGACCGGCAAATTCACTGAACGCGGGCGGGCGCAAAGAGACTTCAAAATTCGGGTCGGCAGGGTCTTGATCGAAAGGTTTCGTCATGGTCGGAAGCAGAGGGAAAACTATACCACAACTCGGCGGAAATGGCTGCCGTTGGGCAGGTGATTTTTTGATGAAAAAATCCCGCATTTCATAGGTGTTCCGCAGTGAAGCGGCGCGATGGACATTCCGCGGGTAGGGCGGGCATCTTGCCTGCCGCGCCGGGCGTCCTCGCCCGGTGCAGAACCGAATGCATGGGAAGACGTGTCATCGCCTTGCGCTTGTGTGTTCCGCAAGATGCGCAACACGGCAGGCAAGATGCCCGCCCTACCCGCGGAACATCCACCGCGCCATGCAAACTACGCCGATGTCCGCAGACAAGTAGTGTCCTAATTTGACGTTTGGCTCTGCCGAACACAGAGGACGAGCGCTCACGCCATTCGCCAAATTAGGACACTACCCGCAGACACGCAGCGTTGACACTGTGGAGCGGACGTTTAAGCTCGGAACTCCACTTTTGCAGACTCCGGTTGCTCCTGCCCACTTTGCTTATGCCCAAATCCTCGACCAAACGTCCCGCCGTGAAGAAAATCGGCTCGAACTCTCGCGCCAAAAAACCTGTTCCTTCCACCGCCTCCGCCGCGAAGAAAAAACCTGCAACCGGGAAGCAGCCGGCGACCCGCAACGCGGCAGCCAAGCGCGCTGTCGCGCCGGCAAAAACGGCCGCGGCGCGATCCGTGGCACCGAAGGCGAAAAGCCGCAATGGCAGCAGCAGCGGCAGCGCGAAACGCCTGGTCGCCGCGCCGGCTGCCGCTGCGCCGAAGGCGAAGAAAGGCCGCTACGTTTACTACTTCGGCGACGGCACGGCGGACGGCGATGGCTCGATGAAGCCGTTGCTCGGCGGCAAGGGCGCGAACCTCGCGGAGATGACGCGCATTGGCCTGCCGGTGCCGCCGGGGTTCACGATCACCACTGAAGTCTGCACCTATTTTTATGACAACAAGCGGACCTATCCGCCGGAGTTGAAAGACCAGGTCGAGAAGGCGCTGGCGAAGATCGAAAAGTCGGTCGGCAAGACCCTTGGCGGCGGCGAAAGCCCGCTGCTGCTCAGCGTGCGTTCCGGTGCGCGTGATTCGATGCCGGGCATGATGGATACGATCCTCAACCTCGGCATGAACGACACGGTCGTCGAGATCGTCGCGGCGAAGTCGAATAACCCGCGGTTCGCTTATGATTCCTACCGCCGCTTTTTGCAGATGTATGGCGACGTGGTCATGGGTGTGCAGAAACGCGCGGGTGAAGAGCACGAGCCGTTTGAAACCGTCATCGAGGAACTCAAGCACGAGGTCGGCGTGGAGGCCGACACGGACCTTACGGTGGAGCATTTGAAGGAGCTGGTGACGCGTTTCAAAGACCTCATCAAAGCACGCACCGGCGAGGAATTTCCGCAGGATGGCCGCGAGCAGATGTGGGGTTCCATCGGCGCGGTATTCGGGAGCTGGAACAACGACCGCGCCATCGTCTATCGCCGCAAATACGGCATCCCGCACGAGTGGGGCACGGCGGTGAACGTGCAGACGATGGTCTTCGGCAACATGGGCGAGACCAGCGCGACCGGCGTTGCCTTCACCCGCGATCCGGCGACGGGCGAAAAAGTCTTTTACGGCGAATACCTCATCAATGCGCAGGGCGAAGACGTGGTCGCCGGCGTGCGCACGCCGCACCCGGTGGCGCAGCTCGCGCAGGAGATGCCGAATGCGCACAAGGAGTTGCTCAAAGTGCGCGACCGGCTGGAGAAACATTTCCACGACATGCAGGACTTGGAATTCACGGTCGAAGACAATCGGCTGTTCATCCTGCAAACGCGCAACGGCAAGCGCACCGGCACCGCCGCCGTGCGCATCGCGACCGAGATGGTGCGCGAGAAATTGATTTCAAAAGAGGACGCCGTGAAACGCATTCCGGCAGACAGCTTGAGTCAGATTCTCGCGCCGATCTTTGATCGAGAAAGCGTCAAGGGCGCAAAGAAAATCGCCAGCGGCCTGCCCGCCGGGCCGGGCGCGGCGAGTGGCAAGGTGGTCTTCAACGCGGAGACCGCCGTTGAGATGGTGCACAAGGGCGAAAAAGTCGTGCTCGTGCGCGTCGAAACGTCGCCCGAAGACCTGCGCGGCATGATCGCCGCCGAGGGCATTCTCACGGCGCGCGGCGGCGTCAGTTCGCACGCGGCGCTCGTCGCGCGGCAGATGGGCAAAGTCTGCGTCTGCGGCGCGAGCGCGTTGCAGGTGGACTATTCAAAAAAGACCGTCTCCGCCGGCGGCACGACGCTGAAGCAGGGCGACTTCATTTCCATCGACGGCACCAGCGGCGAAGTCTTCGCGGGCGAAGTAAAAACCGCGCCGAGCGAGGTCGTGCAAGTGCTCGTGGACAAGACGCTCGACGGCAAGAAAAGCGCGGCGTTTCAACAGTTCGACGCGCTGATGAAATATGCGGACGCCTTCCGCAAACTCGACATCCGCACGAACGCCGACACGCCGGAGCAGGTGGCGAATGCCGTCGCGTTCGGCGCGCAGGGCATCGGCCTCACGCGCACCGAGCACATGTTTTTTGAAGGCGACCGCATCGACGCCATGCGCGAGATGATCCTGGCCGACACGACGGCGGACCGCAAAGCGGTGCTGGCCAAACTGCTGCCGTATCAAAAGCAGGATTTCGCCGGCATTTTCCGCGAGTTGAAAGGCTTGCCGGCAACGATCCGTTTCCTCGATCCGCCGCTGCACGAATTCCTGCCGCACGACAAAGCGGCGCAAACCGATCTGGCCAAAAAAATGGGTGTGGAAACGAGCAAGATCACCGCGCGGGTGAATAGCCTGCACGAGTTCAATCCCATGCTCGGCCATCGCGGCTGCCGGCTCGGCATTTCGTATCCAGAAATCAGCGAGATGCAGGCGCGTGCCGTGTTTGAAGCGGCGGCGGAAGTCATGGCGGAGAAGATCAAGGTGCGGCCGGAGATTATGATCCCGCTGGTCGGTTTCGCGCGGGAATTACAACTCCAAGTCGATCTCGTGCATCGCGTGGCGGCGGAAGTCGCGAAGGAAAAAGGTGTGCGCAAATTCGACTACCTCGTTGGCACGATGATCGAAGTTCCGCGCGCTTGCATGGTCGCTAACGAAATCGCGAAGACGGCGGAGTTTTTCTCCTTCGGCACGAACGATCTCACGCAAACGACGCTCGGCATGAGCCGGGACGACAGCGGCTCATTCCTGCCGGGCTACGCGGAACTCGAAATCCTGCCGACGAACCCGTTTGCGTCCATCGACCAAAACGGCGTCGGCGCGCTCATGCGCGTGGCGGCGGAAAAAGGCCGGCAGACGCGGCCGGACATCAAGCTTGGCATCTGCGGCGAGCACGGCGGCGACCCGAACAGCGTGAAGTTCTGCCATCGCCTCGGCCTGGCGTATGTCAGTTGCAGCCCGTTCCGCGTGCCCATCGCGCGTCTGGCGGCGGCGCAGGCGGCGTTGGAGCAGCGTTAGGCGTCTGAATACAATCCGGAGAGGATGCCCGCGGAAGAACGCGAAAAAGCGCGAAAGGCAGATGGGAATTTTCTGCCGCCTTCCTTTTTCGCGTTTATTCGCGTCCTTTAGCGGGCATCCTCGGGTCGTGGCTCACCGCACCACGTCTTTGATTTCCAGATACGTCCGCGACTTCACCCTGCCGTCGTTGGCGGGATCGACGGTCTCGATGCGCATCTGTTTCAGATACCACGCGCCGTCGATTTTCTGCGCTGAGACGACCTCGAATTTTTTCACCAACTGCCCGGCCTCGTCGTAGCCCTCGGCCCGCAACAGCGCGCCGCTTTCCTTGTCCACCCAGAGCAGGACCGTGCTGTATTGCGAACGGCGTCCGGGCGCGTCGAGCCGCAGCTTCCAGGCGCGCCGGGTTTTGATCGTCTCTTCATCGGAAATGCGAGCGCGCGACCAATAAAGAAATCGCAGCGCGAGGTCTTCATACGCGAGATCGGTGCCGAGCACTTTTTTGTCAAAATTCGCCGGCGTGAGCCGCTCGCTGTTGCCGCCGTTGGAGATTTCTTCGAGCTGGGAATTCTCGTCGTTCAAGCGCACCTGCACCGTTTCCGCCGGCGCCGGCGGCTGAAATTGGTAGCGGATGCGCGGCCCATCCGAAGTCAGCAGGAACGGGAAAATTTTGCCGTCGCTCGTGCGCAACTGTCCGCGCAACGTCTGGCGTTTGCCGGCCTGCGCTTCGCGCACGGCGCGCAGGATGTCGGCGGCGTTCAAGTTATTCGGCTGCGCGGCTTCTGCCGCGCGAGCAGCGGTCGAAGCAAACGGCGCAGCAGGCGCCAGCGCGGCGAGGCAAGCTGCGGTGGCCAGAATGCGCCAGGAAAATGCGTTGGGTTTCATCGGTGAAAGGCGCAAGTTAAGCTGCTCTGTCCTACCAGCCACCCGCTAAATGCGGTGGGCGCCCGAAAGCTCAGCATTCAAAGTAAACCCATCCAACCTGCGCGCTCCTTGGACGAGAAACTTTTCTTTTTCATCAATCGTCACTGGACCGCGCCGGCGCTCGACTGGGTCATGGCCGTGGCGTCGAGTTTCGATTTCTGGATTCCGTTGATCCTATTGGCCGCCGTGCTCGTGCTCTGGCGCGGCAGCGCGCGCGGGCGGCTCGCCGTGGCATGCGTGGCGCTGGCGATCCTGGTCAGCGCATCGCTCGATGGACCGTTGAAACGCACCTTCAACCGGCTGCGTCCGTATCAGGTCATCGCCGGGACGCGGCAGGTGGATTTGGATCACCGCGCACGGCCGCGTTTGCTGGCGCTGGGCCGCGCGCTGGACGTGCATTATTCTCCGGCGTCGCCGCCGGTGGCTGCGGAAGGACGGTCGTTCCCGTCGGGGCATACGATGAATAATTTTGCCGCCGCCACAATGCTCGCGCTCTGTTTCCGGCGACGACGCGGGTGGCTGTATTTTCCGGTGGCCGCGCTCGTGGGCTGGTCGCGCATCTACGTTGGTTCACACTGGCCGAGCGACGTGCTGCTTTCCGCGCTGCTCGGCTGCGGCCTCGCGCTGGTGACGGCTGCCGGCATCGCTTGGGCATGGCGGCGCTGGGTGGGGGAAGATAAACCGGGGCCGTTTGTCGTGACGATCGCACGCTCGCGTCAGGACGGAGGGTGAGGATTTCAATTTGCTCCGCCGCACGGCTCCGCTAACGTCAACGGAGTTCCCTCGCGCCTTTGCTTCCCCCCAGGTTCGCGTCGCGCTGCGAAGGTGGTTCGCCTCGGCCCGTTGCGTGTTTTTCGCACGGGCTACGCGTGGATTTCCCGCCACTGCTCCTGTCCATGGATTCGCCGATTTTGATCGCGCCCGACCCTGCCGCTGGCACGCTCACGCTGACGCTCAATCGCCCGGATCGCCGCAACGCGCTGAACCTGCCGCTGCTCTACGCGTTGCGCAAAGCGGTGCTCGCCGCGCCGAGCGTCGCCGGCTGTCGCGCGCTCGTTCTCCGCGGCGCCGGGCCGGCGTTTTGTGCCGGCATGGATTTGAAAGAAACCGCCGACGCGCCGCACGAAACCGCCGAGGCCGTGCGCGACGCGCTGCTCGCGCTGGCGCGTTGTCCGCTGGTGACGATTGCCGCCGTGCAGGGCGCGGCCGTGGCGGGCGGCGCGGGCCTGGCGGCGGCGTGCGATTTCGTGCTGCTTGCCGACGACGCGCGCATCGGATTTCCCGAGGTGAAACGCGGCCTCGTCGCGGCGCTGGTCACAGTTTTTTTACGGCGTCAGTTGCGCGAGCGCGACCTGCGCGATTTGCTCCTGCTCGGCGAGCTGCTGCCGGCGTCGCGCGCCGTGACGCTCGGCCTGGCGAATCGCGCCGTTCCCGCCGCGGAACTCGCCGTCGAAACGCAAAGGCTCGTGCAAGAACTTGCCGGCGGCGGTCCGCACGCGCTGGCCGCGACGAAAGCGCTTTTGCACGAGCTTTGGCCGAGCACGCTCGAAGCTGATTGCGCGCGGGCGCTCGCCGCGCACCGCGACGCGCGCGATTCCGCCGAAGCCCGCGAAGGCGCCGCGGCTTTTCTGGAAAAACGTCCGCCCGCCTGGGCAGCGACATCTCGCGTGAAGCACTGAATTTTTTTCCCCGGAACCCGCCGCAACATTATGCCCGCCGCCACCGCCGAAACCCCCGCCGCTGCACCGCCTCCGCTCACCGCCGAGGCCAGCCTCGACCTGCTCAGAATCATGCTCGAAAGCCGGCACGGCGACTTGCGGCAAGAGTCGCTCAATCGCCAGGGCAAAGGTCATTTTCACGTTTCCGGCATGGGCCACGAGGCGCTCGCAGCGCTCGCCCGCGCGATGGGTCCGGGCGACATGGCGTGCATGTATTATCGCGACCGGGCGTTCCTGCTCGGGCGCGGCGTGACGACGCGCGAGCTGGCGCTCGATTACTTCGCCAAACGCGACTCGTCCACCGGCGGCCGGCAGATGCCAGCGCACGGGACTTACAAAAAATTCGGCTTCTGGAGCGTGGCCACGCCGACCGGTGCGCAGCTCTTGCCGGCCTGCGGCATGGCGTGGGGGATGCAGCTCGACGGCCGGCACGATTTTGTCGCCACGAGCATCGGCGACGCGGCGACGCGGCAGGGCGATTTTTACGAAGCCGTCTGCTTCGCGCTCGAACGTTCGCTGCCGGTGCTTTTCATCGTCGAAGACAACGGTTACGGTATCTCGACGCCGACGCGCCGGATGACGCCGCTCGCCATCGGCGCGCTGCCGGCGGAAAGCTGGCGCATCGTCGATGGCGGGTCGGTGGCGGAGATGGATCGCGTCTCGCGCGAGTCCATCGAGCAACTGCGCGCCGGGCGCGGGCCGGTGTGTTTGTGGATCAAGTTCGAACGGCTGAGCAGCCACACGAGTTCGGACGATCAAAAGCTCTATCGCAGCGCCGAAGAGTTGTCGCATTTGTCCGAGCGCGATCCGATTTTGCGCCTGCGCGACGAGTTGATCGCGGCAGGTGAGCTCACGGCGGCGGAGTTCGTGCAACTCGACGCCGAAATCAAAGAAAACGTCCGGCGCGAATATCTCGAAGCCGAGCGCGCGGAAGACCCACGCAGCGAAGAATTGCTCACCGAACTCATCGGCCCGCCGCCGCGTCTGCCCGCCGATTTTACCGTGCTGCCCGCAGGCAAATATCGCATGGGCGACACGGTGAATCTCACCTTGCGCAAGGCGCTGGAGAGCGACGAAAACACGGTGCTTTTCGGCGAAGACATCGAAGACCCGAAAGGCGGCGTGTTTCGTTTGACCAAGGGACTTTCGAGCGCGTTTCCCGGCCGGGTGCGCAACGCGCCGCTGGCGGAATCGACGATCCTCGGCGTCGCGTGCGGCCTGGCGAGTTACGGGAAAAAACCGGTGTTCGAATTGCAGTTCATCGACTTCATCGCGCCGGCCTGGAATCAGCTCGTGACGAATCTAGCCACCTTGCGCTGGCGCTCGAACGGCGAGTGGAAATGCCCGGTCGTCATCTACGCTCCGTGCGGCGCGTATCTGCCCGGCGGCAGCCTGTGGCATTCGCAAACGAACGAAGCCGCCATCGCCCATTTTCCCGGCATCCGCGTCGTCATGCCGAGCACGGCGGAAGATGCCGCCGGATGTCTCTGGACCGCGATGGCGTCCGAAGACCCGACCATCGTGCTCCTGCCAAAACACCTGCTCTGGGTGGAACGTGAAACCACCGCGCCCGTGGCGCCCGTGCCGTTCGGGCAGGCGCGCAAAATCGCCTCGGGCGATGATGTGACGGTCGTGGCGTGGGGCGACACCGTGGAAGTCTGCGCCGCCGCGCTTGGCGAAATAAAAAACGAGTTGTCCGCCGATTTTTTCGACCTGCGTTCCATCGTGCCGTGGGACCGCGAAGCGCTCGCGCTTTCGGTGCAGCGCACCGGCCGTCTCGTGGTCGTGCAGGAGGACACGGAAAATTGCAGCGTCGGGCAAATGATTATCGCCTCGCTCGTCGGCGATCCCGCCGTCTGGCAACGGCTGCTCGCGCCGCCGGCGTTGGTGAGCAAGGGCAACGTGATGATCGGCTACAATCCGATCCTGGAATTCGCCGCGCTGCCGGATCGTGACCGCGTGATCGCCGCGCTCCGCGCCGCCAGGCAAGCGCGCGGGGGCATCGAGCGCGGGTCGCCCGTTGGCGCGAGCCGCAGCCTTGCCAAAGAAACCGCGGTCGATGACGTCGGCGCGGCGGCGGGCATGGTGAACGCGGCATTTGCGGAAAACAAAACGATGTCTGCGCCAGTCGCTTCGCCCGAGCAGCTTCCGGCCGCGGTGAGCGAGGGAACGGCGAAGGTCACCGTGCAGGTGCCCATTTTGGGCGAGGGCATTCGCTCGGCGCGAATCGTTTCGTTGCTCAAACAACCCGGCGACGCCATTTCGCCGGACGATCCGCTTTGCGAATTGGAAACCGACAAAGCGGTTTATCCCGTCGAGTCCGCGCACGCCGGCACGCTTGGCGAATGGAAGGTCGCGGTCGGCGACGCGGTGGAAATCGGCGCCGCGTTGTGCGTGCTCCGCGTCGCCGCGGACGAACACGCGCCGAGCCGCGGTTCTTCGCCGCAGCGTTCGCGGACGGAAGCATCCGACCAACCCGCGCCCGCGCTCTCGCCCGCGATCACGCGACGCCTCGGTCAAGTCGTGCCGGTGTATCTGACGGTCAATGCCAAATGGAAAGCCGTGCGCGCAGCGCGGCACTTGGCGAAGGAGCGCGGCGAACCACTGACACCGTCGTTGATGCTCGCCTGGTGCATCGTGCGCGCAGCCGAAGCGAACGCGCCGTTTCGCCGGCAATTCGTGGACGAGCGGCACATTGTGCAACTCACCGATTTTGACCTCGGCATCGCCGTCGCCTTGGAAGAAGACCGGCTTGTTACCGCCGTGGTGCCCAACGCGAACCGGCTCGGCTGGCGCGAATTCGTCACGGCTTATCATCAGGAAATCGCCGCCGTGCGCGGTGGCAAAGTTCACGGCGAAATCCATGCGCCGGTGATCCTCACCAGCCTCGGCGGCTTCGGCGTGCGCACCGGCCAGCCGTTGCTCGTGCCGCCGGCGGTCGGCACGCTTTTTGTGGGCGAGTCGCACTACGAGATGCTCGCCGATGCGGACCTTGGCGGCGGGACCTGGCCGACTGCGCAGGAGGTCGTGACGTTGTCGCTGACGTTCGACCATCGCGTCATCAACGGCGCCGGCGGCGCGGCGTTCGTTGGCGAAGTGAAGCGGCGCATCGAAGAGTGGCAGACGCCAGACTAATTAATCTCACGCAGAGGCGCAGAGGTGGAGAGCAGGAAAGTTGATGGTTGAGGGTTGAGAGTTGATGGAGAAGAAGGCGAGTCGGTTTGTTCCATCAACCCTCCACCATCAACATCTTCTCCTCTGCGTCTCTTCGCCTCTGCGTGAGTTCTTCTTTCCGAGATTTCCATGTCCACATCTCCGTCCGCCAAACCAAATCTGCGTGAACTTTGCGCCGCTTTTGCCCAAGAGGAGGCCGTCATTCGCAACGCAGGCGACACGCCGCGCGCCCGCGAGCGCCAGCACAAGCTCGGACGGCTGACGGCGCGCGAGCGCATCGCGCGGCTGCTCGATGATCCACACGATTTTTTCGAGCTGGGACTTTGGGCGGGTCACCGAATGTATCCCGATTGGGGCGAGACGCCGGCCGCCGGTTTCATCGCCGTCGTTGGACGCGTCGCGGGCCGGATGTGTCTCATCGCGGCGAACGATGCGAGCGTGAAGGCCGGCGCGTTTTTTCCCGCCACGGCGAAGAAGGTGTTGCGCGCGCAACGCATCGCGTTCGAGTGCAACCTGCCCGTGCTCTATCTCGTCGATTCCGCCGGCGTGTTCCTGCCGATGCAGGACGAGATTTTCCCCGACGAAGACGACTTCGGCCGCGTCTTTCGCAACAACGCGATTCTCTCGGCGGCCGGCGTGCCGCAATACGCGGCGATCCTGGGCAACTGCGTCGCGGGCGGCGCGTATCTGCCGGTGCTGTGCGACAAGATTTTGATGACCGAAGGCAGCGGCCTTTATCTTGCTGGCCCGTCGCTGGTGAAGGCCGCCATCGGCCAGGAAGTCGATAGCGAGGAACTCGGCGGCGCGCGGATGCACGCGGAGATCAGCGGCACGGTGGATTTTCGGGAAAAGGACGACGCGGCGTGTCTCGAACGGTTGCGCGCGCTGGTCGGATTTTTGCCACCGGACGAGACGCCTGCGCTCCCGCATTCGCCACCGGCGCGCGATCCGCAGACGCTTTACGATCTCGTTTCCTCCGACGGCGCGAAGCCGTATGACGCGCGCGATTTGCTGGCGTGCATCGTGGACGCCGGTTCGTTGGAAGAATCGAAAGCCGACTACGGCAAAACGCTCGTCACGGCCTACGCGCGTATCGGCGGGCGCGCGGTCGGCATCATCGCCAATCAGCGGGTCCAGGTGCGCACAACAAAGGAAGGCATCCAGATGGGCGGCGTGATTTACGCCGACAGCGCTGACAAGGCGGCGCGGTTCGTGATGGATTGCAATCAGGTCGGTTTGACGCTGCTGTTTTTCCAGGACGTGCAAGGCTTCATGGTCGGCAAGGACGCGGAACAATCGGGCATCATCCGCAACGGCGCGAAGCTGGTGAACGCCGTGTCAAATTCCGTCGTGCCAAAAATCACGGTCGTCGTCGGCGGCTCATTCGGCGCGGGCAATTACGCGCTCTGCGGCAAGGCGTATGATCCGCGCTTCATCCTCGCGTGGCCAGCCGCGCGCTATGCCGTCATGGGCGCCGCGCAAGCGAGCGGCGTGGTCTATTCCTTGTTGAAACGCAAGGCTGCCAGCGACGGCGGCGCGGACTCGACGCCGGAAGAAGACGCGGCGTTGCGCGACCGCGTGCATCGCACGTATCAGGAACAAACCGACATCCGCTACGGCGCCGCGCGCGGCTGGGTCGATGCGGTCATCCAACCGCACGAGACGCGCGCCGTGTTGGAAAAATTACTCGCGCTCGTCACGCGTCCGACGCCGCGCGCGAAGTTTCACATGGGCGTCGTGCAGGTGTAATCGCCTGCTCTCGCTCAGTCTTTTTAGCTTAATCGTAATCCTAATCTTAATCTTAGTCTTTTCTGTGCTCGCGACGCGGTGCGCTTGCCTCCGGCGGCAGAGATTAAAATTAGGATTACGATTAAGATTAAGTTTTTCGGATTACACGCCGCCGAAGCTGAGATACTTCATTTCCAGATACTCATCGATCCCATAGCGCGAGCCTTCGCGGCCGATGCCGGATTGTTTGACGCCGCCGAACGGCGCTTCGCAACACGAGAGGATGCCGGTGTTGATGCCGACCATCCCGTATTCCAACGCCTCGGCCACGCGCCACGCGCGGCGCACGTCGCGCGTGTAAAAATACGCGGCCAACCCGGACTCCGTCGCATTGGCCAGCCGGAGCGCATCGGCGTCCTTTTCAAAACGAAAAATCGGTGCCAGCGGGCCGAACGTTTCCTCTTGGGCAGCGAGCATTTCCTGCGTGGCGCCCGTCAGCAGCGTCGGCTCGAAGAACGTGCCATGCAGACGCTTGCCGCCGAGCGTCACGCGCGCCCCGTGCGCCACGGCGTCTGCGATGTGCGCCTCGACTTTGCGCACCGCGCCTTCGTCGATGAGCGGGCCGATGACGACGCCTTCCTCCATGCCGTCGCCGATGCGGAAAGCTTGCATTTTTTCGCCGAGTTTCTGCACGAACGCATCGTGAATTCCCGCTTGCGCAAAGATGCGGTTGGCGCAGACGCAAGTCTGGCCGGCGTTGCGAAATTTGGAGGCGATCGCGCCTTCGATGGCGGCGTCGAGATCGGCGTCGTCAAAGACGATGAAGGGCGCGTTGCCGCCGAGTTCGAGCGCAATTTTTTTCACCGTCGGCGCGCACTGTCCCATGAGCAGTCGGCCGATCTCGGTGGAACCGGTGAAGCTGAGATGGCGCACGGCGGGATTGGAGGTTAACTCGCCGCCGATGGCGGCCGCGTCGCCGGTGAGCACGTTGAGCACGCCGCGGGGCATACCGGCTTGTTCGGCGAGCGCGGCGAGGGCCAGGGCGGACAGCGGCGTTTGCTCGGCGGGCTTGATGAGGATCGTGCAACCGGCGGCCAGGGCGGGCGCGACTTTGCGCGTGATCATCGCGTTGGGAAAATTCCACGGCGTGATGGCGGCGCAGACGCCGATGGGCTGCTTGAGCACGACGATGCGCTTGTCCGCTTGTGGACTGGGGATGACCGCGCCATCCGCGCGCCGCGCCTCCTCGGCGAACCACTCGATAAAGCTCGCGCCGTAAGCAATCTCGCCGCGCGATTCGGCCAGCGGCTTGCCTTGCTCGGCGGTCATCAAGCGCGCGAGGTCTTCTTGATTTTCCAGCAACAATTCAAACCAACGGCGCAGGATCGCCGCGCGGGCTTTCGCCGTTTGTGCGGCCCACGCGGGAAAGGCGGCGGCAGCGGCGGCGATGGCCTGACGGGTTTCCGCCGCGCCGAGATTGGGCACGTTGGCAAGCACCGCGCCGGTCGCGGGATTGCGCACGGGAAACGTGCTCGGTCCGCCAATCCATTGGCCGTTGAGGTAGCAGCGGTCGCGGAAAATTTTAGAAGCAATGTCAGGGGTTTTCATTGGGTCGGGGAGTTGAAAGCGTTGCGCGCAATCAGCTTCGGACGGCTGGCCTTTTTGCGCAAACTGCTCGGGATAAAGGCCGGAGTTGGGCAGTGTTCGTTTGCGTGAAGCAAACCTAATCAAGTTTAGGGTTTGTGAGAAATTTTTGACCCGCGGAGATTCACAAGGTCGCCGTCAGAGCAAGCGCCGTATAGGAGCGTGCTTTCCTCATGGCCGGGCACCTTCGCCGGGCCAGAAAACGAGGAGAAAGCGCTCGCAGATTTTCGTTTTTCACTATGCCCAATTCGACCATCCAAACGTTTCCCAGCTTTCCGATCATCGTGCATTCGCACCTCGGTTGGGATTGGGTCTGGCAGCGTCCGCAGCAGTTTCTTTCCCGCTTTTCGTTGCTCGGTCATCCGGTGCTCTTTGTCGAAGGTCCGACGCCGGTCGAGGACTTGGAAAAGGCAGCGGTTGAACTACGCGAGGTGACGGAGTTTCCTAACATCACGGTGCTGCGGATGCAGATGCCCAGCCTGCGCTGGAGCGACGGCGCGTGGGTGGACAAGGAACGCCGCCGGCTCGTGCAGGAAGTGCTCGCCGGTCCGCTGGGTCTGCGCTTTCGCGAGCCGGTGCAATGGTTCTACGATCCGATGGCCGCAACGCCCTTCGCGGGGCACATGAAGGAGCGCGCCATCGTGTTCGATTGCATGGATCAACTCAGTCAGTTCCGCGGCGCGCCGCAGGAGTTGATCCGCCGCGAGCGCGAGCTGCTGGCCGCGGCCGACGTGGTGTTTGCCGGCGGGCCGAAAATCGGGCGCGAGAAAATCCGTTACAACGCCAACACGCACTCCTACGGCTGCGGCGTGGACGTGAGCCATTTCAGCCGCGCGCGCCGCAAAACGACGCCTCTGCCGGCGGACATCGCGCACCTGCCGGGTCCTGTCTTCGGCTTTTTCGGCGTGGTGGACGAGCGCATGGACTATGACCTCGTTGCGGCGCTCGCGGATGCGCAACCGCAGGGCAGCGTGGTCATCCTCGGACCGACGACGAAGATTGATCCGGCGACCCTGCCGCAACGGCCGAACCTGCACTGGCTCGGTGGGCGCGACTATCAACAACTGCCGGACTACGTGCGCGGCTTCGACGTGTGCCTGATGCCCTTCGCGATCAACGCGGCGACGGAATTTATCAATCCCACCAAGGCGCTCGAATACATGGCCACCGGCCGGCCGATTGTCTCCACGGCGATCGAGGATGTCGTGGAGCAATTCAGCGACGTGGTGACCATCGCGCCATCACCCGAGGAATTTCTCGCGGCGTGCGACCGCGCGGCGCAGTCGCCCGATGCCGGTGCGATTGAGCGCGGGCTGGAGGTAGCGGAGCGCAATTCGTGGGAAGCGATTGTGGCGGCCATGACGGGGCACATCGAGCAAGTCCTGGCGGCTGGCGTGGCGGACTCAGTCAGCGGCGTGGCTTAATTACAAAGGGAACAAGGGCGATGTTCGACTATCTCATCGTGGGCGCCGGGTATGCCGGCAGTGTCTTGGCGGAACGGCTCGCGCGGGTTGCGGGCAAGAAGGTCTTGGTGGTGGACCGTCGCAATCACATTGCGGGCAACGCCTACGATCATTACAACGACGCCGGCGTGCTCGTGCATCGCTACGGGCCGCACATTTTTCACACCAATTCGCGCGAGATTTTCGACTACCTCAGCCAGTTCACCGCGTGGCGCGCGTATGAGCATCGTGTGCTGGCGAGCGTCGATGGGCAACTGGTGCCTATGCCGATCAATCTCGACACGATCAACCAGCTCTACGGATTGAATCTCACGTCGATGCAGGTGGAGGATTTTTTCGCCTCGGTGGCGGAAAAACGCGAGTCGATCCGCACGAGCGAGGATGTGGTCGTGTCGAAAGTCGGGCGCGAGCTTTACGAGAAATTTTTCCGCGGCTACACGCGCAAGCAATGGGGCCTCGACCCGAGCGAGCTGGATGCGCTCGTGACCGCGCGCGTGCCGACGCGCACGAACCGCGACAACCGGTATTTCACCGACAGCTACCAGTCGATGCCGCGACATGGATTCACGCGGATGTTCGAGAACATGCTCGATCATCCGAACATCAAGCTCATGCTCAACACGGACTACCGCGACATCCGCGAGTGCGTGCCGTATCGGGCGATGATTTACACGGGGCCGATCGACGAATTTTTCGACCACCGTTTTGGCAAGCTGCCGTATCGCAGTCTGCGGTTTGGTCACGAGACGCACGACGTGCCGGTGTATCAGCCGGCGGCGGTGGTGAATTATCCGAACGATCACGCTTACACGCGGATCACGGAGTTCAAATACCTGACCGGCCAGACGCACGCGAAGACGAGCATCGTCTATGAATTTCCGCAGGCCGAAGGCGATCCGTATTACCCGATTCCGCAGGCGGAAAACGGCGCGCTCTACGGGCGTTATCTGGCGCTCGCGGAGGAGACGCCGGGCGTGCATTTCGTCGGACGGCTGGCGTCGTATCGTTATTACAACATGGATCAGGTCGTGGGTGCCGCGCTGACGTTGTTTAAGAAAATTCAAAAAGCAGCGGCTGCGGCTGCGCCGGTTCCATCCTACGCCCCGGGTGCGCGCAACGGAACCGGGGCGGCGACGCCGGTGCTGAGCGGCGTGTGAAAATCGCGCACCCGCGGCTCTGTCAGTAGCCGAATCATGCAGAGCTATGGCAAACTCGACTTCCTCTTCTGCTTCCGATTTCCTCGATTCCGCAAAGCATTCGGTCGGCGCCGACGGACTCGAAACCAACCTCAGCCGCGCCGAGCGTTATGCCTCGCTGGCCGGCGGCGTTTTTCTACTGCTCCTCGGGCTGAAGCGACCCGAGCGAGCGGACGGAATTTTCTCCCTCGTGGCGGGTGCCGCGCTCGCTCATCGCGGCTTGAGCGGACATTGCTTCGGCTACCAGGTGCTGGGCACGAATTCGGCGAAAGCCGATGCCGACGAAGGCGCGGAAAAGCCCGCGTTGCCGATGCACGTGCAGAAGACCGTGTCGATCAACAAATCCGCAGACGAGCTGTATCGGCACTGGCGCGATTTTGCCCGGCTGCCGAGCTTCATGGAACACTTGGAATCGGTGACGGTGCTGGATGAAAAACGCAGCCATTGGGTCGCGAAGGCGCCGCTCGACCGCAAGGTCGAATGGGACGCCGAAATCACCGACGACGCGCCCGGCCAGCGCATCGCGTGGCGCTCGGTCGGCGACGACTGCGACGTGCCCAATCGCGGCGAAGTCGTCTTCACGCCGCTGCCCGCGGGGCGGGGGACGGCGGTGCGCGTGACGCTCGATTACGCGCCGCCCGGCGGCAAGGCAGCCGCGCTCGTGGCGAAGCTCTTTGGCGAGGAGCCGCAGCAACAGGTGAGCGGCGATCTCTGGCGTTTCAAGCAGTTGATGGAAGCCGGCGAGGTGTCGCGCGCTTATTGATTAAGCGCGTCGCGTTGCGGTATCGCGGACCAATTCCGCCAAGGCTGCCTCGATCTCGCGGACGACTCGCTGCCACGGACGCCGCGCGGCGGCCAGCATGCGTGCGCGGCGATGCTTTGGTTCGGGCGATTGCAACACCCGCCGGCACGCGGTGGCGAAGTCCGCGTGAGAGTCGGCGATTTCCACCACGTGAGAAAAACAGATCCGCACCTCAGGCAACGCGGTTGAAATCACGGGCCGGCCGGTGATGAGATATTCCGGCAGCTTCCCTGGAACGTGCCAGGGCATTGCACCGTCCAGACGGTATGGCAACAGGCACGCGTCGAAGCCGCGGAGATATTCCGCGAGATGATGATACGGACGTTTGCCGAGCCAGAAAATGTTGGGCCGGCGCGGCAGGTGATCCGGGTTCAGACCGCGCACGGGTCCGATGAAAACGAGGTTCCAAAGCGGATCGGCATCCGCGAGGGCGGCGATTAGTTCGAGGTCCAATCGCTCGTCCACCGAGCCTAGGCAGCCCAGCACGGGATGTTTGATGAAATCGCTGTCGTGCGGCACGGCGGTTTTGCGGCCATTGGCGTGGATGAACATGCGTGCATCGACGCCGTCGGGCAGTAGCCGGCAGCGCGCGGCGTCCGGCACCGCAGCGCACTTTTCCGCGTGCAAACGCGCACCGCGGGTAAAAACGAGGTCAGCGATCTTTAGCAACTCCGATTCGTGCGACGCGACGTCCGGCGGAGCGTCCCCAAACGCGCTCCATTGCTCGCTGCAATCATACACGATGGCCCGCGCGGCGAGTGGTTCCCAGCCGGCAAACACCGGCGCGGCCGAGGTATCGTAGAACCACTGCACCGGTCGCTGGAAACGTCCCGCGAGCGGCGCGCGGCTGAGTGCCTGGCTCACCAAACGCCGGCTTTCGTCCGCGACGCGCGCGGCGTCTGCACGCCACGAGGCGGGCAACCGCGGCGTGAGCACAAAGAGATTCGGGAACAACGGAAACGCTCGCAACGCCGTGCGCGCCGGCTGCCCGTCGTGAGTCCAGCGTGGCGACTCGAGGTAGAGCACGGGATGCCGCTTTTGCAGCCGCGAAAAAATCTGCTGCGGCCGCGTCCAGTTTTCCATCCATTCGTATTGCGAATGGACGACGAAGGAGAAGGACGGCAGAAGACTGACGAATGACGAATGGGGAGCGCGCGAGTCAGTGCCTTTTGTGCTTGGTGGGTCGGAATTGTCTTTTAGTTGGCCGACCGGGTTATCGCCATCGGCGATTAGCGCGCGATACGCGTCGCGCAGCAACGTCGCGCGCCGGGCGAGCGAACCATCCGGCTGACGTTCCAGCCGATAAATGCCCACGGGATGCACGTGTCCCGTCTGGTGCAGCATTGCGCCATCCCAATCGACGTGGTCGATGGCCGGCCACCAGGTGTAGCCGACGACCGGAAAACCTTCGGCGCGCAACCGGCGCACGTCTGCCACGCTTTGCCGCAGCCACGCGAGCTTGTCGGCGTCGGCGCCGGTCACGCTCGTCTCGGTGAGCATGAGCGGAATGCGATAGCGTTGCCAATAATCCTGCGCCGCGCGGTAAAGGCCGAGCCGCAATTCCGGCGCCGGCTCGCGCTGGCGATAGTAGCCTTCGGGCGTGGTGTAAAGTTCGACTTCCGTGTGCGGATAATAGTCGAGTCCGATGAGGTCGATGGTTTGCCGATTGCGGGCGAACCATTGCAAATCGAACTCCGCGAAACCATGCCGCCGCAGCCAGGGTCGCAACGGATGCCGGTCGTCGATGCGGCCGAGCACCAAGTCGGTGACGATGTGCCGGCGGTGCATCCGGCGCGTCACATCCTCGCCGAGCGATTCGCGCAGGAACGGACTCGTTTTTTCGCTCGACTCCGGCTCCTGCGTCATGGCGACTTCGAGCGCGTCGCACACGACGATCTCGACGCCGGGCATGGTTTCGCGCAACGCCCGGATGCCGCGGCAAAGTCCCTGGCCGATGCGCGTGAGCACGGTCATGTAATTGTCCAGCCCACGGCCATACGGCGGCCACAACCCGACATCGCCGCAAAAGAGCGCGGTGATGAGCGGCTCGTTGACCGGGCAGACCGTCGGCACGCAGGCGCGGCCGGCGAAACGTTGGCCGAAGGCCCGTGCGAAGCGCTCAATCGCCTCGGGAAACGCCGGTTCCGCGAAGGCGTCGGGCAGCCAGGCCGGCGTGCCGAAGTGCGCGAGATCGACCATCAGACGCAGGCCGAGTTCGTCCGCGAGCGCGAAGCGTTTGTCGGCCCAGCTCCAATCAAAAACGCCCGGCTCCCGCTCGATCTCGTGCCAGGGCAGGGGATAACGCAACCACCGGCAGCCGAGGTCGCGCGCGATGAGCGCGAAGTCTTCGCGCCAGCAACGGTCGTGTTGCGTCCATTCGTATTGGTCGATGCCGAGGTGCGGGATGAACGAGCCTTCCAAGCCGACGGCCCAGCGGAAAGCAGCGTCGGGCGC
Source organism: Verrucomicrobiota bacterium (assembly GCA_019241085.1). Lineage (GTDB taxonomy): Bacteria > Verrucomicrobiota > Verrucomicrobiia > Chthoniobacterales > SZAS-18 > JAFAXH01. Next base: position 19,870 of record JAFAXH010000157.1, on the reverse strand, counting down.
GGCAGCGGCGGCAGGGCGGTTTGGCATTGGATTCCTTACATCGGCTTCCACGCTGCGGCGGGCGGCGGAAATTTTTCATTCCGTCGCGTCATTCCTTTGCATGCGCCGCGAATAACCGGCTGGGAATTTTGAATAGCCAGGGTCGCCTGCCGCGTCTGAGGACAACGGTTTCAATACAATCATCGCCCGCGCTTGCGTTCCTGTCCGCCTGCCGACCACGCCTGAAATTTTCCTGCCGCGCTTCCTGATTCATTCCCGCTCCGTCCATGGACACCGCCGTATCGTTCAACGCCGTCGCCAAAGCTCTGCCCGAGGCCGGTATCTTTTTCCGCGAGCAACCTGCCTCCGCGCCCGCACGCTTACCCCCGGCCAAGCCGCCGCTGCCGCCCGCGGAACCCGCCGCGCCGGATTCGCTCTGGAGTCTCGTGCGCGAGCACGCCAGCGCGCATCGCTGGGCGCTCGCGTGGGTGTTTTTTCTCAATGCCATCCCCGGCCTCGGCGTCGCTTTCCAGACGCTCGCGCCGAAATACCTCATCGATGACGTGCTCACGCCGGCGGGCCTGACGCCGGAGACGCGCCTGCTGCGGCTCGGCGGATTGATGGCGGCTTATCTCGTGGCTGCGTTGGTCTTCCGCATGACGGCCTGGTATGCGAGCTATCGGGTGTGGACGCGGGTGCGCGAGCGCATCACGATGGAATTGCGCGCCCGGTTCTTCCGCCACATCAACCGGCTCTGTCTGCGCTTTCACGGCCGGCACTCGAGCGGCGAACTTTTCACCTACGTCATGGGTTCGCCGCTCGGCGAAATTTCCTCGTTCTACCACAACATCGCGATGAACGTGCCCAACGCCTTCGTCGCCTTTCTTTTCTCCGTGTGTCTCGTTGGCTCGTGGGACTGGAGTCTGACGCTCGTGCTGCTCGCGCTCGTGCTGGCGACGGTCTGCGCCATGAACCGCGGCAGCGCGCGGCTCCGGCAGTTGCACGACGATTTTCTCCGGGTGGAAAGTCGCATCGTTGGGCGGTTGACGGATATTTTCCGGGGCAACCGCGACGTGAAGCTGCACGCCATCGAAGACCGCCTGAGCGCGGCCTTTGAAAAGAACGCCGACGTGTTGCGCGAGAAGGCGTGCGACCGCGACCTCAAGACGCACCATGTCAACATGCGGCAGGAAGCCATCGGCTACCTGTGCTTCGCGCTCGTCTGCTGCCTCGGCGCGTGGCGCTTTTGGCAGGGACATCTGACGCAGGGGCAATTCGTGGGCTACCTCGCCGCCTACGGCGCGCTGCAAGCGCCCGTCGCACTCGTCTTCAGCATCGGTGCGCAACGCGGCCGGGCGCTCGCCGGCCTCGAGCGGTTGACGCGCCTGCTCAGCACCACCAGCTCCACGCCCGACCCGCGCCCGCACGTCGCCGAGACGCCGCCCGCGACCGGCGCCGACCTCACGCTGCGCGACGTGCGCTTCTCCTACGTGTGCGGCCAGCCGGTGCTGGAGGACATCAATCTCACCATTCCCTTTGGCCAGCGCATCGCCCTCGTAGGCCCGTCAGGCAGTGGCAAGAGCACGCTCGTCAAACTGCTGCTGCGCCTCTACGACCCCGACGGCGGCACCGTCGCGTTCGGCGGCATCGACCTGCGCCGCTGCCGCGCGGCGGAGGTGCGCCAGCGTTTCGGCGTCGTGCCGCAGGACCCGTATTTCTTTTCCACGACCATCCGCGAAAATCTCCTCGTCATGCGCCCCGGCGCGACCGAGGCCGAATTGCGCCACGTCTGCGAACTGGCCAACGCGTGGGAATTCATCCAAACGCTGCCCGACCGCTTCGACACCCTCCTCGGCGAAGGCGGCGCGCGGCTCAGCGGCGGACAGCGTCAGCGCCTCGCCATCGCCCGCGCGCTCCTGCACGATCCGCGCTACCTGATTTTTGACGAAGCTACCAGCGCCCTCGACACGCTCAGCGAACGCCTCGTGCAAGACGCGCTCGGGCGCATCCTGCACGGCGGGCAACGCACCGCGGTGTTCATCGCGCATCGGCTTTCGACGATCAAAACGTGCGACCGCATCCTCGTCCTCCAAGCCGGCCGCATCGTGCAGGACGGCACGTTCGAGCACCTCGCCCAAGCGCCCGGCTTATTTCAAAAACTCGTTGCGAGCGGGCAGTTGTAGAATGGGAAAGCACGCCGCGCGGCGAGAAAAGTTTTCCTACGCGGGGACGATAATATGGCGCGTCAAGAGGCACCACGAATAGGTAGCGGGCCACTTTGCAATCGGTCGGTGGATGGCGACCACCGGGCGCCATCAAGGTGCAGCGCAGCTGCCTATTGTTATTCCTGCTAGGCGGCTGACCGCCGCAGGCAATGGTGCCCGGCTGGGGACCGAACGTTCCATCCGGTTTCGGGCAGGGGCGCGATTTCGCTGGGGACGGCGTTGCAGGCGGGAACTCAGTCCGCCCGGCGCGTCCCCACGGAAAGGAGTTCATCCCCATGCCTCAAGGCGATAAGACTAAATACACCGACAAACAAAAGCGGCAGGCCGAACACATCGAGGAAGGCTACGAGAAGCGAGGCGTTGCAGATGGCGAAGCCGAACGACGCGCCTGGGCGACGGTCAACAAGACGAGCGGCGGCGGCAAAAAGCCGGGCGGTTCGGGCCGCGCCAAGCAGAAAAGTAGTAGCAACAGCGGCGGTGCGCAGAAGAAGACGACGGCTGCCAGCAAGAAGAGCGGCAGCAGCGCGAAAAAAGCGTCATCGGCCAAGAAGAAGAACAGCAGCAAGTAGCGGCCTCGCTTCGGCGTGGGCTGGCGAGTTGGGCGCGGCGTGGGCGCTTTGCGAGAAGGAGTCAGCCGCCGAGCACTTCCCGTTCGGCCTCGAGCCAGTCGGCCATTTCGTCGGGCGGCTGGCCGGCTTCCCTTCGGCGGAGGTAGCGATGATAAGCAGCTTCGCGGACGGCTTCCTCGGGATAGCTGTTGTGGACGACGACGGCGACCGAGGGGGGCGTGAATCGGTGGACTGGCGACGCCGTGGCAGCGTCGTCGTCGAAGGTGGAGTCAGGAAACGCGTTCATCGGTCGTGGTATGCGGGATTTCTGGTTCCATCGGCGGACGGCCTCCCGCTGGTCCTACCCGAGCGGGCAACACCTGATTTGGCCGCGGTGCAACCAAGGCATCGCTCGACTGCGTAGAAATGCAGAGCGCTGCACTCCAGACCGCGCTCCCACCCCCCCCATTCCCATGACTAACACCACTGCTTCCTCCCTGCCTGCCGGCATGGAAATCTCCGGCGAGATCACGCCGGCTTTTGCTGAAATCCTCACACCCGACGCGCTGGCGTTCGTGGCGAAACTCCAGCGGACCTTTGGCCCGCGCCGGGAGGAAGCGCTCGCCCGGCGCAAAGCGCGGCAGGCGGAGTTTGACGCCGGAAAGCTGCCCGACTTTTTGCCGGAGACGCGGCACGTCCGCGAGGGTGATTGGACGTGCGCGCCAATTCCGCGAGACATCCAGGATCGCCGGGTGGAAATCACCGGGCCGACGGATCGCAAGATGGTCATCAACGCGTTGAACTCCGGCGCGAAGGTATTCATGGCCGACTTCGAGGACGCCAACACGCCGAGCTGGCGCAACATGATCGACGGCCAGATCAATCTGCGCGATGCCATCCGGCGGACGATCACGTTTCAAAATCCCGACGGCAAATCCTATAAACTCAACGAGACGGTCGCCGTCATCATGCCCCGGCCGCGCGGCTGGCATTTGTTGGAAAAGCACATCCGCGTCGATGGCCAGCCGATGTCGGGCGGGCTGCTCGACTTCGGACTCTATTTTTTCCACAACGCGAAGGAGCTGCTCGCGCGCGGGAGCGGGCCGTATTTCTATCTGCCGAAGATGGAAAGCCATCTCGAAGCGCGGATTTGGAACGAAGCTTTCACGCTGGCTGAAAAGGAACTCGGCGTGCCGCACGGCACGGTCCGCGCGACGGTGCTCATCGAGACGATCCCGGCGGCCTTCGAGATGGACGAGATTTTGTATGAATTGCGGGAGCATTCCGCCGGGCTGAACTGTGGACGCTGGGATTACATTTTCTCGTGCATCAAGAAGTTTTGTCACAAGCAGGACTTCCTGCTCGCCGACCGCGCCTACATCACGATGACGACGCACTTCATGCGCTCGTATTCGTTGCTGTGCATCAAGACGTGTCATCGCCGCAATATCTTCGCGATGGGCGGCATGGCGGCGCAGATTCCGGTGAAGAACAATCCGGCGGCGAACGAGGAAGCCTTTGCCAAGGTGCGCGCCGACAAGGAGCGCGAGGCCACCGACGGCCACGACGGCACCTGGATCGCGCATCCGGGCATGGTGCAGATCGCGCTCGATGCGTTCAACAAGCTGATGCCGACGCCGAATCAGATCGACAAGAAGCGCGAGGACGTGAACGTGACTGCGAAGGACTTGCTCGACTTCGGTCCGAGCGAGCCGATCACCGAGCAGGGATTGCGCATCAACGTGAGCGTCGGCGTGCAGTATCTCGAAGCTTGGCTGCGCGGCAACGGCGCGGTGCCGATCTTTAACTTAATGGAAGACGCCGCCACCGCGGAAATCTCCCGCGCGCAAGTGTGGCAGTGGATTCGCCACCCGCGCGGCGTGCTCCAGGATGGGCGCAAGGTGACGAAGGAACTCTTTCGCCAGACGCTGGCGGAGGAGTTGGAGAAGGTGAAGGCGGGCGTCGGGGAAGAGCGCTATGGGAAGATGAAGTTCAAGGAAGCCAGCGAGCTGTTCGACAAGATCACGACCGACGAGGAGTTCGTCGAGTTTCTGACGCTGCCCGGCTACGAGCGGCTGGCGTGAAGCAGGCACCAGCGAAGCGCGGCGATTCTCCGCGCGTATCGCCGCAAGTCGAACAAAATAATTCCGCGCAGGTCCCGGGCAGGAAGATGCTGGACGGCAGGTGTCCTCTTCATTTCCGCCATGAAAAATCCTCTCGAAGCTAAAATGTCAGCGTGGTCCGACGGCGACGCCCGCTGGCAGGGCATCACGCGGCCCTACACCGCAGCGGATGTCGAGCGATTGCGCGGCAGCGTAATTATTGAACACACGCTGGCGCGGCGCGGCGCGGCGCGGCTCTGGCGGCTGCTGCACGAGGAAGACTTCGTGCCGACACTCGGCGTGCTCACGGGCAATCAAGCCGTGCAACAGGTAAAGGCCGGGCTGAAGGCAATCTACCTCAGTGGCTGGCAGGTCGCGGCCGATGCGAATCTCGCGGGGCAGATGTATCCGGATCAGAGCTTGTATCCGGCCAACAGCGTGCCGGCGGTGGTGAAGCGCATTAACCAGGCGTTGCAGCGTGCCGACCAGATAGCGCATTCCGAAGGGAAGGAGAGCATCGATTGGTTCGCGCCGATTGTCGCGGACGCGGAAGCGGGCTTCGGCGGGTCGCTCAATGTTTTCGAACTAATCAAAGCGATGATCGAAGCCGGTGCGGCGGGCGTGCATTTGGAAGACCAGCTCGCGAGTGAAAAAAAGTGCGGCCACATGGGCGGCAAGGTTTTAATTCCTACCCGCCAAGCCATCGCGCATCTCGTCGCCGCGCGCCTCGCCGCCGACGTGTCGAACGTGCCGACGCTCATCGTCGCGCGCACGGACGCCAATGCCGCGGCGCTGTTGACGAATGACATCGACGAGCGTGACCAGCCGTTCCTGACCGGCGAACGCACGGCCGAGGGTTTCTTTCGGGTGCGCGCCGGACTCGATCAAGCTATCGCGCGCGGCCAGAGCTACGCGGCCTATGCCGACATGGTGTGGTGCGAAACCTCCGAACCAAACTTGGCCGAGGCGAAACGTTTTGCCGAAGGCATTCATGCAAAATTCCCCGGCAAGCTGCTGGCCTACAACTGCTCGCCGTCCTTCAACTGGAAAAAGAAACTCGCGGCGGGCGACATCGCGAAGTTCCAGCGTGAACTGGGCGCGATGGGTTACAAATTCCAGTTCGTCACGCTGGCCGGATTCCACGCGCTGAACTACTCGATGTTCAGCCTCGCGCGCGGCTACCGCGAACGCGGCATGGCGGCTTATTCCGAGTTGCAGGAAGCGGAATTTGCCGCCGAAGCGGCCGGCTACACGGCAACCAAACATCAGCGCGAAGTTGGCACCGGCTACTTCGACGAAGTCGCGCAAGTCATCGCCGCCGGCGAAAGCTCAACGACCGCGCTGCACGGCTCGACGGAGCAGGAACAGTTTCATTAACGTCATGGCACCGGGTGCGTTTCGAGCACCTTCGGCTCGGAAAAACCGCCCTCGGTGGAATACGTCAGCTCGACCGTGGTCACGCTGCCCGGCTGTCCCTGGCCGGGCCAGCTCGCCTTGATCGATTCGCGCACATAATCGTCCACTGCCGCGGAGCCGCTGGCCTTGCGAAATTGGATGTCCACGATCTGGCCGGCGGGATCGGTGGTGATGGCGATGACCATCTGCCGGGTGCGGCGGTCGATGGGTTTGTGTGGCCTTTCGCGCGGCTTGTCGAGGCGCGCGACCGTGTCCGAGCGTGCGCGAAACATGCTGCAGCCGGGCGCGACGCTGAGCAGCGCAAGCAGGCTCAAGGTGAACGCGATGAACTTCGAGCAGCGGAAGGAGAGGAGAAAGCACGGCATGGTGTTTGTGCATTGACCGGATTGCGCCCGGGAAGTCAAACAGATTTCCGGCAATGGCTTGACCTGAACGACCCGGTCGGCACAAGGTCTCGGAATTCGCCCCGATGAACAGCTATTTTATTGTGACCCTCGGCGGCGGTTTGGGCGCTCTGGCAAGGTTCGTCCTCTCGGCGTGGATTGCGCGGCGTTTTGGCGAGACGTTTCCCCTCGGCACGTTGGTGATCAATGTCTCCGGCAGTTTTTTGATCGGCTTGGTGGCCACCGCGGCGGGTGACGGCGGGCGCTACTACCTGAGCGCCGCGTGGCGACAGTTTCTCATGATCGGCGTCTTCGGTGGCTACACGACATTTTCTTCTTTTAGCCTGCAAACGCTCAACCTCGCGTTGGACGGCGAATGGCTGGCGGCGTCCGCCAATGCGGTGCTCTCGCTCGCATTGTGCCTGTTCGCAGTCTGGCTGGGTCACGCCCTGGCGTTACGGTTGAACGCTCCCCGCTGATCGCCTTTCGCGCATGAACCTCCCGGAAATCGGCAAGCGCCTGTGCATCTACATCGGCGAGAGCGACCGCTGGCACCATCGGCCGCTGTTTGAGTCGCTCGTGCTCGCCGCGCGCGAAGCCGGCCTGGCAGGCGCGACGGTCCATCGCGGCTTGATGGGCTACGGCGCGAGCAGCCGATTGCACACGGCGAAAATCCTCCAGCTTTCGATGGACCTGCCGATGTGGATCGAGATCATCGACAGTGCCGAAAAGATCGACGCCTTTCTGCCGAAGCTCGACGCCATGATTACCGGCGGCCTGGTCACGCTGGAGCCGGTGCAAATCCTGCACTATCGCGGCGAGCGGCGTGATCCCGCTGGAATGTGAAGCGTCGAATTCAACTCGACGCAAAACACCCGCGAGAGTAAGTTCCAACCAGCATGTCCGCGATTCTTGAATTGCCCGAGGTGCGCGCCCGCGTGGCGCGCTGGTCGGTGAAGGATTACGAAGCGCTCGGCGAGCAAGGAGTCTTCGGTAAAAACGTCGAACTGGTGCGCGGCATCGTGGTGCAGAAAATGTCCAAGTCTCCTTTGCACTTCAATACCACGCAGTGGCTGCGCGACTGGTGTTCTGCGCGGTTGCCCGCGGGCTTCGTCGTCAGGCAGGAAGGTCCGCTGCGGTTGGCGGACTCCGAGCCGGAGCCAGATATCGCGGTGGTGCGCGGCAGTGAGCGTGATTTTTGGGCTTCTCATCCGACCACGGCAGCGTTGGTCGTGGAGGTGGCGGTCACCAGCGCGGCATTGGATCGTGAAAATGCCTCGCTCTACGCCGAAGCTGGCGTGGAAGAATACTGGATCGTGCTCGCCGGCGAGCGCGCCGTGGAAGTGTATCGCCAGCCGGCGGGTGGAGCTTATCAGCAAAAACGGCTCGCCAGCCGCGAGGAAACGCTCGTCTGCGCCAGCGTGCCGGGCTTGGAGCTTTCGCTGCGCGAACTTTTCGCCTGACCGTTACGCTGGCGGAGCTTCTTGCGCCTGCTCGAACACCGCCCGCCAGTGCGCCAGACGCTCGGCGATGCGCTTTTCAAAACCACGGTCGCTCGGCTCGTAGTAGCGCCGGCCTGCGGGCAGATACGCTTGCGGAATGTAGGCGTCCGGCGCGTCGTGCGAATACTGATAACCTTCACCGCTGCCGAGCCGCGCGGCGCCGCGATAGTGCGAGTCGCGCAGGTGACGCGGCACCGCGAGGGTGACGCCTTTTTTCACCTCCTCACTCGCGCTGCCGATGGCCAACGTGGCGCGGTTGCTCTTCGGCGCGGTGGCGAGATAAATCGTCGCCATCGCCAGCGGCAGTTGCGCCTCGGGCAAGCCGACGAACTCCGCGATTTGGTGCGCCGCGTTGGCGACCACGAGCGCCTGCGGGTCGGCGAGGCCGATGTCCTCCGCGGCGCAGATGACGATGCGTCGCGCGATGAAACGAATGTCTTCGCCGTCGTAGAGCATTTTGGCCAGCCAATAGATCGCCGCGTCGGGATCGCTGCCGCGCATGGATTTGATGAACGCCGAGATCGTGTCGTAATGATCGTCGCCGGTGCCGTCATAGACGACGGCCTTGCGCTGGATGCTCTCCTCGGCGACGGCGCGGGTGATACGGATCACGCCGGTCGCCGGCTCGGGCGGCGTGGTGCGCGCGCCGATTTCGAGCGCGTTCAAACATTTCCGCGCATCGCCGTCGGCTACGGTGGCGAGGTGCCGCGCCGCGTCGGCGTCGAGCGCGATTTTCAATTTGCCCAAGCCGCGTTCCGGATCGGCGACGGCGCGCGTTTGCAGGTCGATGAGATCGGCGACGGTGAGCGGTTCGAGTTGAAAAATCTGCGACCGGCTGACGAGCGGGCCGACGATGGCGAAGAAGGGATTTTCCGTCGTCGCGCCGAGCAGGCGCACGGTGCCTTTTTCCACGTCGGGCAGGAGCGCGTCCTGCTGCGCGCGGTTGAAGCGATGGATTTCGTCAATGAACAGCACGGTGCGCGCGGCGGCGTTCACGCGCAGCCGTGTCGCCGCGGCGGCAATCACGCGCCGGATGTCGGCGACGGTGCTTTCCACGCCGCTGAGGCGCTCGAATTTCGCGCGCGTCGCGTTGGCGATGACTTCCGCCAGACTCGTTTTGCCCACGCCGGGCGGGCCGTAAAAAATCGCCGACACCAAACGGTCAGCTTCGATGGCGCGGCGGAGGAGTTTGCCCGGCGCGAGCAGGTGCCGCTGGCCGACGTATTCATCGAGCGTGCGCGGCCGCATCCGCGTCGCCAGCGGCGCGTCGGCAACGCCGTCACTGGCAGGTGCATCCACTGGCGCGAAAAGATCGTCCACGGAGAAATCATCACGCAAAGCCGCCAAGACGCAAAGACGGCAGAGAAATTGCCCGCGAAAAACGCGAAAGGCCGCGAAAATAAAAAGAGTTTTTTCTGCTGCTTTTCTTTCGCGTCCTTTCGCGTTTTTCGCGGGCAATCCCTCCGGCTTTCAAGCGTCTGCGAAAAGCTCGTCGGGTATTTTTCCAGCGAGACGCAGGGCGCGCAGGCTGAGCGCGCCGTCGCGTTTGGCGAGCCGCTGGCCTGTGGCGGCGTCGCGCACGAGCGGCGCGTGAAACCACGCCGGCGGCGGGAGCGCGAGCGCGCGGTAGAGCAGGAGCTGGCGCGCGGTCGATTCCAACAAATCCTCGCCGCGCACGACTTCGGTAATTCGCATCGCGGCGTCGTCCACCACGACGGCCAATTCGTATGCCGGGATGCCATCCTTTCGCCAGACGAGAAAATCGCCGAAGTCCCGGCCCGCGATGAAACCTTGCTGGCCGGCGCGTCCGTCCGCGAACTCGATTTTTTCTGCGCGCGTCGTGCGAAAGCGCCAGTTGATCCCCGTCAACGCCGGATCGGCAACCGGCGTCAGTTCCGCTGGCCGGCAGGTGCCTGAATAGATCGCCTCGCGCGGCTCGTCTGCGTGCGGCGCGGCCAGTGCGCGGCGCACGTCGGCACGCGAACACGCGCACGGATAGATGGCGCCCGTGGCCGCGAGTTGCCGGAACGCTTTTTCATAAAGCTCACTCCGCTCGCTCTGGCGATACGGCGCGCACGGTCCGCCGACCTCCGGCCCTTCCTGCCACGCCAGCCCCGCCCAGTGCAAATCCTCGAGCATTGCCGCCCCGAACTCCGGCCGGCAGCGCATGCGGTCCAGGTCTTCCACCCGCAAGATCAAGGTGCCGCCCGCCGCGCGAGCGCGAGCTTGGGCGAGGCGAAACGTCGCGGCGTGGCCGAGGTGCAAATAGCCGGTGGGCGAAGGCGCCAGCCGGCCACGGTAGCCGGACGAGATGGGGAGGGCGCCTGACGATAGCAAAACGGGAGTGACTTCTGCCTCGGAAGTTGCCACATTCGTTGTTGATGACCAACAGCGATCCGCATCCGCCGTCGTCGGCCGCGCCCGCCAATGGAACCGCCTCGGCCGTTTCGCCGCGCGGCAAAAAATCCGACGGCAGGCCGATCATTGAGTTCCGCGACGTGCACAAACGTTTCGGTCACCTGCACATCCTGCGCGGCGTGGAAGAAACGATCCGCGAAGGCGAGGTCATCGTCATCCTCGGTCCGTCGGGTTGCGGCAAGAGCACGATGCTGCGCTGCATCAATCACCTCGAAAAAATCGACGGCGGCAGTCTCATCGTCGATGGCATCGACCTCGGCGACCCGCACGCCAACGTGGACAAAATCCGCGCCGAGACCGGCATGGTGTTCCAGCAGTTCAATCTCTTCCCGCACATGAGCGTGCTGGAAAATGTGATGCTCGCGCCGATGAAAGTGCGCGGCACGCCGAAGGAGGAAGCGAGCGCCAAAGGCATGAAGCTGCTCGAACGCGTCGGCATTCAAGCCAAGGCCGACGCGTATCCGATCCAGCTTTCCGGCGGTCAGCAACAGCGCGTGGCCATCGCGCGGGCGCTGGCGATGAATCCAAAGATCATGCTCTTCGACGAGCCGACCAGCGCGCTCGATCCGGAGATGATCCGCGAGGTGCTCGACGTGATGCGCGACCTCGCGCGCGCCGGGATGACGATGGTGACGGTGACGCACGAGATGGCGTTCGCGCGCGAAGTCGCCGACCGGGTGCTGTTCATCGACGCCGGCCGGGTCTGCGAACGCGGCACGCCGCAGGCATTCTTTGACAACCCGCAGGAAGCGCGGGCGAAGGATTTTCTGAGCAAAATTCTCAAGCACTGACGCAGCATTGCGTCACGTCGGGACGCGCGGGCAGCGGCTCTGCGCCGTAGTAAGTGTGCCGGTTCTGGCGGGTTAACAGCCCGTTTCCCTGACTCAATCCACTCGCGACACCGCACCGCAACGCACTTCCTTCCATGATAAAACCACACTCCTCTCTCGCCGCCGCGCTGACCGCGCTTTGCCTCGCCGCCAGCGCCGCCTTCGCGCAAACGCCCACTCCGGCGCCATCCGCCTCCTCGACGCCGTCCGTGGAAAACAAAGACGTCATCCCGGAAATCAAAACGCGCGGCAAACTCATTGTCGGCTGCAAATACGACGTGCGCCTGTTCGGCTTGAACAATCCCATGACGCACCGCGTCGAGGGCTTCGACGCCGACCTCGGCCGCGCCATGGCCAAGGCGCTGCTCGGTGATGAAAAGAAGATTGAACTTGTCGAAACGGTCAGCGCCAACCGCATCCCGTTCCTGACGGAAAACAAAGTCGATATCGTGATCTCGACCATGACGATCACCGAGGATCGCAAAAAGCAAATCGACATGTCGGACGTTTATTACATGGCCGGCCAATCGCTGCTCGTGCCCAAGGGCAGTCCGATCCACAGCGTGAAAGACCTCGACGGCAAGATCGTCACCACCGTGCAAGGCTCGACCTCGGAGAAGAACATCCAGGCCGCCGCGCCGAACGCGAAATTCAACCTGTTGAAAAGCTACAGCGAGTGCTTCACCGCGCTCGGCAACAAGCAGGCGGATGCCATGACGACGGACGACATCATCCTGCTCGGTTTCAAAGCCACGGCGCCCGACAAGTATGAACTCGTGGGCGGACAATTCACGCAGGAGCCTTACGGCATCGGCGTGCGCAAGGGACACGAGGACTTGTTGAAATTCGTGAACGACGAGCTGGCCAAGATGAAGGCCGACGGACGCTGGAAGGCGCTTTACGACAAACACCTCAAGCCCGTCAGCGGCCAGAGCATCGAGCCGCCGCAGTAGCACAGTCGTCCGGGCTTGTTGCCAACGGCCAGGCGTCACGCGCGCGCCTGGCCGTTTGTTATTTTAGGCATTGCCTCTGCGTCAGCCGCCGTGGCATGCTCGCCGGCGTCGTTCTTCTCAATCATGCTGACGCTTCCCGCGCTTGCCAACCTGCTGACGCCGCTGCTCGCGGCGGACGCGGGAGATTATTTTGGCAAAAGCGTGATCGAAAATCTGCCGCTGTTTCTGCACGGCATCGGCATGACATTGACGATCTCGTTCTGGGCGGCGCTGATTTCCTTTGTCGTTGGTCTCGTCGTCGCGCTCCTGCGCGTGACGCCCAGCGGCGGACTGAAAATCGTCGCCGTGGCGTTCACCGAATTTTTCCGCAACACGCCGCTGCTCGTGCAGGTCTATGCCTTTTATTTCGGCCTGCCGAAGCTCGGCGTGAATCTGCACCTCCAGCTCGGGCCGTTCGAGGTCAGCGATTCCTTTGCCGCCGGCACGCTCGGCCTCGGCCTCTACACGGGCGCGTATGTGGCGGAAGCCTTGCGCGCCGGTCTGCTCGCCGTGCCGAAAGGTCAGACCGAAGCGGCGCGCTCGCTCGGGTTGTCGTTGTTGCAAACGCTCCGGCTCGTCGTGGTCCCGCAAGCCGTCCGACTGGTGCTGCCGCCGCTGGGCAACCTCTACAGCGCGATGTTGAAAAACTCGGCCATCCTCTCGGCGGTCGGCGTCGCCGATCTCATGTATCAAGCCGACTACGTGAACAACCGGTCGTTCCGCACGTTTGAAATCTTTTCCGCCGTCGCGCTGTTCTATCTCATGCTGACGCTGCCGTTGGGATTTTTGGTGAACTGGCTCGAAAACAAATTCAATCCGCTGCGCGCCCGCCGCCTGCGCCTGCGCGGGGCGCGAGTGTAAAAGCAAAATCAGTTGTCCGCGAAACACGCGAAAAAACGCGAAAGGAAAACAATTTTCTGTTCTGAATTTTCGCGTTTTTTCGCGTGTTTCGCGGGCCTCCCTTCCGGTTCTCCTTATGCCTTCGTCCGACTCCGAAGTCCGCACGATTTCCGATTCCTCCAGCGGCACCAATCCGCCGCTCGTTTTGCCCGCGCCGCGGCGACGCGGGCCGCTCGTCACGCCGAACCGCGTGTTCAACCTTCTCGGCTGGCTGATCCTGGCGTTGATCGTCGTCTTCCTGGTCATCCCCGCGGCGCGGCACGGGAACTGGGAGCCGTTCGGCGACGCCAACACCTGGCACTATCTCTGGGACACGCCGGACGAAAATGGCAAGCCGCAGGGCGGTCTCGTTTACACGCTCTATGTCGGCATCGCGGCGTGTCTGATCAGCACGGCGGTCGGTTTTGTCTTCGCGCTGGGACGTTCGTCGAACAACCGTTTTTTTCACGGGTTCTGCTCGGTTTACATCGAGTTGATGCGCGCGCTGCCGTCGTATCTCATTATTTTTTACGTCTTCATCGGCCTGCCGAAATTCGCCAGCTTTTACAACAGTGTCGTCTGGCCGGGCGCAGCCGCCTGGGCGAGGGCGCACCTCGGCGCGGGCCTCGGCGGCGCCGTCGAATTTCTGGTGGAGAAGTTCAGCTACGTCGTCAACTTCGCCTTCCAATGGCAGCCGCCCGGTTTCGCCATCATGGGCCTGTCGCTCTACACGAGCGCGGTGATGGCGGAGATTTTTCGCGCCGGCATTTTGTCCATCGAAAAAGGGCAGTTGGAGGCGGCTTATTCGCTGGGCCTCAAGCCGCACCACACCATTATCAACATCATCCTGCCGCAAGCTCTGCGACGGATGGTGCCGGCGATCGTGTCGCAGTTGATCACGTTGATTAAGGATACGTCGCTGGCGTCGATCATCGCGTTGCAGGAACTCACGCGCGCGGGCAAGCAGTTCTACGAGTTTTATCTCGAACCGGGCAAGCCGCCGATCGTGCTGGAAACGCTGTTTGTGGTGGCGGCGATTTATTTCGTCATTTGCTACGCGCTTTCGATTATTAGCCAGCGGTTGGAGATGAAGCAGGGACGGTAACACCGACCCGTCAGTTGCGGTGGCGAACTGTGCGGTTAAGCTGAGCGGCTGCGCTTTTCCCCAGCGCGTTTTCCTTCATGAAATCGACTCCTTCCCGCGCTGTCCGACTCACCTTCAGCCTCGTCACATGGTTCGCTGCCCTTCCGATGGGAACGACGCTGGCGCAAAGTGCGGCGCCGGATTTCAGCGTGCAATCAAATAGCAGCAGCGCCACGGCTGCGGCCAACGTGCGCTATCCGGAAACCGCCCGCGTCGAGCACTTCGACGATTATCACGGCACGCGGATCGCCGATCCTTATCGCTGGCTGGAGGACGCGAACTCGCCGCAGACGCAGGCGTGGGTTGAAGAAGAGAACAAAGTCACCTTCGCTTCTTTGCGCGCGATTCCCTCGCGCGAACGCATCCGCCAGCGGCTCACGGAAGTCTGGGACTACGAGCGCTACGGCGTGCCGTTCAAAGAAGGCGGCCACTACTTTTTTTCCCGCAACACCGGACTGCAAAATCAAAACGTCATCTTCACCGCGCCTTCAGTTGAAGCAGCCGCCGCAGGTCGCGCGCAACTATTGCTCGATCCCAACAAGCTCTCCGAGGATGGCACCGTCGCGCTCAGTTCTTATTCGATCACCGACGACGGCCGGCTGATGGCTTATGGCGTGCAGACGAGCGGCTCGGATTGGATCGAGTGGCGGGTGCGGGAAGTTGCCACGGGCCATGATCTGCCGGACGTGATCAAGTGGTCGAAGTTTTCCGGCGCGTCGTGGTTGAAGGATGGCAGCGGCTTTTTCTACAGCGCCTACGATCCGGGCGACGAGAAGACGAAGCTGCAAAGCACGAATTATTTTCAGAAACTTTACTTCCACAAAATCGGCACGCCGCAGAGCGACGACGTGCTCATTTATCAGCGCCAGGATCAAAAGGAATGGGGCTTCGCGGGCGAGGTGACGGAGGACGGCAAATACCTCGTCATCACCGTCAGCCAAGGCACCGATCCAAAGAACCGCGTCTTTTACAAATCGCTGAAAGACGGCCCTGCCGGCGCGCCCGTCATCGAGCTTTTGGACAAGTGGGACGCGCGCTACAATTTCGTCGCCAACCGTGGCTCGACGTTTTATTTCCTCACGAACAAAGACGCGCCGCGCGCCCGGTTGGTGAGCATCGACGTGGCGCGCTACGACGAGGAGGCCGCGAGCTGGCAGCAAGCGCACGGCGGCGCGCACGGCGGCACGGCGCGGACGGACGCGCCGCCGTCGCTCAACGAGATCATCCCGCAGTCGGCGGAGACCTTGCAGGGTGTCGATCTGGTGGGCGGACGCTTCATTGCAAATTACTTGCAAGACGCCCACAGCGTCGTGAAAATCTTCGCGCCCGAAGGCGGACGGCCGCTGGCCGAGGTGCCATTCCCAGGCTTGGGCACAGCCGCCGGCTTTGGCGGCAAGGCGGACGACCCGGAAACGTTCTTTTCCTTCGCCAGCTACACGGCGCCGACGCGGGTGTATCGCTACGATGCACGCAGCAATAGTGCAGAGCCTTTGTTCACGCCGAAGGTGGCTTTTCACCCGGAGGATTACACGACCGAACAAGTCTTTTTTCACAGCAAGGACGGCACGCGGGTGCCGATGTTCATTACCCATAAAAAAGGGACCAAGCTGGACGGCAACAACCCGACGCTGCTCTACGGCTACGGCGGCTTTGACATCTCGCTGACGCCGTCGTTTTCGCCCCAAGTGCTCGTCTGGTTGGAAATGGGCGGCGTCTATGCCGTGGCGAACTTGCGCGGCGGCGGCGAATACGGCGAGGAGTGGCACCAGGCTGGCACGAAGACGCTCAAGCAAAACGTCTTCGACGATTTCATCGGCGCAGCGGAGGCGCTCATCGCGAACGGTTGCACCAACTCCGAAAAGCTGGCGATTTTCGGCGGCTCGAACGGCGGCCTGCTCGTCGGCGCGGCGCTCACGCAGCGGCCCGATTTGTTCGGCGCGGCGCTGCCGGCGGTGGGCGTGATGGACATGCTGCGATTCCAGAAATTCACCATCGGCTGGGCGTGGGCGAGCGACTATGGCTCGTCGGACGACGCGGCGATGTTCCCTTATCTGCTGGCCTATTCGCCGCTGCACCACATCGAGCCGGGGACTTGCTATCCGCCGACGCTCATCACGACCAGCGACCACGACGACCGCGTCGTGCCGGCGCACTCGTATAAGTTCGCTGCCACGCTGCAAGCCGCGCAGAGCTGTTCTGACAAGCCGGTGCTCATCCGCATCGAGACTAAATCAGGTCACGGCGCCGGCCGGCCGACCTCCAAGCTGATCGAGGAAGCAGCCGACCGCTGGGCGTTTCTCGACCGTGAGCTGAAGATGGACGTGTCGCGCGCACACGACACGGCGTCTCCGCCCGTCGATGTGCCCCGCCGCAATCCGGCAGTGCCTCCGCTGGCGCCGACGCCGGCACCGACGCCGTCGCGCTAAGCGTTAGAGGGAAAATGCTTGGCGGCGAGGCGGGTTTGGGAGAGGCTGCAAAAACCCCCTTATGAATGCGGAACAACGCCGGCTGGAAGAAGATCGTTTGCGGCAGGCTCACTGGCGACGCTGGGGGCCGTATCTGTCGGAACGGCAATGGGGCACGGTGCGCGAGGATTATTCCGCAACCGGCGAGGCGTGGGATTATTTCCCGCACGACCACGCGCGCAGTCGCACGTATCGCTGGGGCGAGGACGGGCTGCTCGGCATCAGCGACAACCATCAGCGGCTCTGCTTCGCGCTGGCGCTCTGGAACGGGCGCGACGCGATCCTGAAGGAGCGCGCCTTCGGCCTCACCGGCTCGGAGGGCAATCACGGCGAGGACGTGAAGGAGTATTATTTTTACCTCGACTCCACGCCGACGCACTCGTGGATGACGGGACTTTATAAATATCCGCAAGCAGCCTTTCCTTACGCCAATCTCCTGGAGGAAAATCGCCGGCGCGGGCGTGAATGGCCGGAGTATGAATTGCTCGATACCGGCGTCTTTCAAGACGACCGATATTTTGATGTTCACGTCGCCTACGCGAAGGCGAATGGTGAAGATGTGCTGGTCGAAATCACCGCGACCAACCGCGGTCCCGAGCCGGCGCCGCTGCATTTGCTGCCGACGATGTGGTTTCGCAACACATGGGCATTTGGCGGGGACGACGAAGCGGGCGGCACGGAGCGGCCGCAGCTGCGGGCGGTCGCGGTGCCGGGTGACGAAGCGCGCCGGATCGACGCGCAGCATCCGTCGCTAGGCGCGATGACTTTGGTCGCGGAAGCGGAGGCCGAACTGCTCTTCTGCGACAACGAGACGAACTTCCCGCGTCTCTTTCACTTCAACGGCCCGAGCGCGTTTCCCAAGGACGGCATCGGACGCCGCGTCGTCAACGGTGAACGGGACGCGGTGAATCCCGCCCGCACGGGGACGAAGGCGGCGGCGCATTTTCAAAAGACGCTGGCTGCCGGCGAAACGTGGAAAGTGCGGCTGCGTCTGGCCCGCACCGACAGCGACGCGCTCGCCGCGCCGTTGCGCGCGCTGACCTCCGATTTCGACGGCATCTTTGACACGCGCCTGCGCGAAGCGGACGAATTTTACGACGCGCTCGCACCCGCCGCGCTCAACCCCGAGCAACGGCGCGTGCAGCGGCAGGCGCTCGCGGGGATGCTCTGGAACAAGCAGTTTTATCACTACGTCGTGGACCACTGGCTCGACGGCGATCCGGGCCAGCCACCGCCGCCGGCCGCGCGGCTGAACGGCCGCAATCACGATTGGCGGCATTTGTTCAACGACGACATTCTGAGCCTGCCGGACACGTGGGAATTTCCGTGGTTCGCGTCGTGGGACCTCGCGTTTCACACGCTGCCGCTGGCGCTGGTCGATCCAGAGTTCGCCAAGCGCCAGCTCATGCTGTTGACCCGCGAGTGGTATATGCACCCAAATGGCCAGTTGCCCGCTTACGAGTGGGCGTTTGGCGACGTGAACCCGCCGGTCCATGCGTGGGCGGCGTGGCGCGTGTTCACCATCGAACGCAAGATGCGCGGCGACTCGGGCGACCTGCAATTTTTGGAGCGCGTGTTCCAAAAACTGCTCTTGAATTTCACCTGGTGGGTCAACCGCAAGGACGCGCAGGACCGCAACATTTTCCAGGGCGGCTTCCTCGGGCTGGATAACATCGGCGTCTTCGACCGCTCGCAGCCGCTGCCGACCGGCGGTTATCTGGAACAGTCCGACGCGACGAGTTGGATGGCGATGTATGCGCTGAACTTGTTGAAAATCGCGCTCGAACTCGCCTTGCACAATCCAGTATATGAAGACATCGCCAGCAAGTTCTTCGAGCATTTCCTGAACATCGCCACCGCGATGAGCCGGCCGCCGAAAAACACCCAGGAGGAGGGCGGCAGCGGAGCCGATCCGTCACTCTGGGACGAGGAGGACGGGCTTTTCTATGACCGCATCCATCTGCCCGATGGCGGACACCTCGCGTTGAAGGTTCACTCGATGGTCAGCCTCATCCCGCTGTTCGCGGTCGAGGTAATCGAAACCGAATACTTGGATCGTCTCCCCGACTTTGCGCGGCGCTACCATTGGTTCATGGAGCATAAGCCGGAACTGACCGGCAACATTTCCCTGCACAGCCGCGGACGGGAGGAACGCGGCGGCAAGCTCCTGCTCTCCATCGTCGGCGAGCGTCGTCTGCGCCGCATTCTCGAAAAGATGCTCAACGAGGAGGAGTTTTTCAGCCCCTTCGGCATCCGGTCACTCTCGAAATTCCATCAGTCGCACCCATACGAATTGCCGCTCGACGGCGTGCAGCACCGGGTCGATTACAATCCCGGCGAGAGCCAGACCGCGCTCTTCGGCGGCAACTCAAACTGGCGCGGCCCGATCTGGATGCCGGTGAATTATTTGCTCATCGAGAGCTTGCAAAAATTCCACTATTACCTGGGCGACGAATTCAAAGTGGAATGCCCGACGCGCTCGGGCCAATGGCTCACGCTCTGGGAGGTGGCCACGGAAATGAGCCACCGACTGGAGCGCATTTTCCTGCCGGACGAAAGGTCGGGCAAACGGCCGGTGTTCGACGGCTACGATAAATTTTCGACCGATCCGCACTGGCGCGACCTGATCTTTTTCCACGAATACTTTCACGCTGACACCGGCGCCGGCAAAGGCGCCAGTCACCAGACCGGCTGGACGGGATTGATCGCCAAGCTCCTGCAACAGACGGGCGACTATGCTCAGGACTGATCCTTGAATGCTTGCGCGTGGACCGCGCGGGGTTATCATGCGCTTCCTAGGGCCGCTGGAGAGGGGACATCGTGAGCTAACTCGCCGGCCGGTCCGCGGACATATGGCTGCGCCAGAACGTTTCATTACTCCGACTTTGCCGAAGCGCAGCCACCGGACGCGGCTCCGTCGGGCGCGGGATTTTATCCGGCACACGTTGGGCCGAGTGCGCGTCGAACGGCGCGATTTGATCGTCGTC
>JAFAXH010000079.1 GCA_019241085.1 Verrucomicrobiota bacterium | reverse complement strand
GACTGGCTCCGGCAAATCGACGACGCTGGCGGCGATGATTGATTACGCGAACCTCCACCGGCAGGATCACATCATCACGGTTGAAGACCCAATCGAGTTCGTCCACAAGAGCCAGCAGTGCCTTGTCAACCACCGCGAGGTCGGCGTGCACACGAAGTCGTTCGCAGCGGCGCTACGCGGCGCGTTGCGCGAAGACCCGGACATCATTCTTGTCGGCGAAATGCGCGACTTGGAAACCATCGAGCTCGCGCTGACCGCGGCCGCGACGGGGCACTTGGTTTTTGGAACGCTGCACACTTCGAGCGCGGCGAAAACGGTGGACCGCGTGATTGACGTGTTCCCGACCAGCCAGCAGAACCAAGTGCGCGCGACGCTCGCGGAATCGCTGAAAGGCGTCATCGCACAAAACCTGTTCCGCCGCATCGACAAGCCGGGGCGCGTCGCCGCGCTGGAAATCCTCGTCTTCGACCAAGCCATCGCGAACCTCGTGCGCGAGGGCAAGACGCACCAGATCAACGGCATGATCCAGGTCGGAAAAAAGAAGGGCAACCAGCCGCTCGACGACTCGATCATGGAGCACTTGCGCGCCTCCCGCATCACGCCGGAGGAAGCTTACGACAAGTCGAACGACAAAAAGAAATTCCGTCCGTTCCTGGCCCAGCCGCCCAACGATTTCGAGGACTAAGAGAGCCGAACCAGCCGCCGCCGCCGCTGGCGCAATCCTCGCGAACCGCGGCGGAGGGATTTTTTTAATTTTGAAGCATGAGAACGATTGAACTCGACGCCATTCTGCAAGCGATGCTGCAGAGTTACGATGGCATCTCCGACCTGAACTTGTCCGTCGGCCGGCCGCTGCAAGTGGAGGCGTTTGGCCGCCTGATGCCGATCCGCGTCGATCCGCCCATCGAAGCGCTCACCGCGTTTCAGACCGAGCAGATCGCGCTGAACATCATCGGCACCAACCGGCGCAACCTCCGCGACCTCTTGCAAAATGGCTCGTGCGATTGCTCCTATCAGCTTGGGCAGGAAGCGCGCTTTCGCGTGAACATTTTCCGACAGAAGGGCAATTTCGCCATCGTCATGCGCAAGCTCAACACGGACGTGCCGACGTTCGAGGCGCTGAATCTGCCGGATATTTTTTCCGACATCGTGCGCGAAAAGACCGGGCTGGTGCTCGTGACCGGCGCTACCGGCTCGGGCAAAACGACGACGCTGGCGGCGATGCTCAACACCATCAATCAGCAGCAGCCCGTCCACGTCGTCACCTTGGAAGACCCGATCGAATACGTGCATCCGCACCTGCTCGCGACCTTCAACCAGCGCGAACTCGGCTCCGATTTCTCCACGTATCCCAACGGGTTGCGCGCGGCGTTGCGCCAGGCGCCCAAGGTCATTCTGGTCGGCGAAATGCGCGACCGCGAAACGGTGGAGATCGCGCTGACCGCCGCGGAGACCGGCCACCTGGTGCTGAGCACGCTGCACACGATTGACGCCGGGCAATCGCTGGGCCGCATCGTGGGCATGTTCGAGCTGGCCGAGGAAAAACAGGTGCGCTCGCGGCTGGCGGACACGCTGCGCTACGTCGTCAGCCAGCGCCTCGCGCCGCAAGTCGAAGGCGGCCGGCATCTCCTGCTGGAGATCATGGGCCACAACCTGCGCACGCAGGAAGCCGTCGCGCTCGGGGAGGACGAAGGCCGCGGCTTCTACGAAATCATTGAAGCCAGCGAATCCTTCGGGTGGGTCACGTTTGACCGCTCGATCCTCAACGCCTACGAGGCCGGCCTGCTCGACGAGGAGACGGCGCTGCTGTTCTCCACCAAGAAGGGCAAAATCCAGCGCGAGATCGACCTCATCAAGAAGGCGCGCGGCGAAGGCCAGGGCCAGCACAGCGGTCTGCAACTGGACCTCGCCGCGGCGGGGCGTTACTGACAAAAAATTTTCCAAATTTCCTTATGTCCCAAGTCACGCCGCCCATCCGCGAATACGAGCATCGCTTTGACATCTTCGAGCCGGGCGACCTCACCGCCCTGATCTGCGTCGATCAACCCGACGTGCAGGGCAAGCTGGTCGATCAATTGACCAGCCTTGACTACAAGCTGCACGTTGGCCTGTTTCCCGAGGACATCTCGATGAAGCTCAAGACGCACATCTACGATGTTGTCGTCATCGACGAACATTTCGCCGGCTGCCAGCTCAATACGAATAGCGTGCTCTACGAAGCGATCCACCTGGCAGGCAGCCAGCGGCGCAACCAGTTTGTCGCACTCATCGGCACGAGCGTGCAAACCAACGACGAGATGATGGCGTTCATCCTCAGCGTCGATCTGGTCTTCAATATCGCCGACTTGGAGAACTTCAAACCCGTGCTCCGGCGCGGCGTCGCGCGGCAAAAAGAATTTTACCAGGCTTTCCTCGAACAGGCCAAAGCCGTCGGCGTGGCCTAAGCCTGCACGCAAGCGATTGACGGCGCTGCGTTTGCCGCCGTGGCGCGCTCGATTCCGGGTCCGTGTTCATTCGTTCCGAAAGAAAAATGCCGCAGACCGGGCATTGCATTTTTACTTGAAAAAAGGCACATTCCGGAGCCGATGATTTTCCGCAAGCTCACGCAATGGACGCGTTTCGAGTGGACGGTGGGGAGGTTGCCCGTGGAACCGCCGCCGCTGCCGCCGCACTACGCGATCCATCTGGCTGAGCGTGAGGAGAAAGCGGCGGTCTGGAAAGTGGTTAACGACTCGCTGGCGCTCGACCCGGCGTGGAACGCTTCCTTCACCGAACTGCGTCCGCACCTGCGCGCGCAACTCGACGAAGTCTTCGATCACGGCCAGCGGCGCGACGGCGATGTGGCCTGCTGTCTGGCGTTGACGCACGGCACGCGGATCGTCGGCGTCTCGATGGTGAGTCTGGAGCCGGCGGCGGAAAATCATCTGCTCACTGGCCCGTGTGTTTACAGCGAATACCGTAACCGCGGCCTCGGCACGGCGCTCCTGCTCTACTCGTTGTGCGAATTGCGCGACGCCGGTCTGACGCGCATCTATGGCGTGACGAAGCAGTGTCCCGCCGCGCGTTTCGTTTATCCCAAGTTCGGCGGCCAGAGCGTGCCTTACGAATTGGACGCGCTGCTCGCCACGGCGGTGTGAACGTTGCCGCGCGACGTGCGTGTCACGTGCGCAATCCGCAGGGCGTCCTCGCGCGCCGGTTTTTGAAAACCACCGCTTTGCCTTTCACGCGCGGTGACTGCGGCAGTCGCGAGGCGGCGATTTTCCGTCGCATTTTCTGCGTTGAGCCAACGACGCTCTGCCTTTAATCTCCACTCCCGTGGAAAAATTTTTCGCTGACTACGAGTCCGGCAATTTCTTTGACGAAATGTTCTCCGCGCCCGGTCAGGTGCGACCGCACTACGCACAGTTGCTGGAGCGATTCCGGGCGATGGGGCAGGATGAGTTCGCGCGCAAGCGCGCCCTGGCGGACGCTTCGTTTCTGAACCAAGGCATCACGTTCACCGTCTATGGCGACAACGCCGGCACGGAACGCATTTTCCCCTTTGATCTGATCCCGCGCATCATCCCGGCGACGGAATGGGAATTCCTCGAACGCGGGCTGACGCAACGCATCACCGCGCTGAATCTTTTTCTCAAGGACATCTATCACGAGCAGCGCATCATCAAAGAAAAGGTGGTGCCCGAGGAATACGTGCGTAGCGCCGCGCACTTCCGGCCGGAGTTCATGGGCATCGACGTGCCGCGCGATATTTACATCCACATCTGCGGCACGGATTTGATCCGCGACAAAGACGGCCGCTACCTCGTGCTGGAGGACAACGGTCGCTGCCCCAGCGGCGTCTCCTACGTCTTGGAAAACCGGCGCGCGATGCGGCGCGTTTTCCCTCGTCTCTTCGCGCACTACCAGGCGCGGCCGGTGGACGATTACGCGCGGAATTTGCTGAGCCTCCTGCGCCACATCGCGCCGGGCGGCAAGCCTGACCCGACCGTGGTCTTGCTCACGCCGGGCGTCTATAACTCGGCTTATTTCGAGCACTCGTTTCTGGCCCGTTCCATGGGCGTCGAGATTGTCGAAGGTCGCGACCTCGTCGTGGAAAACGACCGCGTCTTCATGCACACGACGAAGGGGCTAAAAGGCGTCGATGTCATCTACCGCCGCATCGACGACGACTTCCTCGACCCCGAGGTCTTCCGGCCTGACTCGCTGCTCGGCGTGCCGGGATTGGTGCGGGCTTACGCCAAGGGCCACGTCAGCCTCGCCAACTCCATCGGCACCGGCGTGGCCGACGACAAGGCGATGTATTATTTCGTCCCGCGCATGATCAAGTTTTACCTCGGCGAGGAAGCAATCCTGCCGAACGTGGAAACTTATCTGTCCAGCGACGAAAAGGAACTCTCCTACATCCTCGCTCACCTGCCGGAACTGGTCGTCAAAAGCGCCAACGAGAGCGGCGGCTACGGCATGCTCGTCGGGCCGCACGCGAGCAAGGAAGAGATCGAAAAATTCCGCGAAAAGATCGTCGCCAATCCGCGCAATTTCATCGCGCAGCCGACCATCGCGCTCTCGCGCGCGCCGAGCTTTGCCGACGGCGGCATCGAGGGCCGGCACATCGACCTGCGGCCTTACATTCTTTACGGCGAAAAAATCAGCATCGTCCCCGGCGGCCTGACGCGCGTGGCGTTACGCAAAGGCTCCCTCGTCGTCAACAGCAGCCAGGGCGGCGGCTCGAAAGATACGTGGGTGCTCGAAGACTGACCTGGCTGGCGCGGCGAAAGCAGCGAAGCGAGTATTTCGTGCAATCCGCCTGTCCGGCGGAGCGCGAATTTTTTATGCGCAACTCGTATAAAAAAATGAAAAAATCCCTGACTTTAATCTCCCTCCTTCTGCCGGCCCTGCTGCTCGTCGGCGCGCTCGGCTGGCAGCCTGTGGCCCAAGCGGAATCGGCGGGCGGCCTGACCGCCCAGGAAAAGGCGTTTGTAAAAGAAGCCGGCGGCGGCAACGCGGCCGAAGTGCAACTGGCGCAACTGGCGCTCAAGAACAGCCAAAACAGCGACGTGAAAGACTTTGCGCAGATGATGATTAAAGATCACTCGCAGGCCAACACGGACTTGGGCAAAATCGCGGAACAGCACAAGATCACGCCGTTTCCGCCCGAAGTGCCGGCCAAGGAAAAAGCGTTTTATGACAAGGTGGTGAAAATGACGGGCGCCGATTTCGACAAAGCCTATGTCGATCACGCCGTCGAAGACCACACCAAGGACGCTGCCGCTTACAAAAAAGCGCAGGGCGAAGTGAAAGACCCGATGTTGAAACAATATGTCGATAAAGTCACCCCGATCGTCGAGCACCATCTCGAAATGGCCAAGGCCGACCAGGCTAAAATGAGGAAAGGATAATTGCGTTCTGACACGGGCGGATCGAGGTCGCCTTGGTTCGCCCGACAGCGGCGGCGCGCGCGGCAAAACGCGCCAGCCGCCG
>JAFAXH010000076.1 GCA_019241085.1 Verrucomicrobiota bacterium | reverse complement strand
GCGGTGTTGTCAGCCGGGGCCTCGGTGCCAGCGCAAGCCGTCAGCAACGTCGGCAGCGTGATGGCGAGGCAGAAAAGGAAAAAAAAGCGGCGGGCAGCGGCGCGTGAATTCTTCATGCGGTTGTGCGCGGAGATTACCGGAGAATCCGGGCGCTGACAACTCCCGGCCATCACGGAGGCGAACTTCTTCCGAAACTCCCTTTGCTGCTCAGCGCCGCACCGTCGGCGGAGTGCCGCTGCTGGCCGGCGGCTCATCCGCGCCGCCGCCGGCGAACACCACGCGGTCGCCGCGCTGCACGGTCATGCCAGGCGGCACCGAATTGGGCACGATGTCGGCGATGGACTGGCTCGGCTCGACGCTGGTGATGCGCACCCTGCCGACCAGCGAGCCGCTGCGGGTGACGACCATTTCGGCGTTGTTGACGACGCCATTGCGGTCGCCCAAATCGAGCACGACGAAGTTCCAGTTGCGATCCACGGCCACCACGCTGCCGGTCAAGCCGTTGCGCATCATGCGCAACTGGCGCTGCTGCTCGGCGCGCTGATACTGGCGCACGTTGGCGTCGGCGGCGCGGAGTTGCTCGTCGAGCGCCTTTTTCACCGTGGCAAATTCAGCCAGGCGGGTTTCCAGATCGTGAATTTTTTGCTGCAAGTCTTCGCCGCTGCCGGCCGCTGGTCCCCCGGTCACGATCCCGTTGGCCGGAGCCACGCGATTTTTCAACTCAGTCAGTTCGGTTTGAACCGCCGTGAGCTGGGTCTGGTTGGTCGTTAACTCACCTTGGAGCCGAGCCGCTTCGGCGTTGGCGGCGTCGATTTTGGACTGCGCCTCGTTGCTGATGGTTTTGGCCGCGGTGAGCTGCGTCTGAACCGCCGTTAAATCCTTGCGCGCCTTGTCCGCCTGGGTGCGCGCCGCGCCGGCGTCGGCGACAGCCTGGTCCTTTTCTTGCCGCACCGCGCCGAGGCGATTGGTGTTGAGCCAGCCGAGCGCCACGGAACCGAGCAGGAGCAAACCGGAGAGCCAGAGAAAAATCTTTGCCATATACTACTTGGGGGAAATAAATAGAACCATCCGCAAACTCCCTCCGGCGAGCGACGCCGGCAAAAGCGTTGTTTTAAGTAAGGAATCCGCCGCGCGAGTGCAACGCTTTTGTCTCCGGCGGACGTATTTTTTTGCAAAAACCTCCGACTCGCTTCCGTGCGCCTGCTGGAAATGCCCTGCCTTTCCGATGGGAAATCCAGTTGCCAGCCGCCGGCGCGGCGGTTAGCGTGGCGCTGCCAGGGACGATGGATGGCAGGCTGACAAACCCCGCCAGGGCCGGAAGGCAGCAACGGTAGTCTGATCGGCCATGCCGTCGTTCTCTGGTCTTTTTTCTGAAGTTGAGAGTTGAGGGTTGAGAGTTGAGAGAACGGAAGCGGCGAGGAAAAACTGCGTTTTCCAAAGCTCTGGTCACTCAACTCTCAACCCTCAACTCTCAACTTCCCATGCACTTCCTCGTCACCGGCGGCGCCGGCTTCATTGGCTCGCACCTCGTCGAACGCCTGCTCGCCGACGGACACGCCGTGGCGGTGCTCGACGACTTCAACGACTTCTACGCGCCGGCCATCAAGCACGCTAATCTCGCCGCCGCGCGCGAGGCCGGCGTCACCCTGCACACGGCCGACTTGCGCGATGCCGACGCGGTGGCACGGGTGATCGGCGGGGGAAAATTTGACGCCATCGTTCACCTTGCCGCCCGCGCCGGGGTCCGGCCGAGCATCCAGCAGCCGCGGCTTTACGTGGACACGAATGTCGTCGGCACGCTCAACGTGCTCGAAGCCGCCCGCGCCGCTGGCGTGCGCCGCGTCGTCTTCGCCTCCAGTTCGTCCGTTTACGGCTTGTGCCAAGAAAGTCCGTTCCGCGAAGACTTCGCGCTCCTGCAAACGATCTCGCCCTACGCCGCGACTAAGCTCGCCGGCGAGCACCTTTGCTCGAACTACGCGCACCTCTTCGCCATGCGCATCGTCGCGCTGCGCTTTTTTACCGTCTATGGCCCGCGCCAGCGGCCCGACCTGGCCATTCACCAATTCACCCGCCGCATCGCGCGCGGCGAGCCGATCCAGCAATTTGGCGACGGCTCGACCCGGCGCGATTACACTTACATCGACGACATTCTCCAAGGCGTGCTCGGCGCGCTCGATTTGGTCAATGCCGGCGACGATCCTTATTTCGACATCTTCAATTTGGGCGAAAGCGCGACGACGCCTTTGCGCGACTTGATCCGCCAGATCGAAACCGCTCTCGGCAAAAAAGCACGCATCGAGCAACTCCCAGAACAACCCGGCGACGTGCCGCACACTTGCGCCGACATTTCCAAGGCGCGCGCCCAGCTCGGCTACCGGCCACAAACGCCGTTGGAAGCCGGCATCCCGCGTTTCGTTGAATGGTTTTTGAAAACCCAAGCCGCCGTGGAAAAAAACGCCGCCGCGAGCAGCAGCCACGGCGGCGAGCCGGCCCGGCAAGAAAACGCTTTGGCCACCACCGCCGCGGCTGCGACGACGCGATGAAAACCGCGGCGAGCGACGTTTTCGAACTGCACCGCGCCTTGGTGCGCATCCCGAGCGTCAACCCCGCCGGCGACCCCGGCACCGACCTCGCCAACACCGGCGAAGGGCGCCTCGCCGAATTTCTCGCCGACCGCCTGGCCCCCCTCGGCGCGCAGGAAGTCACGCTCACCGAGGTCCTGCCCGGCCGGCCAAATCTGCTCGCCCGTTTCCCCAGCGACCGCCCCGGCAAGCCGCGCCTGCTTTTCGCACCGCACACCGACACCGTCAGCGTCGCCGGCATGACCATTGACCCCTTTGCCGCCGAAGCGCGCGACGGCAAAATCCACGGCCGCGGCGCCTGCGACACGAAAGGCACCATCGCCGCCATGCTCGGCGCCTTCGCCGAGTTGCGCGACACGCTGCCCCGGCTCAGCCACGAAATCTGGTTCGCCGGCCTCATGGGCGAGGAAGCCGGCAACGAAGGCGCTCACGCCCTCGCCGCGTCCGGGTTCCGCGCCGACTTCGCCCTCGTCGGCGAGCCGACCGGCTGCGACATCGTCCACGCGCACAAAGGCGTCGCTTGGCTCGCGCTCACCACGCGCGGACGCGCCGCGCACGGCGCGTATCCCGAGCGCGGCGTCAGCGCCATCTACCAGATGGCCGACGTGCTCCGCTGCGTGCGCGATGAACTCGTCGCCGAATTCGCCGCCGCGCCCGACCCCGTGCTCGGCCCCGCCAGCGCCAACGTCGGCCTCGTGCGCGGCGGCAGCAAAATCAACATCGTCCCCGAGCATTGCGCCGCCGAACTCGACCTGCGCACGATCCCCGCCCAGCGCCGACCGGATTTTGTGGAAGAAATCACCGCCCGCCTGCGCCGCGCGTGCCCCGCTTTGGAAGTCGAACTCATCCGCGCCTCCCCGCCGCTTTTCACCCCCGCCGACCATCCGCTCGTGCGCGCGTTGCAAACCGCCGGCGGCAAACTTGTCGGCGCCGCCTATTTCACCGACGGCAGTGTGCTCGCCGACGAAGCCAACATCCCCAGCGTCGCCGCCGGCCCCGGCGACATCGCCCAGGCGCACACCGCCGACGAATACATCGAAGCCGACGAACTGCCACGCGGGGTGGAGTTTTATAAGCGTTTCCTAATCGCCACCTATTGATCTTCAGGAAAGTAGGATTAAGTCGTTGAGGTGAGTTGATGATAAGATGACCGCATGAGCGGTCAAGGTTTCACGGTGGCGTTGGAGCAGCGCCGTATCCTGGCGGTCA
>JAFAXH010000048.1 GCA_019241085.1 Verrucomicrobiota bacterium | reverse complement strand
CGCGGCCACCTGCGCCTGCGCATGCCCCTCGCGCACGCGGGCAACGGCTAGTTGTCGGCGCCGCTCCAGCTCCCGGGCACTGCCTTGACTTCTCATGTCCGAACCTTAGCATTGGCTCTCCCTTTTGCTTTCCTGAAGATCAATAACCCGGCGCTCGAGCGAACGCCTACTGGCGGCGATGCTGGTTCCGAAATCTACGTCGGTCCTCGCCAGCAGTCGTCGCTCAGCTTACATCCGTTAGGCCGCTCCGCCACATAGCTCGCAACATCATGCCCCCTACCGGCACAACGCCGCTCAACACCGGCGCGTTACACTTTCGTTGGCGCCAGCATGTCTATGACCTTAGCTACGACGAGCGGCATTTGACCGTCACTTGGAGCAATCGTTGCTACTCCGGCACCACCAAGACGCCGCTCTGGCGCGTCATGGAAGCGTTTGTCACCGACCGACAGCCATCCGAACGCGCGCTGGCAATCGCACGTTCCTCCCGCTGGGCGCTCGCCGCCGGGGTCATCGTCTGGTTTTCACAAGTGCGCGCGGTCCTGCCACTACTCGCCCCGGCGCTCCTGCTTTTCGGTATGGTAGGCTTCGTGCGTTGCGCTCGTCTGCTCTATCCCGTGCGCTGCACCCGTGTGCTTACCCGCTACGGCGAGGAGCTTGCCGCCATCCCGCACCTGCCCGCGCTGGAAAATTCCCGGGTGCGCTTCGAGGAGGGGCTGCTTGCCGCCGTGCGCGCGTCAAGTGAGGATGAGGCCGCCGGGTGACATCAGCCACGACCTAACCCAGCGCTACAGCGAACGGACTCTGGCAGTGACACTAGTCCTTGAACTCTATGCCTATCCTCGCCAAAGTCCGTCGCTGAGCTTCGATCTGTTAGACGCCACCACCCGTCTCCCAAGAACGATGTCATACGATGCCTGTCATTAAGCTCGCTACCTCCATCGCAGCACCTATGGACCGCGTATTCGATTTGGCTCGCAGCATTGACCTGCATAACCCACTCCACAGCCAGCACGGGCGAGCGCGCTGTTGCTGGTGTCACGTCTGGTCTGATTGGTCCCGAGCAGGAGGTTACCTGGCGAGCGCGGCATTTCTGCGTGTGGCAGACGCTCACGGTTCGCATCACTTTATTTGAGCGCCCGGCTCACTTCGCCGATACCATGCTGCGCGGTGCGTTTAGCCGCATGGAGCATCACCACTATTTCGAGCAGGCAGGCAGCGGCACCGTCATGCGCGACGTGTTCAGCTTCCAGTCGCCGCTTGGCATCCTCGGTCGCATCGCCGACTTCCTTTTCCTCACGCGCTACATGAAGTCTTTCCTCATCGAGCGCAATCGAGTAATCAAAGCAACAGCCGAGTCCGATGACTGGAAGCAATACCTCCGCAACACCTAATCAAGCGCGAGGATGTGCGATAAGTCACCGTTGAATAATTAGGGACGCAAATTTTTGCTCTTAAAATGCCCGCTGCCGCGACGCAATTCTCCATCCGGCTGGCGCGTTGGGAAGACATCCCAGCGCTGGCGGCGCTCATCCCGCTTTCCGTGCGTGCCTTGCAAGCACATTGGTATTCCGCTACGCAGATCGAGGCTTCGCTCGGCACAGCGTTCGACGTGGACCGACAGTTGATCCGCGACGGCACGTATTTCGTGGCCGAGGAACAACCGAAGGCACCCGACAGCAGCATCATCGGTTGCGGCGGCTGGAGCCGGCGGCTGGCGGTCTGTGGGGGCGACCACGGCCGCTCGGCGGCAGAGGGCGAGGAGGACGAGGAAACGAGAACGCTCGATCCGGCGCACGACCCGGCGCGCATCCGCGCTTTCTTTGTGCATCCGGCTTGGGCGCGACGGGGCGTGGGCCGCGCGATCCTCGGGGCGTGCGAGGCGGCGCTCTGCGCAGCCGGTTTCCATGATGCGATGCTGGTCGCCACGCTCGCCGGCGAGCCGTTGTATGCCGCGTGTGGTTATGTCGCCACGGAACGATATGAACTGCCGTTGACGGATCGGCTCACGCTGCCGGTCGTGCGCATGACCAAGCAATTCGCGCCAGCGGCTTTTAGATCACCTGCCGCCGAATGATGGCTACTTCCCTGTCATCCTGAGCGAAGTCGGAGGATCGCTTGCTATTTTGCCTTGGCTCAGTCCGTGCATCCATTGAGCCAGACATTTAAATAAGCGATCCTCCGACTTCGCTCAGGATGACAGATATTTCCATTGCCCATGAATTTCGTCAGCCGCCCGCCTGGAACGTCTCGCGTGGTGATTCGGCAGGTGCCGTTTTTGCTGTTGTTCATCGCCGCGTTTTTCAGCCTGCCGCTTTTGGCGTTCTCGCTCGTGCTGATTTTCAACGGCAAGGATGCCGACGGAAAATACTTTTGCCTTTTCTTCGGTCTTTTTATGTTGTGGATCTTTCTGGAGTTCGTTGCCACGCGGGAACGCATTTAGATCGATCGCGCCGCGCAGATGTTGAAGCGCAGCGTCAACGGCTTTTTCAGACACCGGCAACAGGTTGTGCATCTCGGCGAGGCCACGGGTCTCACCTTGGAGAGCCGGCTGGATAGTGCTGGCGCCGGCAGAAAGGTGCGGCGGCAGTATTTATACCTTGATGGACCGCCCGACCGCGTATTGCTCAACGATCCGTCCAAGCTCTACCTGGATCACTGCAAGCTCGGAAGAATCCTGCACGAAGCGACGCACCTGCCCTATCGCGAAGTGACGGACGGGATCGAAACGGCGGCGCTGGCTGGCAACTGAATAATTCCGTCCTCGACGCCTCTGCGCCGCGTATGCAAAGGAACCATGAAGCATCGTTCCTCCCTCCTGCTCGCTCTCGGTGGCGGCGCGCTCGTTTTGCTTTTCACCGGCACTGCTTCGCTGCTGCTGGCGGATGACCGCGGCGGCGCCAACGGACCAGCGCAAGCGGCGCTCGATACGATCACGGCGGAGGAATTGTTGAAACACACGACGGTGCTCGCGTCGGACGAATACGAAGGGCGCGGGCCGGGGTCGAAGGGCGAGGAGCTTTCGGTGCAATACATCACGGAGCAGTTCAAGAAGCTCGGTTTGCAGCCGGGCAATCCGGATGGGACTTACATTCAGGAAGTGCCGCTGGCGGGCATCCGTTCGTTCCCGACGGCGCACTTCACGGTGGCCGGCAAGGAGCCGATCACAGTGCAATTTCCCGGCGATTACGTCGCCACCTCGGCGCGGCTGTTGCCGGAGGTGAAGGTGGAAGAATCCGACATCGTTTTCGTCGGCTACGGCGTGGTCGCGCCGGAATATGGCTGGGACGATTACAAGGACGTGGACGTGCGCGGCAAGACGATCCTCATGCTCATCAACGACCCGCCCGTGCCCGATCCGCACGACCCGGCGAAGCTCGACGAAACCATGTTCAAAGGCGCGGCGATGACTTACTACGGACGCTGGACTTACAAATACGAAATCGCCGCGCAGAAGGGCGCAGCGGCGGCGGTCATCGTCCACGAAACGGGACCGGCGGCCTATCCTTATAGCGTGGTCGAGATGAGCTGGGCGCGGGAGAATTTCGAGATCGATGCGCCGGACAAAAACATGGGCATGGTGCCGGTGCGTTCGTGGATCACGCTGGCCACGGCGCAGAAGCTCGTCGCCGCGAGCGGACTGGATTTTGAGACGTTGAAAAAGCAAGCCGTCAGCCGCGATTTTAAGCCGGTGATGCTGCCCGGCGCGCAGGCGAATTTCGACATCAAGCAGCGGGTGCGTCCGTTCAAATCGCGCAACGTCGTGGCGAAGATCGACGGCAGCGATCCGAAGCTGAAAGACGAATGGATCATCTACAGCGCGCATTGGGATCACCTCGGCAAACACCCGGAGTTGCAGGGCGACCAGATCTTCAACGGTGCGCTCGATAATGCCTCGGGCGTGGCGGCGTTGCTCGCGCTGGCGAAGGCGCACGCGCACCTGCCGCAGCCGACGAAACGCTCGGCGCTTTTCCTCGCCACCACGGCGGAGGAGAGCGGCTTGCTGGGCGCGAAATTTTACGCGGAACATCCGCTCCATCCGCTGACGAAAACGCTCGCGGACATCAACATTGATGTCGTCAATCCATGGGGCAAGACGCACGACGTGGAAGACATCAGTTGGGGCAACTCGACGCTCGATGACTTGCTCATTGCCGAAGCCGCGCGCGAAGGCCGCGAGGCCAAGCCGAACAGCCAGCCGGAGAAGGGCGGTTTTTACCGCGCCGATCATTTCGAGTTTTCCAAGCTCGGCGTGCCGTCGCTTTACCTCGGCGGCGGGCGCGAGGTCATTGGCAAGCCAGCGAATTTCGGACAGGAAAAACGCGATGATTTCGTGGCGCACCATTACCACCAGCCGTCGGATGAAGTCGATCCGACGTGGGATCTTTCCGGCGCGGCGGAGGATACTCAGTTGCTCTTTCGCATCGGCTGCGAAGTGGCGAATGGCGACCGTTTTCCCGAATGGAAACCGGGCACGGAGTTCAAGGCGAAACGCGATGCGATGATGTCGGGAAAGTGATGCGCCTTCAGGTAGAGATGCCTCGCCGGGGCGTCCCATTATTTTTTTCAGCACAGGCGAACCGGCAGGAAAAAGTCACGGACGCCTCGGCGAGGCGTCCCTACCTGCGTAGATGCAAGACAGCGACATCGGATATAACTTTCCCTCATGCCACCCGTGCCACTTTCCGTGCTCGATCTCTCGCCGCTGGCGGCTGGCTCGACGGGCGCGCAGGCGTTGCGCAACACGCTCGATCTCGCGCGGCTCGTTGATGGTCTCGGCTATCGGCGTTACTGGCTGGCGGAACATCACAACCTGCCGAGCCTTGTCTCCACCGCGCCGGAAGTGCTCATCGGCCACGTCGCCAGCGTGACGACGCAAATGCGCGTCGGCTCCGGCGGCATCATGCTGCCGAATCATGCGCCGCTGCACGTTGCCGAAACGTTCCGCGTGCTGGCGGCGCTGCACCCCGGCCGCATCGATCTCGGCCTCGGCCGCGCGCCGGGTTCGGACTCACGCGCGGCGCTGGCATTGCGCGGATCGCGGGAGCGGAGGAGCGGCGATGACTTTCCAGAATTGCTCGCCGAACTGCTCGCCTTCGGCCGCGCGGGCGGCGCGACGTTTCCGGCGCACCATCCGCTGCGCGATGTGCGCGCGTTGCCGGACGACGTGCCGCTGCCGCCGGTGTGGCTGCTCGGGTCGAGCGATTTCAGCGCGCGGCTGGCGGCGGAGCAAGGACTGGGCTTTGGCTTTGCGCATCATTTTAGCCCGGAGTGGGTGTTGCCGGCGTGCCGCGCGTATCGCGGCGGTTTTCAGCCGTCGGCATTTCTCCCACGGCCACATCTCATCCTCACGGTGAACGCTGTTTGCGCGGAAACTGATGAAGCCGCGGACCGGCTCGCGTCGTCGCTCGATCTGTTTTGGCTGCGGCGTTCGCGCGGACGGTTCGAGCCGATTGCCAGCGTGGAGGAAGCGCTGGCTTATCCGTATTCCGCACAGGAGCGTGCGCTGCTCGCGGAATACCGCGCTGGCATCTTCGTCGGCGGTCCCGAGACCGTGCGGCGGCGCATCATGGAACTGGTCGCGGTGACTGGCGCGGACGAGGTGATGATCTCGACGATGACGCACGACCACGCGGCGCGACGGCATTCTTACGAACTGTTGGCGGAAGCGTTCGCGATCCTCCGCGCCGCTGGTCACGAAACCGCCGCGTGAGTGGCTGACGTCGGGTGCTACGTTTGCGGTAGGGACGGCTCGCCGAGCCGTCCGAATTTTTAAATCAGGGACGTTTCGGCGAAACGTCCCTACCAGTTTATTGACGACGCGACCGCTTCCCCGCTACGGTGCGCCATTCCTTCTGCTGCCAACATGTCCGGTAAGCTTCCCTCCGCTCCCGCTTCGACGAGCGTCGCCGCGCCGCTTGCCGCCGCGCCGGGCACCGGTTCCTCGGCGGCAGTGGAGGATTATCTGGAGCGCATACTGGAGTTGATCAATACGAAAGGCTACGCGCGCGTCATCGACATCGCGCGCAGCCTCGGCATCTCGCAGGCGAGCGTGACGAACATGGTCCAACGGCTCGACGCCGAAGGGCTGCTCAATTACGAAAAATACCGCGGCCTGGCGCTGACGACCGCCGGCGAAACGCTCGCGCGCAACATCACGCGCCGGCACCAGTTGCTCACCGATTTTTTGAAGCTGCTCGGCTTGCCCGACGACGTCATTTTTCACGATGTCGAAGGGATGGAACACCACATCTCGCCGCCGACGTTGCGCGCCATCGAAGCGCTCACGCTACAACTGCGCCGGCAGCCGGCTTTGCTCAGTCGCGTCGTCGCGCGCGAGTCGATTGCCGCGGCGTCGAAAGAAGAAACCGCCGCCGCAGCGGAGGGAGAAAATCTCTCCCTCTAAAAACAGAATGGACGGCCTCGTTTCCGCCGACGGTTTGCGCGCCTTGCGCGACGGACTCGACGCGCGCCGTCAGCGTCTCGTTTTCACCAATGGCTGCTTCGACCTGCTGCACGTCGGCCACGTGCGTTATCTCCAGGCAGCGCGCGCGTTGGGCGACGCGCTGGCGGTCGGCTTGAACGGCGACGCGAGCGTGCGCGCGCTCAAAGGTCCGGGGCGTCCGCTGAACAGCGAGGAAGATCGCGCCGAAGTCTTGCTCGCGCTGGCGTGCGTCGATTTCGTCACGATCTTCCCCGAGCCGCGCGCGACGGATTTGTTGGCGGCGGTGCGCCCGCACATTTACGTCAAGGGCGGCGACTACACGCTGGAGACTTTGCACGCAGAAGAGCGCGCCGCGCTGCTCGCGGCGGGCGCGGAGATTCGCTTCGTCTCGCTCGTGCCCGGCCGCTCGACGACGGAGTTGGTGAAGAAAATGACGAATGACAGAAAAAGTTGAGAGTCGTTAGTTGTTAGTTGAGAGCCGGAAAATTCCAGACCGAAGAGCGCGCGGCTTTTTCCTAGATTTCCGAAGCTCTCAACCACCGACTCTCAACTCTCAACTTTCTTATGAATCCGCTCACCATCGGCGTGCTCGGCTCCGGCAAAGGGAGCAATTGCGGCGCAATCCTGGAAGCCATTGCCGATGGCCGCTTGGCGGAGACGCGCGTCGGCGCTGTCATTTCCGACGTGCCCGACGCGGGCATCCTCGCCCTGGCGCGTCAGCACAAAGTGCCGGCTCGTCATCTGCCGCCGGGGAAATTTAAAACCAAGCTGGAGCCGCATTGCGAGGAGCAGCTCGTCGCGCTCTTGCAAAAACATGGCGTCGAACTCGTCGTGCTTGCCGGCTACATGCGGTTGTTGAAAGAGCCGATGCTCGCCGCCTTTCCGCGCCGCATTCTCAACATCCATCCCTCGCTCCTGCCGAAGTATCCCGGCCTCCAGGCGTGGAAGCAGGCGCTCGACGCTGGCGAACGCCAGGCCGGCTGCACCGTGCATCTCGTCGATGGCGGCATGGACACGGGCGAGATTCTCGCGCAAGCCACCGTGCCCGTGCTCGCGCACGACACGCCCGAGACGTTGCACGCGCGGATCCAAGCCGCCGAGCACGAGCTGTATCCGCAGGTCGTCGGATGGTTCGCGAGCGGCAGGGTGCGTTGAAAAACTTTCAGGAATGCCTCGCACCGCTTGCCTGCGGACGCGCGCGGAGGGAAACTAGCCGCGGAGGTGAACTGTTGATGCCAACCTTGGTTTCCACCGGAAAAGATACCGAGCGCCGGCTGTGGTCCGCCGAGGAGTTTCTCGATTGGCTGAAACCGAAAATTTATGCCGACCTCATCGACGGCAAAAAGTTCATGCACTCTCCCGTCAACTTTCGTCACG
>JAFAXH010000005.1 GCA_019241085.1 Verrucomicrobiota bacterium | reverse complement strand
GCAGTTGCGGGCGGAGCGCGATTGGAGGGTGACGGCCCCAGCGTGAAGCGGTCATCCTGCCAACGGCCAGGCGAACAAATTCACTGACCTCAATCGTTTTATTATTAAACCAACGTCGCAGTTTCTGCGATTCTCTTTACCATGGCTGATCACGATGAAATTCCGGTGCGGTCCGGACGCAAGCTCATGGGCGACGATCACGGCGCGGCGGCGACTCGTAACGCCAGCCCGACTTACCGCACGCTCCGCGACATGGAAAGCGAAGTCGCCGGACGCGGCAGCATTGAGAACCGGGAATTGGTCATTTGTCCAAACTGCGGCTCGGCGGTTTATGTTGATCGGATCGCGCTCGACGATTATCCGCTGTGTCGTTGTGCGTATTGCGGCGGGCTGTTCAAGGCGCCGCACTAGCTTGGCGGCGCCGGACCCCGGGTGGCGGCAAAACGTCAGCGCATTGCTCGTGCTTAGGCTTGCGCTAAGCTGCGGTTGATGAAACCGCGCGCCGCTACCCTCCGTCTTTTTCTCACCCTTCTCACGCTGGCGACGACAACGCTCCTGGCGCTCGGCGCCTGCCAGAGCACCGGTTCGCCTGCTGGCAGCTCGGCACCTGCGGCTGGCACGGGTCCAGGCTCTCATCCGAATAAGAACACGGACACCGGCGCGGGCGCTGGCATCCGCTGATGCTTCGCGCGGCGCGGCGTCACCCGCGCCATCGTTGTTTATTCGTGCGAGAGAAAACCGCGCGGCTTCGCGCCGGTGTCCGAATTGTTTTTGTCGTTCTTCACAAAATCCCCCGAACTCATGTCCTCACTCTTACGACACATCCTCGCGCGGCTCTGCCTGCTGCTACTGCTGCCGGCAGCCGCCTTTGCCCAGAACAATGAGAATCACCTTCCCGCACCGCCGCCGCCGAACACCACGCGCTTGCTCCGCTTCCCGGCGACGAACGGTGAGCAGATTGTCTTCACTTACGCCGGCGAGCTTTACACCGTCGGCAAAGACGGCGGCACTGCGCGGCGCTTGACGAGCGGGCCGGGCTACAGCGCATTTCCGCGCTTCTCCGCCGACGGCACGCAGCTCGCCTTCACCGGGCATTACGACGGCAACACGGAAGTCTATGTCATGCCCGCCGAGGGCGGCACGCCGAAACGGCTGACCACGACGGCAACCCTCGGTCGCGACGACATCTCGGATCGCATGGGGCCGAACAATCTCGTGATGACCTGGATGAACACGTATCCGTGGGTCGTCTTTCGCTCGCGGATGCGCTCGTTCAACGACTTCATCGGCCAGCTTTACGCCGTCGGGCCGGACGCCGAATTGCCGCAGCAACTGCCCGTGCCGCGCGGCGGGTTCGTGTCGTTTTCGCCGGACGATTCCAAGATGGCGTTCAACCGCGTGTTCCGGGAATTTCGCACGTGGAAACATTACCGCGGCGGCATGGCGGATGACATTTGGATTTACGATTTCAAAACCGGCACGACGGAAAATCTCACGAACAATCCCGCGCAAGACATCTGTCCGATGTGGGGACCGGACAACCACATCTACTTCGCGTCCGACCGTGACGGGAGGATGAATCTTTTCTCGTGCGACCTCGCCACGAAGGAGACGAAGCAGCTCACGACGTTTAAGGATTTCGACCTCAAATTTCCGTCCATCGGCAAAGGCGCGATTGTCTTCGAGCAAGCGGGTTACATCTGGCGTTACGACCTCGCCAGCGGCCAGTCGGCCATCGTGCCGATCACGGTGAAGGAAGACTTTGCCTCCGGTCGCTCCGCGCTGGTCGATGCGTCGAAGCACCTGGAAAGCGTGCATCCCGCGCCGGACGGTCAGCGCGTCATTGTCACCGCACGCGGCGATCTCTTCTCCGTGCCGGCGAAGGAAGGCACGCCGCGCGATCTGACGAATACGTCCAACGCCCACGAGCGCGACGCCGTCTGGTCGCCGGACGGCAAATCCATTGCCTACATCTCCGACGCGACCGGCGAGAATGAGCTCTACGTCCGCGCGCAGGACGGCAAAGGCGAAGCGCAGCAAATCACCCACGGTGCGGATACTTACTACTTCGCGCCAATCTGGTCGCCGGATAGTAAGAAGCTGCTTTGGAGCGACCGCTTGCAACGTCTGCGCTTTGTCGATGTGGCGTCCAAAGTAGTAACGCAGGTGGACTATTCCAAAGCGTTTGAAATCCGCGAATACAACTGGTCGCCTGATAGCCAGTGGATCACCTGGTCACGGCAGGAGGAGGAAGTCTTGCCAAAGGTTTATCTCTTCGGTCTCGCCGGCAATCGCCGTATCGAAGTCACCGATGGCTGGTATGCCTCGGGCAACCCGGCATTCAGCGACGACGGCAAGTATTTGTTGCTCGCGTCCAGCCGCGACTTCAATCCGATCTTCGGCGACACCGAGTTCAACAATGTCTATAAAGACATGGAGCGCGTCTATCTCGTCCCGCTCGCCAAAGCCACCGAGCCGCCGCTCGCGCCGCGCAGCGACGAGGTGGGCAAGGGCGACAATGATAACAAGAAGGATGAAGACAAGAAAGACGAGGACAAAAAGAACAGCGACGAGAAAAAGGATAGTCCGAAGAAGCCGGTGACGGTAACAGTCGATGAAGAGGGATTAAAGAGCCGACTTGATGGATTAAAAATTCGTTCCGGAGAATATCGCGACCTGCGCATGGTGGACGACAAAATCTTCTACTCGCGCCGCACCATCGGCGACGGGGATGAGGATGAGGACGAAGACGACGGCGACGCCAGCAAAACAAAGCGCTCGCTGTGCGTTTATAATTTGAAAGACCGCAAGGAAACCGTCCTCGGCAAAGTGAACAGCTTCGAGATCACCGCCGACGGCAAGAAGATGCTCGTCAAGATTGGCGATGATTACGGCATCATCGAACTGCCGAAAGAGAAGATCGACCTCAAGGATCACAAGATCAAAATGTCCGACCTCGATCTGCACCTCGACCGGCACGCTGAGTGGAAGCAAATCTACCATGAAGGCTGGCGGCAGATGCGCGACTTCTTCTATGCGCCAAACATGAACGGCGTGAACTGGACCGCGATGCGCGACAAATACGCCGCGCTCTTGCCCTTCGTAAATCATCGCAACGATCTCACCTACTTGATGGGTGAACTCATCGCGGAATTGAACAACGGCCACGCCTACGTAGGCGGCGGCGAGCGTCCGGAAACGCCGCGCATCAAGCTCGGCTTGCTCGGCGCGCAGTTCAGCCGCGATCCAGCGTCGCGGGCTTACAAGATCGACAAGATTTTGCCCGGCGAAAATTGGGACGACCGCACGCGCTCGCCGCTCACCGTGCCGGGCGTAAACGTGAAGGAAGGCGATTACCTGCTGGCGATCAATGGAGTAGCGGTAAAAGACTTGCCGAACCTCTACGAAGCCTTGATCGGCACCGCGGGAAAGCAAGTAACTCTAAGACTCAACTCCAAGCCGAGCGATGATGGCGCACGAGAAGTTGTCGTCGTGCCTACCGCCGA
The DNA here is from genome assembly GCA_019241085.1 of Verrucomicrobiota bacterium. Classification (GTDB taxonomy): domain Bacteria; phylum Verrucomicrobiota; class Verrucomicrobiia; order Chthoniobacterales; family SZAS-18; genus JAFAXH01. The sequence goes on along the minus strand of JAFAXH010000005.1, from coordinate 3,553 downwards.
CGAGTCGCCACTTTACTACTTGGCCTGGGTGCGAAAGAACATGGACTACGTCAACAAAAAGACCGATGGCAAGGTCGGCTACTTGCATATTCCCGACATGGGCCGCTTTGGCTTGAATGAGTTCACCAAGCTCTACTATCCGCAGATTCACAAGAAGGCGCTCATCGTCGATGTGCGCGGCAACGGCGGCGGCTTTGTTTCGCCGTTGATTATCGAGCGGCTGCGGCGCGCGCTCGTCATGGTCGAGATGACGCGCAACGGCATTCCACAGACCAATCCATCGGAGACTTTCCTCGGTCCGAAGGTCACCCTAATGGACGAATTCTCCGCCTCTGACGGCGACATTTTCCCCTACCGTTTCAAGACGCTCGGTCTGGGCAAATTGATCGGCAAACGCTCGTGGGGCGGCGTCGTCGGCATCCGCAATCCGTTGCCGCTCGCCGACGGCGGGCAGCTCTTCCGGCCGGAGTTTGCGCCGTATTCGCCCGAGGGCAAAGGCTGGGTGATCGAAGGCCACGGCGTCGATCCCGACATCGTGGTCGATAATGATCCGGCGAAGGAATTCCACGGTGAAGACCAGCAACTCGACAAAGGCATCGAAGTCATCCTCGAAGAGTTGAAGACCCAAGGCCGCGAGCTGCCGCCGATCCCGCCGTATCCGAACCGGAATCCGTGAGTTGGAGTTGGTGGCAAAATCACCGCTCGCGGCTCTGCATTTGCGTTGTCATCCTGAGCTTGCGAAAGACCTTTCGTGGCAAAACTTGAGCGTGAAATGGCGCTCTTCGCTTGGCAACGAAAGATCCTTCGACTGCGCTTAGGATGACAATAGAGAGAGCTTGTGCGCGGTTTGACAATACGCGCTTAATCCACGGTTAGTCGCGGGCAACATCACCCGCTCGCCGCCCGCGCTGCAGGTCGCGCCAAGCGCGCGCGGCCAGCGCGAGTTTGCGCGGCAGGCTCGTGCGGACGCGGCGGCGCAGAACTTCGTAATCGGCCCGTTCGACTTCATCAAGAATGCCGGCGTAGACGTGGCGCATCAGCCACACGGTGAGTTGCGAGCCATCGTCTGCGAGCAGCGCGATGCCCGGTTCGGCGCGGCGGTAAAATTCGCGGGCGCGCGCGACTTGAAAACGCAGCAACTCGCGCAACGCCGGCGTGATTTTTTCACTCGCCAAATCGGCGGGCGCGACGCCGTGCGCGGCCATTTCATCCGCCGGCAAATAAATTCGGCCAAGCCGAAAATCCTCGCCGACATCGCGGATGATGTTCGTGAGTTGCATCGCGATGCCCAGGTCGATGGCCTGCTCTCGCCCGCGCTCGTCGCGCAACTCGAAGATGCGCGCCATCATCAAGCCGACCACGCTGGCGACGTGATAACAATACTCGCGCAACGCCGGCCAATTGGCGATTCGCACCGCCGGCCCGAGGTCCATCGCGACGCCTTTGAGCAAATCGAGAAACGGCCCCTTCTCGATGCCAAACCGCCGCACCGCCCACGCGAACGCCGGCGCAAACGGCGGCTCCGTTTTCCCGCCCGCCAGCATGGCGTCGAACTCCTCGCCAACCCGTGCCAGCGCCGCCGCGATGCCGTTGTCGGTCGCAGCCGCGCGGTCCACGAGATCATCCGCATAACGGCAAAACGCATACACCGCATACGCCGCCCGCTTTTTCTCCGCCGGCAACGCGACCGAGGCAAAATAAAACGAGCGCGCGTGCCCGCGCGTCTGCGCGTGGCAATACGCATGGCTGACGGCGAGAAGCGCGTCTGGAGCGGCGTCGGGCATGAATGAAGGATGGATTTGGCTTACTGGAAGTAACGAGCTTCCCCGCGGTCCATCCAGCATTGAGCCACGGATGGATGCGTCTGGCGATGCTCAATCAAGCAGGGCGTTTTGGCGGCTAGCACGGAATCCGGTGTGCCGTGGATGGTGTGCTGATTGCGCCTGATGGCACGGGGTTAAACGTGCGGAGCGCTTGGATTATTGACAATGGCGAGATGACTTCACGCTTTGTCACTGCGCATCCGCTGCCAAAATTATGAAGGCCATCCATGAGCTCAATGCCGTGGCGTTGACTGCGACGTGCCGGAGCACGGGTTGGTGAGCGGCGACGTGGGCACGGCGGTGCTCGTTCACGGCGCTGACGTCGCCTTTGAAGTGGAATTCGTCGGCTATGACGGCACACCGTCGCGCTGCTCACGCTCTAGCGCAGCCAGGTGCGACCGCTCGACGCGCGCGACATTCTACACGCCAGGACTCTTGCCGCTAGCAAGTGATTTGAGGGAGCGGATCGAGTCCGACGGAGCAGTGTTGCCGTGGTCAGTGCTGGAGCGCGTGTCGCGGTTGGGGCGTTGGATCGGATGCAGTGGCTTGCATGAATCCGCTTCCTGAGCGGGCGCGTTCTAGAGGTTATGCAATCCCAAATTCCCGATGCCAGCAGCCGCCCGTCGTTCCAAGATGATGAGAAGACGGCCGCGTCCCCGCCGCGCCCGGAAGGCGCGGACCTCCAAGTTGGAAACGCGATGTCGCGCCGGCACATGCTCGCGGCTTCGGCGGGGGCGTTGGTCGGGGCGTCGATCCTGAGCCGCGCCGAGGCGGCTACCACGCAGACGGACATTGGCGACAAAGCGCCGCACGTGAATTTCAGCCTCGCGGGAAAAGCGGCGCTTGTCACCGGCGCGGCGCGTGGCATCGGGCAGGCAATTGCTGTCGCGCTGGCGGCGGCGGGCGCGGACGTGCTGGGCTTCGATATTTGCGCAGAAGCGGCGCCGCATCTCGTGTATGAACCGGCGACGCCGGATGATTTGAAGAAGACGGGGGAGCTTGTCGAAGCGCAAAAACGCCGCTGGCTCGGCGTGCAAGGCGACGTGCGCGACATGCCGGCGTTGAAGGCCGCGGTCGAGCGCGCGGTGAAGGAGTTTGGCAAGCTCGACATCGCGATTGCGAACGCGGCGATTCAATTTTACGGACCGCTCGCGGAGCTGGCGGACGAGGATTGGAAGAACGTCATCGACGTGAACCTCAACGGCGCGGCGAACACCTTGCGCGCCGTGCTGCCGCACATGCTCGCGCGCAAATATGGCCGCATCGTGCTGATCGCGTCGGGCCAGGGACGGCATGGGTTCAAGAATGCGTCGGCCTATTCGGCGTCGAAGTGGGGGATGATCGGCTTGATGAAATCGGCGGCGTGGGAAGTGGCGAAGGAAGGCGTCACGATCAACTGCGTCGAGCCGGGCCTGGTCGATACGCCGCTGACGCGCAATCCGGGCCGTTGGAAAGAAGCGTTGAAGGAAGCGGGCAAGGAGCCGAAGGAAAACGTGACCGAGCAGGAGGTCATCGCCGCGCGCCTGCCGACGGCGGTGATGGGCATCCCGTGGATGCAGCCGGATGAAGTCGCGCCGGCGGTGGTTTTCCTTTGCACGGATGCGGCGAACCGCGTCACGGGCGCGACGTATGACGCGACCGCGGGGGATAGCGTGAAATATACGGCGTAGCGGGCGCGTTGGTTTGGTGGGTTGCGGCGGTGTTGGTGAGAGTGAAGGCAAGCTTTGCTT
>JAFAXH010000132.1 GCA_019241085.1 Verrucomicrobiota bacterium | reverse complement strand
CGGCAGCCCGCGCAATGCGAAAATCACGACGAGGCAGGGGAACCCGAGCACCAGCGCCGCCTGCAACGCCAGCCCCGCGCGGTCGCGCAGGAAAAGCCGCAGCCGCCGCTCCAGCACGACGCGGAATTGCGTGGCGAAATCCGGCGTCTTCGTGGCCGGCGGCGCGGGCGCGACCACGGGCGGACAGTCGATTTTTTCCAAAGGAATCGCCGCCGCCGCGTCTTCCTCGAAATGCTCTCCGTGCTTGCGCCACGAATCGCGCCACTCTATCGGCGTGCGATTCGCCAGCCGCGGATAAATGTCCTCCGCAGTTTCGACGCTGAAATAGTGCGCCAGAAATTCCGGCCGGCCCGCGTAAGCCACCACGCCGCCCACGAGCACCACCACCGTGTCGTAATGTTCCAGCCGCGCGAGGCTGTGCGTCACGTTCAACACCAGCCGCCCGCCGCCGTTTCCGCCGTCGCCGGTGCCGCCGCTCTGCGTCAGCGCGCGCAACAGATCGAGAATCTCGCGTTCCGAGCCGGGGTCCAGCCCGCTCGTCACCTCGTCGCACAACAGCAGCGCCGGCGCCGGTGCCAGCTCGATGGCCAGCGACAAGCGCCGCCGCTGCCCGCCGCTGAGCACCCGCACCGGTCGTTCCGCCAGCGCGGCCAGGCCGGTCGTGTTTAATAATTCCGCCACCCGCTCCGCGCGCTCCGCCGCGTCCAGGTCCGCCACGCGCAGGCGCAAAGCGTAATCGACGCACTCGCCCACCGTCAGCCCATCGTGCGCGATGGAGAATTGCGGCACGTAGCCGAGTTCCGTCGGCGCCAGATCATCCTCCTCCGCCAAATCGCGTCCGTCCCAACGCACCGTCCCCGCCGTCGGCTCCGCCAGCCCGGCGATGACTTTCAACAACGTCGATTTGCCGCACCCGCTCGGTCCCACGACCCCGACCAGTTGCCCCCGCCCGAACCGCGCCGAGACGCCGTCGAGCAACGCCTGCCCCGAATTAGGATCGCCGAGGCGCAAAGAGATCTCTTCGAGGACAAGCACGGCGGCGCTCATTGTAGAGACGCCGGCGCAAGGCGCAAACCACTCGTAAATTTCTCCGGGAATTATTATTCACTATTCCACTAGGGTGTGACCGCAGAAGTGGGGCTTACTTGCTGGCGGGCAGGTGGTAGAGGTTGGGCATGGCTCGCAAAGTTCTGACCAACGCCGGTTGCGCGCGCAACTCCGCGCGCAAGGTGCCGAGCCGGTGATCCCTGGCCGGAAAAACCGCTAGCCGTCCGTGGCTTACGCCAAGCATTGGTAGAGGAGCCGTCATCTCGTGGAAAACTTCTTCTGCCGCATCGCCCATCACCGCCAAAGTGGCCACCCGCTACGAGCAAACTGCCCGCCGCTTCTTGGCGATGGTCATGCTCTGTTGCATTCTGGTTTGGTTGAAGTTCTGATGCTTCTGCGGTCACACCCTAGTGATTATGAAGTGAGTGAAAGATTGCCGAAAAATCTACTTTGTCACTCGTCTGGTTATCACTATCAGTAAGCGCATTCACCTCAGTCATTTTCACTCATGAGCACTCGCACAGTTCGATCCATCGTTCTTGCCCTGCTGACTTTGACAGCCCCAGGAGATGTCGGCTTTAGTCAGGTCCAGGGAACTAAGACGGCCAAAACATTCATTGATTACTTTCTACCGATACCTGTCAACGGCACTTTGTCTAAAGCAGTCTGGGGCGCAGCAAACGTGGGGCCGCGCGATCCGAAGAATGGCCTCGAGGACGTGACCATGAAACAATGGGACTATTGGGATGGAAAAATCATCAAGGGTTCGGATGGCAGATACCACATGTTCGCCAGCCGCTGGGAACAGGCGCAGGGACACAAAGGCTGGTTCGGCTCGAAAGCCATCCATGCCGTGAGTGATAGTCTGACCGGACCTTACCTAGATAAGGAACTTTGCTGGCCTAATGATACAAATGGAAAAGGACATAACGTTACAGCGTTGCAGTTGCCCGATGGCCGTTATGCCATTGTGGTCAGCGAAACCCGGCCGGGCGCCGTCTTCGTGTCCAGCTCGCTGGATGGTCCGTGGAAACTATTAGGAACCATCACCGTAACAGGTGACTCGAAATGGCGCGCATCCAATGAAATCATACTGCTGCGGCCTGACGGACGTTTCCAAATGTTTGGACGCCGTGGAATCGTCTGGATCAGCGACAAAGACGTGCTCGGCCCGTATGTTGCACAAGGCACCGGCATCTATGCCGGCATCCAAGGTCTGCCCAAGCACGACCTTAACCATTTTGAAGACCCTGCCCTCTGGTATGCTGGCGGCCTTTACCATATCGTTGTCAATAACTGGAGTGATCGCAAAGCCTACCATCTTACCTCTAAAGACGGCATTACCGGCTGGACCTATCGAGGCCTGGCCTACGATCCCACCGTGGACTTCATCCGCTACACCGACGGCACCATCAACCGCTGGGCAAAACTTGAGCGCCCCAGTGTCTATATTGAAAATGGCCACGTCGTCGCAGTGACTCTGGCCGTGATTGACGTGCAAAAGGAACAGGAAAACGGCAATGACGGCCACGGCAGCAAAGTCATCGTCATCCCTTTCGACGGCGCGGCCCTGGATCGTGATCTGCAACAGCAAGCGACGAAATGAACAGATCGGACGTCGCGCGACATTCCGGCTTGGCAACCCATGTTACTCCGGCGGCAGCTAATGCGCGCAACAAACCTCGGATGGTTAACAACACCTTGCATCACATTCCCCCAATACACATGACCCACCGCAAACGTAGCGATGCCGCTTTTGTAAAGCGCGCTCTTTTAATGCTGCTCGCAGCGACGCTTTACTCATTCCACACCGCGACCACCGCGCCCATTTCCGACAAGCCGCCACAGCTGCCTCAGCGCGTGCTTAAGACCGAGATGGGCATTACCCAGCTTTCCGACGAGAAGATGAAATGGCTGCTCGACGCGAAGTTTGGGATGTTCATTCATTGGGGACTCTATTCAGGGCCGGGAAAAGGCGAATGGTTCATGGAAAACACAGGAATGCCCGCCGAGCAATACCGCAAATACGCCTCTCCTGAGAGCGGCGACGAATATTTCGACGCAAAGGACTTTCATCCGGAAGACTGGGCGCGATTCGCAAAGGAAGCGGGCATGAAATGGATGTGTCTTACCGCTCGACATCACGATGGCTTTTGTCTCTTTGACAGCCCGCACCCGAATGCCTTCACCAGCCAGCAGACGCTTGGCCGCGACCTTGTTGCGGAATACGTGAAAGCCTGCCGCGCCGCGGGACTGAAAGTTGGCATCTACTACTCGCCGCTTAGCTGGCGCTATCCCGGCTACTACGATGTCACCGGCCATGACATGCAGCCAAACAAGTTTGGCTACAAACAAAACCCATCTGACAAGGAAAACGCCCGGCTGATGAAAGAAGAGAACTATGTGAATGTTAAGAAGCTTCTTACCGGATACGGTCACGTTGACCATATCTATTGGGACGGCGGCTGGCTCGCGCAGAAAGGCTCCGATGCCGCCGGCGCATTTTTTCACGAGCCTGGAAAGTATCTCGATCCTAAAAACGAGTGGCCTATTCCACCGCAATACCAAGACTTTGAAGAAGGCACTGGCAAGCCGCTCGGCATCATGGGCATGGTGCGCAAATACCAACCCGACGCCATTACGAACCTTCGCTATGGCTGGATCGGCGACATTATCGAAGAAGAAGGCCCGCGCGCGACCAAAGGACCAATCCGCAACGACGTCTATTGCGACAAGAACATGACCATCCAGCACGGCGCGTGGGGCTACGACAAGCGATGCCTGACTGCGGACAAAATCTATAGCCTCGACGAACTCATCAATTACCTGGCCAACTGCGCCGTGCGCAACATGAGCTACCTACTCAACGTCTCGCCCGACCGCCACGGCACCATTCCCGAGGTTCAGCAACAGCGGCTCCGCGAAATGGGCGAGTGGTTGAAGAAAACAGGAGACGCGATCTATGGCACCCGGGGCGGGCCGTGGGAACCAATGGATAGCCAGTATGGTTATACCTGCAAGGACTCCACCGTCTTTGTTCATCTTTTTAACGGTTATCCCGGCGACACCTTTCGCATTCCGCCCCTGGGGCTGCTCAAGGTTGTGAAAATCTATGATGTCTTTACCGGCGAGACACGCTCCTATGCAGCGGATCGAGGCGGCATCATAGTAAAGAACCTTGACCGTCACTCTTCACCCGCCGATACGATCATCGCCGTTGTTTACGATGAACCCATCCGCAGCGTCTGGAATTAGAGACTGTCGGGAAGGAGCCGAATATCCAGCACACCATGAGTTGAACTCCGCGCGATCTGGAGCGTGCTTGACACCCAGAAAAACTTTTACAGGGACTGGCGGAGTAAGGCTTCGGCCACGATCAACTGATCGAGATGCAGAAAATTATCGACGCTGAGAAGAGCGACCTCTTCGACGTGGCACCCCACGTGGCCTGCGCGCGGCCTCCGATGATGCGGGAAGTCCGCGCCGCGAACGCGCGGGTTTACATCAACATCTCCTTCGATCTCAAGCAGCAGGTTTTTCTCGACTTCGTCCTTCAGCATTACATCACCACCGGTGTGGAGGAACTCGACCAGGACAAGCTCACGCCGTTGCTCCGCTTGAAATACCACAACTCCAGCGCCGATGCCGGGGCCGACCTCGGCAAGCCGGACGAAATTGGCCGGGCGTTCGCGGGATTTCAGAAGCATCTCTATGTGCTAGACTCGTCCGCGTGAAGTCCGCCGATCCGCTCGCTCTCGCTGCCGCCCGGCCGCGCTCTTCCGGCCGGTGGCTGCGGCGGGTGCTCGCGGCGGTGCCGATTTTGCTCGTGCTCGGCGTCGTCGCGGCGTTTGCGCTGCGGTATTGGGTGGAAGGGTTTTTGCGCAGTGACGATTTTCGTCGGCTCCTCGACCGCCGGGCTTCAGAGGCGTTGCGCGCGGAGGGGCACTTCGCGCCGCTGCACCGGGAAGGCGCGGGCATTTTCAGCGCGAGCTTTGACGCCGCGAGCGGAGTGGGGCCGTTGCGCAAATTGACGGCGGAACCCATCCGTGCGGAATTGAACCTGCGCGCCCTCCTGCGCCGCGCCTGGCGGGTGGACGAGATCAATCTGGAGCGCGTTTCCGTCGTGCTCGGCGACGATGCGTTCAGCAACTTGCCGCGGCCGGATTTTCAATCCAAAACCGACGCCGCCTCCCGCCCGTCGCCGCGTCCGCCTGAGAGCCACGGCCTCACGGCCCTGCTGCCGAGCCGCTTCGAGCTGGGTCAGGTGCGCGTCGATCAGTTCGCGCTCGCCTGGAATCCCGCGCGGCCCGAGGAGGCGGGCGCGTTGCGCGACGCGGCGTTGCTCGCGCATCCGTCGGGGAGCAGCGAGTTCAACGCAGACTTGCACGCATGGGAGATCGACGGGCGCGGCGGCAAGTTCACCCAGGCGCGGTTTCCCGCGGTGACGCTCGACACGTTTCACCTGAAGACCACGGCGACCGAGATTTTCATCACGCGCGCCGACGGGCGTTTGGACGGCGGCGGCACGGTCGCGCTCAGCGGCAGCCAGCGGCTCGACGGCGACCGCGCGCTCGATCTTCGCATCACGCTGGCGGACACGCCGGTGACGCCGTTTTTGCCCGATGATTGGCGGGCGCGCCTGCACGGCCAGCTCCGCGCCGACGTGCGCATCCAGGGTCCGGCTGACCGCCCGGAGCAACTGCGCACCAGCGGTCACGCCGAACTCCGCGACGGCCGGCTGGAGGCGTTGCCGTTCCTGGCGGAACTGGCCGTGCTCACCGCGACGGCGCGCTACCGGCAGGCACCGTTGCAAACGGGCCGGGCCGATTTTGCATGGAGCGCCGGCCGGCTGACGGTGACGAATCTGCAAGTGGGCAGCGACGGGCTGCTGCGCATCGAGGGCGGCTTCACGGTGGTGAATGGACAGATCGACGGCACGCTGCAAGTCGGCGTCGCGCGCAACAGCGCCGGCGGCGGTCTCAACCGCTGGCTGACGGGCGCGGCGGCGCGCGTTTTCGATCAACCCGAGCACGATGGTTTTGCCTGGACAACGATGCGCGTCAGCGGCCCGGCGAACGCGCCGCGCGAAGACCTCAGCACGCGCCTGCTCGCCGCCGCGCGCGACGAGACCGTGGACAAGGTGCGTCGCACCGAGGGATCGGTGCGCGACAGCGCGCGCGAGCTGCTCGACTTTCTGCGGCCGTCGCGGTGAGTGTTTTGTCGCGCGCGTCCGCATTAATCCTCATCGTCATCCTGACCCTGCTGTGCTCGCGGCGTTTCGCACAAGCCTCCGGTGGCAGCGCCGGAGACTACGATTAGGATGAGGATTAAAAGGAGGAGGAGAAACCGAGCAGCGGCAGCGGCGCCCGGCTTTCATTCGATCTTCAGATTCACGCCGCGCCCGGATTTCCAGCAATCCTCCAGGCTCTTGAAAATCCGCTGCAAATCGTCTTTCGACGCCAGCCGGTATTCGACCGTGTGCGCGTGAGTCGTGGTCGGATAATTTTTGATCACCTTTTGCCACACCGGTTCCGCGCCGGTGTGGGCGGTGGCTTCCTGTGACGCCTGGCGCACTTTTTCCTGCAACAGATCGAGCGTGGAACTCACGCCCGCGTTCGGCGTGATGGGTTCCAAATAATAAAAGCGCACCTCGACCGGGCTGCTCGTCGCCACGTTGACCTCCGTCACGCGCGCGGCGCCGTCCACGATGAATTCGTGACTGCTCAGCGCGACGATGGAACGCAACGCGACGATGTAAGTGCCGCCGGGCAATTCGCAATGCCAAAATCCATCGGGCCGCGGCGTCTCGGTCGTGCCTTGCGCGGGGCTGGCCGCGGCGGTCGCCTGCGCCTGCGCGCGGGTGGCAAGGATGGCGCCGAAACAGCAAATCCAACCGATGAGGAAAATGAACGGGCGCAACATGGCGCGAGCATCGCGCGCCGAGCTAGCCGGCGCAAACAAGCGCGGTCCGCGCGAAAGGGCGTTACGATGCGCGCAAGGCCAGCGCCACCTCGGCGACGATGAGCGCGTTGGAGCGTGCCTGCATCGCGCGCTAGCCGCTCGCCGCGCCGCGCGCGTCGCCTTCGCGCAACAAGATTGCGATTAACACCAAGCTGCCGGAAGCGCGGGCGACGCCTTTCCGCGGAGGCGGAAAACTGGTTGGGGAGCAAGGCTGTCTTACTTGTTCATGTCCTGACCCTTCTCAAGCTTGTCGATCAATTCCTGAATCGCCTTTTTCTGCACCTCCGGCGCGTTCGGCAACAAGGCCAGCGCGGCTTTGACTTCCTTCTCCGCGCCGGGGTAATCGCCCGCCGTCGAGAGCAGCCGCGCTTGCGCGAGGTGGCCAGTCCAATGCTGCGGGAAACGTTTCACGACCACGTTGCGGAAAAGCTCCATCGCTTCCGCGGTCTGGCTTTTGTTCTGCAAGCCCCGCGCATAAAAATAAATTTGTGTCGGCGTGCCGATTTCCAGCGCCTTGTCGCGCGCCGTCTTGGCTTCGGGCGCGCGGTTGAGCGCGGTCAGGATGCTGGCTTTCGTGTCGAGATTTTCAAAGCGTTCCTCGATGCCGATGGAGTGATCGGCCCAACGCAGGGCTTCTTCCAAATCGATCT
>JAFAXH010000055.1 GCA_019241085.1 Verrucomicrobiota bacterium | reverse complement strand
ACGCCGGATTTCGCCACGCAATTCCGCGTCGTGCTGGAGCGGCGGCTGCGGCTTTTCCTGCGCGACCGCGCGGGGCTGGCGTTGCAGGCGGCGCTGGTGCTCGGGTTCCCCTGCCTCGTCGTGATTTTCGCATTGCGCGGGCTGCCGCAGATTCGCAACCTCTCGCTCGAAGGCGAACTCAATGTCATCGAACAGCTCCGCGAGAGCGCGGCGTATCTGGCCCAGGCGGTGGATGTCGGCGGACTCGTGTCGGGCTTGTTGTTGTTCCAAATCATCCTCCTGGCGTTGATGGGCGCGAACAATGCGGCGCTGGAAATCGCGGGCGAACGGCAGCTTTTTGAAAGTGAAAAACTCGCCGGCCTGTCGCCCGCGGCGTATCTCGGGGCGAAGACGCTGTTTCTCGCCGGGTTGGTAACGGTGCAGGCGGTGTGGATGGCGGCGTTCGTGCGCTGGGTGTGCGCGTTTCCGGGCGATTTCTTCGGTCAGGTGGCGCTGCTCTGGCTGGCGGATGCGGCGGTGACGGCGGTGTGCCTGGCGTTTTCGAGTTGGGCGCGCTCGGCGCAACAGGCGTCGCTGGTGTCGATTTATTTCGTCGGGTTCCAGCTCCCGCTTTCCGGCGCGGTGCTGGCGTTGCCGGAGAATCTGGCGCTGGTGACGCGGCCGTTCATCGCGGCGTATTGGAGTTGGGCGGGCGCGGTGGGAACGCTGCGCGACACGCGCTTTTACGACCTCGTGCTGACGATCACGAAGACGGAGTTGAGCGCACTGCCGGCGTGCGTCTGGGTGCTGGCGGCGCACATCGCGCTCGGGCTGCTCGTCGCGTGGCTCGGCTGCCGGCGGACGGAAAACAAGTGAAAGGCTGGAGGCGGAAGAAGTTGAGAGTTGAGCGCTAAAAGAAGACAGGTTTTTAACCAACGCGGAAACGAAGCGGTCGTAAGAATGCCGCCCTCCGCCTTCCGTCTTATATGGCTCGCCGCGCTTCTTCCAAAATCCGGCCCCTCTGGCTCGCGGTGGTCGCTGGCGCGCTTGTGCTGGCGGTAGCCGGCGGCGTGTGGCTGCAAGGCCGCGGCGGCGATCCGTATCGCACGGTGGCGGAACTGGACCTCAAGGATTATCTCGAAAACGCGAACAGCCTGCGCGGCAATACCTATAAAATCAAAGGCACCGTCGCCCGCTCGCTCGGCTATTCGCGCGCCAAGGGCCGGCTGTTTTCCATTGAGGTCGCGCCGACCGCCGGCAATGGCGGCAGCGGCTATAACAACAACGGGAGTGGCAATGGCAACGCGGACGTTTTGCCCATCCTAGTGCCGCCAGAGTTGAGCTACGTGAACTTGCAAAAAGGCCAGCGGTTTACTTTCCGCCTGGAAGTCGGCGACGGCGGCGTGCTCAAGGTGCTGGAATTGCGCAAAGGGTGAGGTAATTTTCGGTTAGCGAGCTGGTTTCTTTTGTCATCCTGAGCGAAGTCGAAGGATCGCTTGCTGCCTGCCTTGGCTCGCAAGACACCGTGAGAGCAATTCGTGTAATCCACCGAGCCAAGGCAAATAATAAGAGGTCCCTCGACTGCGCTCGGGATGACAAGAAGTTGATTCACTCCGTAAAATTTCCGCGCGCAAAAATGAAAATTCCTCCGGTTTCCTTGAGCCTGGTTGCCGCCGCCGTTTGCGGATTTTGCTCCATGACACAGGCGCAGGTGCCCGACGCACCCGCGCCGCCGCCTGCCTCCGCGCCGGCTCCGGGCGGCGGAAGCAGCAACACTAACAGCAACAACAACAGCGGCGGCGACAGCGCGGCGCGCGGGCCGGGCAATAATTTTCTCGGCAAGGACGTGCCGGTGATGGAATCGGGCGGCGACATTTTGAGCTGGGACGGCAAGCATTGGAACATCAACAACAACCGGCTCTTTGGCGCGCGCTTCGAGAAATACCTCAACGCCGAAGCCGAGACGACGGCGACCGACGCGCGTTATCGCGCCCTCGTGCAGGCAGTGCTCGACAAGCTCTCGCCCTATCGCATCTCGGCCATGAGCATGGACGAGGCGTTCAAGCTCTTGCCGCAAGCGTCGAGTTTCGCGAGCGACGCCAACCTTTCCGACGCGCTGGCCAGCAGCATTTACTCCGTCTGGCAGGCGCGGCGCGAGGATGCGCGCGTGCTGGGAGCCAACGCCGCGCTGGAGCAGGAAAAGAAAGTGCTCGAATGGAACGCGCAGATGACGACCCAGGGCGCCAAAACCGACTCGCCGCCCGGCAAAAACGCGAGCCAGGCCGAGCAGCAGCAGTGGCAAAAGGAACAGGCGCTCAAGCGCGACGTGCAGATGCAGCCGTATGTCACGCGGCTGGCGGAGATCAAGGCGCTGACGACGGCGAACCGGGCGAAGCGTGAGTTGAGCGAATTGCAGACGAAAGTCGAGTTCCAGTCGCTCATCGTGCAGTTCTTTTTGCAACGCCGATTTCAGCACGTGCTCATGGCGACCGGTTTTTACCGCGCCATTTTTGGCGACGGCGACACGTCGCTGAAGCTCGAGGGCGACGCGAAGAAATTGTTTTCCTCCACGACCGGGATGCCCCCGACGGTGAGCGTGCTCGATTCGCTGGCGAAGGAAGCGATTCACGACGCGCGCGAAGGCGTGGAGGCTTACAAATTTTTGCTGACGAAAAACGAGCTGGAGAGCGCGACGAAGCGGCTGGCCGAGGCGTTCATGATTGGCGAGTTTTTACCCGAACTGCGCACGCTGCCACGGGACGACAAACGGCAGGTGCTGGCCTTCACGCAAAAGAGCAACCAGCTCCTCTCGGCGCTCGAGGTGAAGGATTACACGCTGGCCGAATCGCTCGTGCACGACTTGGAAAAAACGGCGAAGGATTTTGATAATTCCAAACCGCTGGCGGCGATTGAAACGGCGCGCACGGTGGCGGCGATGCACCTGGCGAAGGCGAAAAACGCGGCGGTCAGCGGCGACCGCGCGACGGTCGAGGCGGAGCTGAAGGCGGCGACGGAAATCTGGCCGCGCAATCCGGCGTTGAGCGAGGTGAGCGCGCTCATTTTTTCCCAAGCCGACGTGCAGGGGCGGGCGATTGTCGATTTCGATCAGCTCTTGAGCCAGCACAATTACCGGCAGATTTGGGACGACCAGGTGCGCTTCATCGCGGCGGTGGCGATCTATCCGCAGCGGCAGGAGCAATTGAAAAAAGTGCTGGCCGACATGGGCGCGGTCGAGGCCGCGTTGCTGCGCAGCCAGGAGATCGCCAAGCGCGGCGATTATGCCGGCGCGTGGGAGACAGTCGAGCGGCAGTGGAAGACGTTCCCGGACGACAACAAGCTCAATCAGGCGCGGGCGACGCTGACGACGGAGGCGGCGGAGTTCGTGCGGACCCTGCGGACGGCGGAGACAATGGAAACGAAGGGGCAGTTCGGCGCGAGTCTCGCCTGGTATCTCAAGGCGCAAAAGCTGTATCCGGCCAGCGACTTCGCCAGCGAAGGCATCGCGCGGCTGGTGAAGGAAGTGCTGCCGGAAACTTAAGACGATCCTTTTTTTCTCTCTCTCTGCCTCCGACGGCTGGCTTAATCGTAATCCTGATCTTACTGAGCGTTGCATAAAAAAGTTATAATTTCGAGGGTGCTTTGGGCTACGCTCGCGAGTGAAGCAAAGTCCCGGTGTTGTCGTTTCGAAAAAGTGGCGTGAGCAGCGACGAGAACGCGCTTTTGCCTTGACGGCACAGGACTGGA
>JAFAXH010000033.1 GCA_019241085.1 Verrucomicrobiota bacterium | reverse complement strand
GACGTATTCGTTCGAGAAGTCAACGTTCAGCAACAAATTGATGCGCGAGACTGGCGGTGGTTCCTGGATGACCTCCTTGCTGACATTGTCAGGCGTGCCTGCCCATGCGCCGCAGCTAAGGGCCGTTGAAGTTAGAGTTGTGAGCGCGAAAGTTCTCAGCTTGTTCACCTGTTTCTTTTCCTTGGTTAAGGGTTGATTGGAGTTCGGTTATCAGCCGAATTGATCCGCCCCTTTAGCGCGTTGCGTGCCACGCTGCCTTGTTGAGACTTAAGTAGCTGACAGTCAGTTAACTATTACACTTTGCCAGTTGCCAGAAGCTTGGGTGTTCAATGCTGCAAGTGTGCCTGGAGAAACAGTTGAAACAACCATCCAGTGACATGGTTCGCTGTCGAAATTCGCCCTAGCTCACCTGGATTTTTGCCAGGTTGCGATAAATGCGTGTGCGATGAATGCCCAACATACGCGCGGCCTCGGCGATGTTGCCACCGGTTTGCTCCAGCGCGCGTTGGATGAGGACGTTTTCGGCCGCTTCGAAATTGAGGGGCAAGGCGGCGGCTGAATCGTTCGGTGCAACCGTTGCCGGTAACGTGCCCATCTGATTCGGCGGTGTTGGAGTCTGGGTGGAAAGCGATGCTGGCGGTGAGTCAGCCGATAGCAGATAGAGATGTCGGGTGTGGATTTCCAAGCCACTGCTCTCGATCAACGAACGCTCGATGATGTTTTTGAGTTCCCGGACGTTGCCAGGGAAATTGTAAGCTTCCAAGGTTGCCAGCACAGTGGCATTCAACCTCGGCGTCTTCATTCCCATTTCCTGGGCGAACCTTTTAGCAAAATGATTTGCCAGCGGCGCGATGTCTTCCCGACGTTCGCGCAACGGCGGAGCGGAGACAATGAATCGCGCCAGGCGAAAGTAGAGGTCCTGACGGAACAAGCCGAGGGTGATTTTGGCCGCGAGATCAACATTGGTCGCGGCGACGATGCGCACATCGACGCGGCGCTCGCGCGTGGCGCCGACGGGCGTGACAAGGCCATCTTCAAGCACGCGCAGCAGCTTGGCTTGCAGAAAGAGCGGCATGTCGCCGATCTCATCGAGAAACAAGGTGCCGCCGTGAGCCAGCTCGAAGTAGCCCTTGCGGTCGGCCGTCGCGCCCGTGAAGGCTCCGCGCACGTGGCCGAAGAACATCGACTCGGCGAGGTCCTCCGGCACCGCCACGCAATTCACCGGGATGAACGGCGCCTTGGCCCGCGCGCTGCCGAAGTGGACGGCGCGGGCGATGAGTTCCTTGCCCGTGCCGCTCTCGCCGGTGATGAGCACGCTGGTGGCGCCGAACTGGTGCAGGCGGCGGATGTTTGCCAGAATCTTCGCCAGCGTCGCGCTCTGTCCGATCAAGCCGGTGACGTTCCAGTGCTCGGCTTCGCGATCGGCGATGATGTGCAAGCGGGCATCGGCAGTTTGCAGCGCGTCCTCGGCGTGTTCGCGACGATGGATTTCCTGTTCGAGTTGCGCGTTCGCAGCCGTGAGCTGGGCGTTTTTTTCCTGCAACTCGCGCGTGAGCCGGCGCAGACGGAGATGAGTTTCGACGCGCGCGAGCACTTCTTCGGCGCGGAACGGTTTTGAGATGAAATCGACGCCGCCGGAGCGCAGTCCGCTGACCACAGTTTCCATCTCGCCGCGAGCGCTGATGAAGAGCACCGGGATGTCGCGCGTGGCTGCATCAGCTTTCAGAGCGCGGCACGTTTCCAGGCCGTCCATCTCCGGCATGACGAAATCGAGCAGGATCAAATCCGGCTGCGCGCGGGCGGCGATCTTGAGCGCGACTTCTCCGCTCGGAGCGACCAGCACATGGTGGCCAGCCGGCTCGAGCGCGTCGCTGAGCACCCGCAGATTCACGGGGTTGTCGTCAACGAGCAGGAGTTTCGCGTTCGCGGAGGAGTCTGCGTTCATGCAAAAAAATCGCTTCCGCCGTGTCAGGCTCGCATGGCTTCCGTGGATGAAAAACGCCGGGACTCGCGGTCGAGAAACGCCAGGATCGCGCCGATGTCGCACTGCGCGAGCCAGCGGTGGAATTGCCGGGCGAGTTGCTCGCCCGCGAGGCCGGTGCGGGCGATTTCAGCGGTGCATTTTTTCAATTCCGTCAGGCTGTGCAGTTCCGCGGCGGTTTGCACTCGGGCGAACAGTTCGTCCGGCAACCGGCAGGCATCGAAATCGTGCGGCAGAATTTCGGTTTGAGCGTGGGAGTAAATGACGGCGTCGAGCGACGGCAGCGCGGACGCCGCTGGCAAGAGGCTGGCCAGACATTCGATGATGCGCTCGCGGCGAAACGGCTTGGCGAGAAAATCGTCGAAGCCGGCTTGCAGAAAGCGCCGGCGGTCGCCGTCGAAAGTGGAGGCGGAGTGGGCGACGAGCAAGACTTCCGCGCCGCACGTTGCACGCATCTGCCTGGCTACCGCGATCCCATCGTCGCCGGGCAGCCAGATGTCCAGGAACACCACGTCTGGCCTCGCGCGCGCGACTGCGGCGAGCGCGTCGGCGCCACCTGCGGCGGTGCGCGCCTGGCAGCCCAACGCGGCGAGCATCCCGGCGAGCACGTCCCGATTTTCGGCGACATCATCGACAACCAGCGCGCGAATCGCCGCGCCGTCGGCGAGCCGCAGCGGACGCGCGGATTCCACCGCAAAAGCGGTCGGCGTCTCAGCAGCAAACGGCAGCGCGAGTTCAAAGAAAAACCGCGTCCCGACGCCCGGCGTCGAGTCGAGCGCGAGCTTGCCGCCCATCAACTCGATCTGCGAACGCGCGATGGCCAGGCCCAAGCCGGTGCCGCCGTTGCGCCGGCCGCCTTCGGCTTGCTGGAACGGCTCGAAGATCGCCGCCTGCATCGCGGGTGCGATGCCGATGCCGGTGTCGCTGACCTCGAAGCGGTAGCGTCTAGCTGCTGCTGCTTCGCCGCACGGCGTCACGCTGACGCCGACCTCGCCGGTGTCCGTAAATTTCACCGCGTTGCCGAGCAAATTGATGAGCGCCTGACGCAGCTTGCCGGCGTCGCCCACAACGCTGCGGGCAGGCAAATCGGCAGCATGAATTTTTAGCGTCAGACCTTTTTCCCGACTCTGTTGCGCGAACATCGTCTCGAGCCGCCGCACCAGCGCGCGCAGGTCGAACGGCGCGGTCTGCAACTCCATGCAACCGGCCTCGATTTTCGACAGGTCGAGCACGTCGTCGATCAATTCGAGCAAATGGTAACCGCTGCTGCCGATGGTCTCGACCGCCGGCCGGTGAGCCGCGGGCAGCGTGCCGTCGGCGTGCAGGATTTGCGCGTAGCCGAGGATCGCGTTGAGCGGCGTGCGGATTTCGTGGCTCATGTGCGCCAGGAATTCCGACTTCGCCGCGTTGGCCGCGGCTGCCGCCATCTCCGCGCGCTGGCGCTCGGCGACCTCGGCCCGCAGCGCTTCATTGGCGCGAGCCAGTTCGACGGTGCGCTCGGCGACCCGGGTTTCCAGCGCGTCGTGGCTGGTGCGCAGCGTCTCGTCCGCGCGCTTGCGCGCGGTGATGTCATCGACGACGCCTTCGTAATAGAGCACCGCGCCGTGTTCGTCGCGCACGACGCGGGCTTTCTCGGAAATCCAGATCACGCGGCCGTCTTTGCGTCGGACTTGGGATTCAAAATCCGACACCGAATTGTTTTCCTGCACCCGGCGGATGAACTCCGCCCGCCGGCCGGGTTCGACGTAGAGCCGGCGGTCGATTTCCGCCAGGTCGGCGATCAATTCCTCCGCCGACACGTAGCCGTAGAGCCGCGCCAGCTCGGGGTTGGCTCTAAGATACGTGCCGCCCGGCGTGGTTTGAAAAATGCCTTCGATGGAGTTTTCAAAAATGCTGCGGTATTTCAATTCCGCTTCGCGCAAGGCTTTCTCTACCCGCTGCCGCTCGGCGACCTCAGCGGAGAGCTGCGCCGTGCGCGCCTGCACCCGGCGCTCGATCTGTGCGCTGCGCCGCCTGGCCCGCAGGAGATAGCCGGCGACGAGCAGGGTGATGAGCAACCCGGCGCCGAGCCCGATCCACGGCTGCCGTGAGGGAGCGTGCGCAGCCAAAAAGCGCGGCGTCGGGCGGAACACGATTTCCCAGGCGCCGCCCGGAAAATCGAGCGTCTCGATCCAGCGCGGCGCGTCGGCGGACGCCGGGCTGCTGGCCTCGGACGCGGCGGAGCGGAAGAAGACGTGCGAACCGGTGGAATCACGGATCGCAAGGTCGAGGTCCAAGGGTTGAACATTCTCCCAAGCCTGCTCGACCAAATCGCCGAGTCGGAACACGGCCGACGCGAAGCCGGCGGTGTGCGCCCGCCGTTCCTCCAGCGTGCGGTTCACGCCGCGATAAAGCGGATAGAGCACGAGAAAACCGAGTTGATCGCCGCGTTCCTGCACGAGCCGCAAGAGCGGAGTGGCGGCTGGCCCACCGCTGTCACACGCGCGCGCGAGCGTCTCCCGGCGGCCAGGATCGGAAGCGAGGTCGAAGCCGAAGGAAGGTTCGTTGCCGGCGACGGGCTGCTCGAAATAAACCGGCACGTAATGGTCGCGCGCTCCGGCGGGCACCATTTCGCCACGAGCGTTGAGTTCGCGAAAACAAAAGTCGCTCAGCCCGTCGCGGCGCATGGCGGCTTCGCGCCCAGCGCGCTCGGCGGCGGGCACGACCGGGTTCCACGAGAGCGCCTGGATTTCCTGGTGCCGGGCGAGCGCGCTGACGACGAAGGCGCGAAATTCTTCGCGCGAAATGTTGCCGCTGCGCGCGGCGTCGAACGCGGCCACCGATTCGAGCACTTCGAGCGAACCGAGCAACTTGCCGCGCAGCAGCTCGACGCGTTCGATGATGAGGTTGCGCGTTTCGTTCTCCAAACTCCGACGCTCCCAATCGCGGCTGGCGGAGAACCAACCAAAGGACAGGAGTGCGCCCACGCCGAGCGTCAGGCCGAGCGCGCCGTTGCGGCGCAAGAAGATCAACAGCAGCACCGCCGCGCGCCAAAAACGCGGGGCGGAATGACGGGGCGCCTTGGCTGCTTTTTGCATGAATGGTGCGGTCGCGGGGCAGTCGGCATTGGCCCCACGGACTTCGCGCGTGCGCTTTAGCAAGAGCAGTGCCGTCGCCCGGCGCGACTGGCGACGCTGGAGCGAACGGGCAATTCCTGCTGGAACGGAGCGCATTCCTCCCGCCGCAACGCGCGCAGCATGGCAAAATTTCGCCAAGTTCGCTGCGCAGTTCCGACCGCTTTCGCCGCTTGGCTAGAAAGTCAGCGGCTTGCCCAACATAACCCCGCTTCGACGGGTCGTAACCAGTGCGCCAGCACGGTCGGCGTTCAGCCGGGCTGGCAAATTTGGTAATTTAACTCCCGCGAAGTAACGACGGGGTGCCTTTATAGGTTTACACCGAGGACAATCATGGTTCGCAAAATAATGCACGCGGCGACGAAGATGATTGGGCAGGCGCAAATGCCCACGCGCTTCGAGTGCAGCCAGCCCAGCATTGCGACGCCCCCCAAAAGGCAGAAAAGGCCTCCGTAGAAGATCCATTGAGTCAGGTAAACGATATCTTCGGCGACGTTCAGATTGGGATAATCCAGTTGGCGCGGATAACCGTGATACAAAAGGCTGAGTAAGATGCAGCTCGCGTTAAAGGTGACGACGAGCATCGCCGACGCGGCAGCGATGAAACAAATCAAAGTTGCCATCGTCAACCGGGGTTTCTCGACCCGAAACATCAAATTACTAATCATGGAAAACGAAAAGCCGGCGAGCAACGCGCTCATCGTCGGCACCAAACGGGATGCTTGTTCTATGGTTTCGACTTGCATCAGCGTGACTCCACAAAGTTCTCTTGTTGGTTTTGTTCAACCTCGGCGAGGCAGACGCGCTGAGGCGCGCTCGCAGTCGGAATTGCCTCTTCGCTGGCATCGCCGGGAGGCCTGACGCGGAACCAGGCGACGTAGAGTGCCGGCAGGAACAGCAGCGTCAGGAGAGTGCCAACGACGATGCCGCCCATCATCGCGAATGCCATGGGCGCCCAGAAGCCTTCGCGGGAAATCGGGATCAGTGCGAGGCTGGCGGCTGCGGCCGTTAACATGATCGGGCGCGTGCGATGGATGGTGGCGTCCAGGACCGCGTCCCAAGCGCTCATACCGTCGCGCCGGTGCTCTTCGATCTGCACGATCAAGATCACCGAATTGCGAATGAGAATGCCGACCAGCGCGAGGACACCGAGGATGGCGACGAAGCCCATCGGCGAATGGCTCGGAAGCATCGCGGCGACCACGCCGATGAGACCGAGCGGGGCCACGGCCAGGACCAGGAACAAGCGTTGCACACTTTGCAGTTGGATCATCAGGATCGTAGCCATTGTGAAGAGCATTAATGGAATAACGGCGGCGATTGGTCCTTGCGATTTCGCGCTTTCTTCCACCGGACCTCCGATCTCGACGCGATAGCCGGCCGGCAGCGTGCGCTTAAAATCATCCACGCGTTCGCTCAACTGTTGCACGATGGTCGCCGGCTGCGTGGGGCCGATGATGCCTGCTCGCACGGTGATGGTAGGCACCCGTTCGCGCCGCCAGATGAGCGGTTGTTCGAGTTCGTAGTGGAAGTTCGCGACGGCGGCGAGCGGGATGGACTTCCCGTTACCAGCCATGAGTTGCAGGTTTTGCAAGGTCTCAATAGAGCCGCGTTCTGCGTCGCGCGCCCGGGCGAGAACATTCACCAGGTAAATGTCATCGCGCACCTGCGTGATGCTGGCGCCGCCAACGACGCTGTTCATCGTCTGCGCGATGGCTTCGGAGGTAATGCCGAGTTGCCGCGCCTTGTCCTGCAATACTTCCAGCTTCACGACGCGCGAAGGTTCCATCCAGTTAAAGCCAATATCTTCGAGCAAGGGATGCGTGCCGATCTTTGTCGCCAATTGCTGGGCGAGTTCTCGCACCTTCTGCACGTCGGGTCCGCTGACGCGATATTGCACCGGTCGTCCGGCGGGTGGGCCCAGGGGCAGAAGCTCCACTTGAATGTCGATGCCGACGAATTCGCGGTGCGCGATCTCTTTGAGTTGTGTCCTCAGCCGGTCGCGCGCGGCTTCGCCCTTACTGACAATGATGATTTGCCCATAGCTTGGATTTGGCATTTGGATATCGAAAGCGAGCACGAAACGAATCGCCCCCTGTCCAACGTAGGAAGACCAGCTCTCGACGTCTTTGTTGCCAGCGAGCTTCTCTTCAAAGCGGTCCATCGCGGCTTTGGTCGCGGCAATCGAGGCGTTCTGCGGCAAGTTGAAATCCACGACGAGTTCACTCCGCGAGGAAGGCGGAAAAAACTGCTGCGGGACTAACTTCATTCCAAAGAGTGAAGCGAAAAATA
>JAFAXH010000114.1 GCA_019241085.1 Verrucomicrobiota bacterium | reverse complement strand
TCGAGACGGGCGAGTTCGAGCGCGTCGGCTCTTCCAAATCGCGCCGCGCCGACGTGCGGCTGCTCGCCGCGACGAACGCCGATTTGCCGGGCGAAGTCGCCGCCGGCCGCTTCCGCCGCGACCTGCTCTATCGGCTCAACACCGTCGAGCTGCGCCTGCCGCCGTTGCGCGAACGCGGCGAGGACATCCCGTTGCTCGCGGCGCATTTCCTGGCGCGTCACGCGGCGCGTTATCGCAAGCGGCTGCGCGGCTTCGACGGCGACGCCGACCGCGCCTTGCGCGCGCATACTTGGCCGGGCAACGTGCGCGAACTCGATCACGCCGTCGAACGCGCCGTGCTCCTCGCCGCCGGCGAACAAGTGCGCGCCGGCGACCTCGGTTTGCTCGCGGAATCCGGCTGCGCTGCCAGTGGCGCAACGCCGTCGCTGGAAACCATGAGCCTCGAAGAAGTCGAACGTTTTCTCATCCAAAAAGCCCTCGCCCGCCACGGCGGCAAGGCCAATGCCGCCGCCGAATCGCTCGGCCTGAGCCGCAGCGCCTTTTATCGGCGCTTGCAGCAATACGGATTGTAGGTAGGGACGTTTCGCCGAAACGTCCCAAAAATTCGGACCGTGGCGGCGCGCAGTCCCTACCCGAAAAATCGCGCCGGCTCGCTTTGCGCGGCGGCCTGTGCCTCAATGCTTGCGGTCATGCTCACGCTCTCCCGCAAGCTCCCGCACGATCGCGCCATCCAGTTGCTCACGTTTTTCGGCGGGCTGCCGGGCGTGCTCGTTTGCATCGTGCTGCTTTGGGCGGGCGACTGGACGCCGAAGGTGCAGTGGACTTTTTCCACCCTGGCCGTCGGCGTCTGGCTGGGCTGTGTGGTGGCGGTGCGCGAGCGCGTGATTTATCCGATGCAGACGCTCACGAATCTGCTCGCCGCGCTGCGCGAGGGCGACTACTCCCTGCGCTCGCGCCGCGCCCGCCGCGACGACGCGCTTGGCGAGGTGATGCGCGAGATCAATTTCCTCGGCGAGACGCTGCTCGTCCAGCGGCGCGAAGCCACCGAGGCCGCCGCGCTCCTGCGTGCGGTGATGACCGAGATCGACGTGGCGGTGTTCACGTTCGATAACGCAAACCATTTGCGTTTGGTCAACCGCGCCGGCGCGCAGCTCCTCGCCCAGCCCGAGGCTGCGCTGCTCGGCCGCGCCGCCGCCGACCTGGGCCTGGCCGATTGTCTGGCCGAAAATGCGCCGGACCGTGGCGTGCTGGCCCGCACCTTTCCCGGCCGGCCGGCGGGCGCTGGATCGGACCCGCGTTGGGGAATGCGACGCACCCGTTTCCGGGAAAACGGTCGGCCGCACCAGCTCCTGGTCATCGCCGACTTGAGCCGGGCGTTGCGCGAGGAGGAACGCGCCGCCTGGCAGCGGCTCGTGCGCGTGCTCGGGCACGAGATTAATAATTCGCTCGCGCCGATCCAATCCATCGCCGGCAGCCTGCTCGCGCTCGTCCGCCGGCCGGCCGCGGCGCGGGCGGATGACTGGCGCGAGGACGTGGAAGGCGGCCTCGCCGTCATCGCCGCCCGCGCCGAGGCGCTCGGCCGTTTCCTCAGCGCCTATGCCAAGCTTGCGCGCTTGCCCGCGCCGCAACGCCGCCCGGCCGAGGTCGGTGCGCTGGTGCGCCACGCGGCGGCGTTGGAAACGCGGCTGGCGGTGCGTTGTCAGCCGGATGGTCCGCGGATCGAGGTCAACGTCGATGCCGATCAGATCGAGCAGGTCTTGATCAACTTGTTGCACAACGCCGTCGATGCCGCGTCTGCGGAGAGCGGCGGCGCTGCGGGCGAGGTGTCGATTGGTTGGAACTTGGAAAGCAACGGGGCTTTTTCGCCGCCGCACGCGGCCATTTTCATTGACGACACCGGCTCCGGACTGGCGAGCAGTGCCAATTTGTTTGTGCCCTTTTTCACTACGAAACCGCACGGCAGCGGCATCGGCCTCGTGCTCAGCCGGCAGATCGCCGAGGCGCACGGCGGCACGCTTTCGTTGGCCAACCGACCCGACGGCCGACGCGGCTGCCGGGCCACGCTGCGACTGCCGTTGGGTTAAGGCAAATCGCGCGTCCCGAACGCGGGATTTTTTCGTCCCGCCGCCGGGATTCGCGAAACTTGTTTAAAAATGGGTATATTTTATAATTTTCTGCACACCAGTGTTTTATAAAATTAGTTTTCCCTTGGCACGACGCTTGCAATAGGGATTCGGCGTTCGCGCAAAGGGTGCGCGGACGCAACTCCGAATCCACATGAAAACCTCCGCTGTAAATCTGTCTTTGCTCCGCGACCGCCCCCTCACCGCTGCCTCTCCCGAGCAGGCCGACAATTACCCCAAATTTGTTCCCGAGGACCGCCGCACCGCCGCGCTGGAGCTGGTGGCTTACGTGCTCTTCGGGCTTTGCTCGGTCGCGTCCGTCGCGCACTCCATTCACGCGACGCTGGGGCTGACGAGCAACAACTCGCTGCACGCGGTGGTCGTGCGGGCGTTGCCGCAAGACGGGGCAATCGTGCAATCCGCGCCGTCGCCAACGCCGCAGCCAAAAACCGTTGTCGCGGCGGAATATCTCTGAGCGCGGCGTGGTGTTTTTGGTTGATCCCCAAGGCTGCTCTTTTTAATGCACCGTTACGACTCGCTGCTCCCCTCCCCGGCCGCCGCTGCCGCCGTGGTCAACGGCCAGGCCGGGCACCTCGCGCCGGTCAGCGGCAACGGCGGCGGCGCGGGTGACGCGGCTGGCGGGAGCAGCATGGACGTTCCCAGAATTGGACAAGGCCGCAAGCGGCGCAACCGGCGCATCCTTTGGATTGCGCTGGCGCTGCTCGCCGTCGGCGCGGTGACGTTCGCGCTCGCGCGGCTCCAGCCCGCCGCGCCGGGCGTCGAGCGGGCGAACGTCTGGATCGACACGGTGAAACGCGGGCCGCTCATGCGCCAGGTGCGCGGCCTCGGCGCGCTCGTGCCGGAAGAAATTCGCTGGATCGCGGCGCGCACGGAAGGACGTGTGGATCGCATCGTCATCTGGCCCGGCACAGCGGTGACGCCCGACAGCGTGCTGCTCGTGTTGAGCAATCCCGAGTTGGAACAATCCGCGCTCGACGCCGATGCGGCCGTCACGGGCGCGCAGGCGAAGCTCGTCAATCTCAAAGCGCAGCTCGAAAGCCAGGCGCTCGAACGCCAGGCCGCGCTCGCCAAAGCGCAGGGCGACCGCGACACCGCGCTCGCGCAAGTCGAAGTCAACGAGCGCTTGAACAAAGATGGGCTGATCGCGCCGCTGGAATTAAAAAAATCGCGGATCGCCGCGAAGGTGCTCGCCGACAGTTTTGAAATCGAAAAACAGCGCGTCGATTTTGTCCGTCAATCCATCGCGCCGCAGCTCGCCGTGGCGGAGAACGATTATAATTTGGCGAAAGCCCAAGCCGCCCTGCGCCACAGCCAGCTCGATGCGCTGCAAGTGCGCGCGGGCATGAACGGCGTGTTGCAACAAGTGCCCGTGGAAGTCGGCCAGCGCGTGACCGCCGGCACCAATCTCGCGCGCGTCGCCGACCCGACGCGATTGAAGGCGCAGATCAAAATTGCCGAGACGCAGGCGAAGGATATTCAGCCCGGACAGACGGCGAGCATCGACACGCGCAACGGCGTCGTCACCGGCCAAGTCGCGCGCATCGATCCGGCGGTGACGCAAGGCACCGTGCTCGTCGATGTGACCTTCGCGCCCGACGCGACGTTGCCGCGCGGCGCGCGGCCGGATTTGAGCGTCGAAGGCACCATCGAATTGGAACGTCTGGCCGACGTGCTTTACGTCGGGCGGCCGGCGTTTGGGCAGGAAGAAAGCATCGTCGGACTTTTCAAAATTTCGCCGGACGGCAAGGAAGCGACCCGCGTGCGCGTGAGGCTCGGCCGCGGCTCGGTCAGCGCCATCGAAGTGAAGGATGGTCTGCAAGCCGGCGACCGCGTGATTCTTTCCGACACCACGGCTTTCGACGCGCATGAGCGCGTGCGATTGCAGTAAAGCCCGGCGGAGCCGGGAAGTTCTAAGCCCAAAGTTCCAAGCTCGAAACAAGATCAAAGTTCCAAGTTCCAAAATTGAGCACGAGAAAATCTCCGCGTTGGCTTTTGAGCTTCGAGCTTTGAATTTGTTTAGAGCTTGGAACTTTGGGCTTTGAGCTTCCCGCGCCAGCGGGCCATTTATGACGACCCACAACCAACCCCTCATCCACCTCGACGGCGTGAAAAAAGTTTTCCTCACCGACGAGGTCGAAACGCACGCGCTGGCGGGCATTTATCTGGAAATCCGCCACGGCGAATATGTCTCCATCGCCGGGCCGAGCGGCTGCGGCAAATCGACCTTGCTCTCGATCCTCGGGCTGCTCGATTCGCCGACCGAGGGCGGCTATTTGCTCAACGGCCAGCAGGTGGAAAATCTGTCGTTCGCCGAGCGCGCGCGCATCCGCAACCGCGAGATCGGTTTCATCTTTCAATCGTTCAATCTCATCGGCGATCTGAACGTTTTTGAAAACGTCGAGCTGCCGCTGACGTATCGCAACGACCTGGCATCAGCCGAGCGAAAAAAGCGCACAACCGAGGCGCTCGAACGCGTCGGCATGGGCCACCGCAGCCGGCACTTGCCGAACCAGCTCAGCGGCGGCCAGCAGCAGCGCGTGGCCGTCGCGCGCGCGCTCGCCGGCAGCCCGAGCATCCTGCTCGCCGACGAGCCGACGGGCAACCTCGATTCCAAGAACGGCGACGCCGTGATGGAGCTGCTCGCCGACCTGCACCGCGGCGGCGCGACGATCTGCATGGTCACGCACGACGACCGCTTCGCGCGCTACGCCGAGCGCACGATCCATCTCTTCGACGGCCGCGTGGTGGACGACCGGCTGCCCGCGGCGCAAACGCCCGTGGAAGCGATGTCGTTTTAACTCCACGCGGGTCAGCAGCGACGGCACGACGCACACGGAATCGCCCACTCTATGCAAGCGCTCTGGCAGGACTTGCGCTACGCGGTGCGGATGCTCGCGAAGTCGCCCGGCTACACCCTGGTCGCCGTGCTGGTGTTCGGTCTCGGCATCGGCGCGAACACGGCGATTTTCAGCGTAGTCAACGCCGTGCTCCTGCGCCCGCTGCCGTATCCGCAGTCCGACCAGCTCGTGCTCGTGCGCGAACGTTCGAGCACCTTTCACAACGGCTCGGTCAGCTATCCGAATTATCTCGACTGGCGTGCGGCGCAGCACGGCTTCACCGACCTCGCGCTGGTGCGCCGCGAGAGTTTTAATTTTTCCAGCGACACCGGCGGCGAGGCGCAGCCCGAGCGGCTCAACGGCGCGCGGGTCACCGCGAATCATCTTGCGCTGCTCGGCCTCGCGCCGCAGCTCGGACGCGATTTCCGGGACGAGGATGACGTGCCGGGCGCGGCGAAAGTCGTGCTGTTGAGCGACGGCCTCTGGCGGCGGCGTTTTGGCGCGTCGCCGAGTGTCATCGGCCAACGCGTGCTGGTCGATGGCCAGGCGCGCGAGGTCATCGGCATCGCGCCCGAGCGGGTGCGATTCCCGCGTCTGGCGGAGGTCTTCGTGCCGCTCGCGGATTTGCGCGCGCAGGAAAACGTCCTCAGCCGCGACAATCATCCCGGCTTTTCCTCCTTCGGCCGCCTGAAGCCGGGCGTGACGCTGGCGCAAGCCCGGGCGGAATTGGACAACATCGCCGCCGAACTGGAACGGCGTTATCCCGAGACCAACACCAGCCGCCGGGTGAACGCGCGCCTGCTGCTGGAAGCCTCGGTCGGCGACTATCGGCAGAGCCTTTACCTGTTGCTCGGCGCGGTCGGCTGCGTGCTGCTCATCGCGTGCGCGAACACGGCGAACCTGCAGCTCACGCGCGCGTTGGCGCGAGGCAAGGAATTCGCCGTGCGCACCGCGCTCGGCGCGAGCCGCTGGCGGCTGGCGCGACAGCTTTTCACCGAGAGCATTTTGCTCGCGCTGCTCGGCGGCGGCGGCGGGCTTTTGCTGGCGCTCTGGAGTCTCGACGCCATCCTCGCGCTCAGCCCGCAGGGCGTCTCGCGTTTTCAGGAAACACGGCTCGATCCGCGCGCACTCGGCTTCACCGCCGCCGTCGCGCTCGGCACCGGCGTGCTCTCCGGGCTCTGGCCGGCGTGGCGCATCTCAAACACCGCGGCGCTCTCCCATGCGCTGCGCGAAAACGGCGCGCGCGGCAGCAGCGACGGCGTGCATCGGCAACGCGCGTCGGCGGCGCTGGTCGTCACGCAAGTCGCGCTGGCGGTCGTGTTGCTCGCGGCCGGCGGGCTGACCCTGAAAAGCTTCTGGCGCGCGCAAGAGGCGCCGCTCGGCTTCAATCCGCGCGGCGTTTTGATGATGAGCTTGTCGCTGCCGAAAGCGCGCTACGGGACGGACGAAAAAGTCGCCGCATTCTATGCGCAAGCGCTCGACCGCATCCGCGCACTGCCGGGGGTCGTTGCCGCGGCGATCTGCGACAATGCGCCGTTCGATGACAACGAGTCGGACAGCTATTTTCACCTCACCGATGCGCCGCCCGCGATCCCCGGCCAGCAACCGTCGGCGGAGGTTTCGCTGGTCTCGCCGGATTATTTCCAGGTGCTCGGCATGCCGATCCTGCGCGGGCGGAACTTCGGTCCGCAGGATCGGCTCGGCGCACCGCGCAACATCATCATCGACGAATCTTTCGCGCAGCGCTATTTCGCCGGCAAAGACCCGCTCGGGCAGCACATCGACGACAACCAGACGATGGATAAAACCGCGCCGCCGGTGACGGTCGTCGGCATCGTGCCGCGCACGCGCAATGAGGCGCCGGGCGAGGACAACATCGAGAAGCTGCAATTTCCGCAAATGTATTTTTGCGCCGCGCAGGAAGTGAGCCGGGGCAACATGCTGCTCCTGCGCGCGGCCGACGGCACCGATCCGCTGTCGCTGACCGAAGCGGTGAAGTGCGAAATCCAGGCGCTCGACCCCGAGCAGCCGGTGGCTGCGGTGGCGACGATGGAACACAACATCGCCGCCAGCCTGGCGACGCGCCGGTTGACCATGACGCTGCTCGGGATTTTTGCCGCGCTGGCGCTCACGCTGGCGAGCGTCGGACTCTACGGTGTGATGGCGCTGAGCGTCACGCAACGCACGCGCGAGCTGGGCATCCGGCTCGCGCTCGGCGCAGCGCGCGGCGATGTCTTCCGGCTCGTGCTTCGCCAGGGCATGACGCTCGTCGTCTGCGGTCTCGCACTGGGGCTGCTCGGCGCGCTCGGCGCGGGCCGCGCGCTGGCGACGCTGCTCTACGGCGTCGGCGCGCTCGATCCTGCGGCGCTGTCATTTTCCGCGGGCGCGCTCGCGCTGGTGGCCGCGCTGGCGTGCGCGTTGCCGGCGCGGCGCGCGACGCACGTCGATCCGATGGTCGCGTTGCGCGACGAGTGAGTGTTTTCCTTTTCCCATGATTCAGAAAATCGCACCCCAAAAAAACATGAAAAACCCATCGCCCTCCCGCCTCCGCACATCCTCGCTCGTCGTCTGGTCGCTGTGCTTCGTCGCCGCCGTCGCTTGGTGCGGCAGCGCACCAACGGCGCGCGCCACCGACGCGCTGCTCACCGTGCCCATGCAAAGCCCGCAAGCCAGCATCAGCGAGCGCGTCGGCTTGACCGACGTGACCATCCGCTATCACCGGCCGCTCGTCGGCGGACGCAAAATCTGGGGCGCTCTCGTGCCCTACGATCAAGTCTGGCGGGCTGGCGCCAACGAGAACACGACGATTGAATTCAGCACGCCGGTCACGGTCGAAGAGCAAAAGTTGCCGGCGGGAACTTACGGCCTGCACATGATCCCGACGGCGGACGCGTGGACGGTCATTTTTTCAAAAAATTCCAGTTCCTGGGGCAGCTACAATTATGACAAAACCGAGGACGCCTTGCGCGTGACGGTGAAGCCGCAGCCGAATGAGCCGGCGACGGAAGCGCTGAGCTACGCGTTCGATGACGTGAAGCCGAATTCCGTCGTCGTCACGTTGCGTTGGGAAAAGCTCGCCGTGCCGTTTCGCATCGCGGTGAAGGACGATGACAGCACGCTGCCGAATCTGCGCGACCAACTAC
>JAFAXH010000004.1 GCA_019241085.1 Verrucomicrobiota bacterium | reverse complement strand
CATTGCCAAGGTCGTCACCGCGGTCGCGAATGGCGATCTCAAGCGCAAACTGCTCGTCGAAGCCAAGGGCGAAATCGCCGAACTGGCCGACACGTTCAACAACATGATCGATACGCTGGCGACCTTCGCCGACCAGGTCACCACGGTTGCGCGCGAGGTCGGGGTCGAAGGCAAGCTCGGCGGCCAGTCCAGCGTCCCCGGCGCCGCCGGCACCTGGCGCGACTTGAACGACAACGTCAATCAGCTCGCCGCCAATCTGACAACGCAAGTGCGCGCCATCGCCGATGTCGCCACCGCGGTGACCAAGGGTGACCTCACGCGCTCAATCGATGTCGAAGCGCAAGGCGAAGTCGCGGCGCTCAAAGACAACATCAACGAGATGATCCGCAATCTGAAGGACACCACGTTGAAGAACAGCGAGCAGGATTGGTTGAAGACCAACCTCGCCAAGTTCACGCGCATGTTGCAGGGCCAGCGCGATCTCATGGCCGTCGGCCGGCAGATTCTTTCCGAACTCGCGCCGGTGGTTTCCGCGCAGCAGGGAGTCTTCTATCTGGTGCAAAACGGCAATGCCGGTCCCGGCGCGAATGGCGACGGCGACGTGCGCATCAAGCTGCTTGCCAGCTACGCGTTCCGCGAGCGCAAGCACGTGGCCAACGAGTTCCGGCCCGGCGAGGGATTGGTCGGTCAGGCGGTGCTCGAAAAGGAGCGAATTTTGCTGACCAACGTGCCCGGCGAATACGTGACCATTTCCTCCGGCCTCGGCGAAGCGCCGCCGGTCAACATCATCGTGCTGCCGGTCGTCTTCGAGGGGCAGGTCAAAGCGGTGATCGAGCTGTCGAGCTTCCAGCGCTTCAGCCAGACGCACCAGGCGTTTTTGGATCAACTCACGGAATCCATCGGCATCGTGCTCAACACCATTGAAGCGAACAGCCTGACCGAGGACTTGCTCAAGCAATCGCAGTCGCTCACCGAAGAATTGCAGAGCCGCCAGCGTGAATTGCAGGCGACGAATCTGGAACTGGAAGAAAAGGCGCGGCTGCTGGTCGATCAGAACGCCGAGGTCGAGCGCAAGAACCGCGAGGTCGAAAACAAAAACCGCGAGGTCGAACAAGCCCGGCAGGCATTGGAGGACAAGGCCAAGCAGCTCTCGATCACCTCGAAATACAAGAGCGAATTCCTCGCGAACATGAGCCACGAGCTGCGCACGCCGCTCAACAGTCTGCTCATCCTGGCCGACCAGCTCGCCGGCAATCCCGACGGCAACCTCACTGGCCGGCAGATCGATTTTGCGAAGACGATCCACGGCTCCGGCAAAGACCTGCTGCACCTCATCAACGACATTCTCGACCTGTCGAAAATCGAATCCGGCACGGTCAGCATGGACGTGCGTCCGTTCACCTTTCAAGAAGTCCGCGCGTCGCTGGAGCGCACGTTCCGGCCGGTCGCGATGAGCCGGGCGCTGGCCTTTGACTTCGAGCTGGCGCCGGGATTGCCCTCGGCGGTTTACACCGACAGTCAGCGGCTTGAGCAGGTGCTCAAAAACCTGCTCTCCAACGCCTTCAAGTTCACCGAACGCGGCCGGGTGCGCGTGCAAATCAGCCCGGCGCACACGGGTTGGAACCCGGAAAATCCGACGCTGCGCAACGCCGGCGGCGTGCTGGCCTTTGCGGTGTCGGACACCGGCATCGGCATTCCGCTGGAAAAGCAGGGCACTGTCTTCGAGGCATTCCAGCAGGCGGACGGTTCGACGGCGCGCAAATACGGCGGCACCGGTCTCGGGCTGGCGA
Organism: Verrucomicrobiota bacterium; assembly: GCA_019241085.1. Classification (GTDB taxonomy): domain Bacteria; phylum Verrucomicrobiota; class Verrucomicrobiia; order Chthoniobacterales; family SZAS-18; genus JAFAXH01. The sequence goes on along the minus strand of JAFAXH010000004.1, from coordinate 7,310 downwards.
TCTCGCGCGAGATCGCGCGGCTGCTGGGCGGCGAGATTGTGCTCCAGAGCACGGTCGGGCAGGGGAGCACGTTCACGCTCTATCTGCCGGACACCGCGCCGGGCGCTCGCCCGGCAATGACGTCGGCCACTCCCGCGCTGCTAGCGTCTTCGACGCCGGGTAATTTCGCGCCCTCCGTGCAGCAGTCCCCGGTCAATCTTGTCGGCGATGAGACATCCTCCGAGCCATCGTTGCTGGCCGAGGAGCCAGCACCTGTTTCACCGAACGATCTGCTGCAAAGTGTGGTCAACGACGACCGCGGCAGCATTCAGCCGGGCGACAAAGTGGTGCTCATCATCGAGGACGATCCGAGCTTTGCGCCGTTCCTCTGCGACATGGGCCACGCGCACGGCTTCAAGTGCCTGCTGGCGTCGCGCGGCAACACGGCGCTCGCGCTGGCGCACGAGTTCCAGCCCACCGCCATCACACTCGACCTCAGCCTGCCCGATCTCGATGGCTGGCGTGTGCTCGACCGGCTCAAGGCCGATCTCGCCACGCGGCACATCCCGGTTTACGTCATCTCCGTCAGCGACGAGCCGGAGCACAGCGTCAAATCCGGCGCGCTCGGTTTCCTCACCAAGCCCGCGGGCAGGGAGCAGTTGCAGGAAACCTTCGCCACGATGCGCCGTTTCATCGACCGGCCAGTGAAGGAACTCCTCGTCATCGAGGACGACGCGACGCAGCGCCGCAGCATTATCGAGTTGATCGGCAACGGCACCGTGCGCACCACCGCGGTGGCAAGTGCCGAGGAGGCGCTCGCCCTGCTCGACGAGCCACGGGAATTTGACTGCGTGGTGGTCGATCTGCTGCTGGCCGGCGGCGGCTTGTCCGGCTACGAACTGGTGGAGGAAATCAAGCGGCGTCCACGGCTCGCGCGGCTGCCGATCATCGTTTATACCGGCAAAGAACTCGCGACGGAGGAAGAGACGCGACTCAATCGACTGGCACAAAGCGTCATCTTCAAAGATGTCCGCTCGCCCGAGCGGCTCTTCGATCAGACGGCGCTCTGGCTGCACCGCGACGTGGCGAAGCTGCCCGCGCATGGCCGGCAGCTCTTGCAATCGCTGCACCACACCGACGCGGTTTTGGCGGGAAGAAAAGTGCTGCTGGTCGATGACGACATTCGCAACATTTTCGCCATGACGAGCGTCCTGGAGCGATACCAGATGGAAGTCATCCCGGCGGAAAGCGGCGCGGAAGCCATCGCGAAATTGCGCGAAACGCCGGGCATCGAAGTGGTGTTGATGGACATCATGCTGCCGGAGGTTGACGGTTACGAAACGACCCGCCGCATCCGCCAGCAGGGAATCTTCCGTTCGCTGCCGATCATTGCGCTCACCGCCAAGGCGATGAAAGGTGACCGGGAGAAATGCCTCGCCGCCGGCTGTTCGGATTACATCGCCAAGCCGGTGGACATCAGCCAGCTCCTGGCGCTGCTGCGGCAGTGGCTGCACCGGTAAACGCTGCGTGGCAGGATACAGGATAAACCCGGCGGGAAGGTCTCGCGTCTCCCCTCCATCGCTCCGATGACTTCTTTCGAGGATCGCGTCAACATCCTGCTGGTTGATGATCGTCCGGACAAGCTGATGGCGCTCGAGGCGACCTTGGAAAGCCTTGGACAAAACCTGGTGCCCGCCCGCTCGGGCAAGGAAGCCTTGCGCTGTCTGCTGCGGCAGGATTTCGCCGTCATCCTGCTCGACGTGAACATGCCGGTGATGGATGGCTTCGAGACGGCGTCACTCATCCGCCAGCGCAAGAATTCGGAGCTGACGCCGATCATCTTCGTCAGCGCCGTCAACGATGCCGAGACGCACCTCTCGCGCGGCTATTCCCTGGGCGCCGTCGATTACATCCTCGCGCCGATCGTGCCCGAGATTCTGCGGGCGAAAGTCAATGTCTTCGTCGATCTCTTTAAAAAGACCGAGCAGGTCAAGCGGCAGGCCGTGGAGCACGCGCAGTTCATCCGCGAGCAAGCCGCCCGCACCGAGGCCGAGGCCGCGCAACGTCGCGCCGCGTTTCTGGCGGAAGCGAGCAGCGTGCTGGCGGCGGCTTCGCTCGACTATCGCGAGACGTTGCAAAATCTCGCGCAGCTCGCCGTGCCAACGCTCGCGGATTTTTGTTGGGTCGATATGCTGGAGAAAGAGGGCGCGGTCATGCTCATGGCCCTCGCGCACTCCGATCCATCCAAGGTCGCCTTCCTGCACGCCGTGCGCGAGCGGGAGCCGCTCCGGCTCGACATCCCGTATTTTGTGCCGAAGGCGCTGCGCACCGGACGCACCGAAGTGCTCACCGACTTGTCCGATGCCGCGCTCGAAAGCCTGGGCTGGAAACCGCAGCACCGCGAGATCGCCCGCAACCTGGACATGGCTTCGGCGGTGATCGTGCCGCTCGTGGCCCGCGGACGCACGCTGGGCGCGATCTCGCTGGTGATGGCGGAGTCCGGTCGCGCCTACACGGCACGGGAGATTTCGCTGGCCGAGGAATTGGCGCAACGCGCCGCGCTGGCGGTGGACAATGCGCTGCTCTACACCGTGGCCCAGGAGGCGCGCAGCGAGGCGGAGGCCGCGAGCAACGCGAAGGATCGCTTCCTTGCCATGCTCAGCCACGAGTTGCGCACGCCGTTGACCCCGGTGCTCAATACCGTGCAGGCTTTGCAGGCTGATCCCGCGTTGCCGGCGCAACTGCGGCCGTCCGTGGAAATGATTCGCCGCAACGTCGAGCTGGAGGCGCGGCTCATCGATGACCTGCTCGATCTCACGCGCATCAGCAAGGGCAAGGTGCAGCTCAACCTGGAAACCGTGGACGCCCACGAACTGATGCGCACCACGTTGCAAATTTGCCAGGACGAAATCGAGGCGAAGCTACTGCACATCGATTTGGAACTGGCTGCCACCCGTTGCCTTCTGCACGCCGACGCCGCCCGCTTGCACCAGGTTTTTTGGAATCTGCTCAGGAACGCCATCAAATTCACACCGGCGGGTGGGCGCATCACGTTGCGTTCGTCCAACTTTGCTCAAAAACATATCCGGATCGAGGTGATCGATACTGGCATTGGCATGACTTCGGAGATGCTCCCCCGCGTCTTCGATGCGTTCGAGCAAGCCGAGCATGGCCGCCTCGGCGGTCTCGGCCTTGGTTTGGCCATCGCCAAAGCGATCGTCGATTTGCACCGCGGCCACATCACTGCTTCCAGCGCCGGTCCTCACTTGGGCGCGACCTTCCGGGTCGAACTCGAAACCGCTGAGAGCACAAATGCCGCTGGTGAAAATGCCTCGTCCGGGCAGGTAGCTACCTCCGCGGCATCATCTGCCGACACGGCAAAGACCGAGAGCAACGCTGCCTCATCCGATGCTCAACGCCATGATGTTCCCGCACGGGAAAAAATAACAAATCAGTCCGGCAACTCCGTGCGGATTCTTTTGGTGGACGATCATCTCGACACGATCCTTTCCATGCAAGTGCTGTTGCAAAGACGCGGCTACCACGTTACCACCGCGGGCAGCGTGCAGGCCGCACTGAAAACGGCCAGTCAACACGAGTTCGATGTGCTCATCAGCGACGTCGGCCTGCCCGATGGGAGTGGCATGGATTTGATGCGGTCGCTGCGTCAATCGCGCGACAAAGCCACCCTGATCGGCATTGCGCTGAGCGGTTATGGCATGGAGGAGGATGTGGCCCGAAGCCGCGCCGCTGGCTTCGACGATCATTTGATCAAACCCACCGACATCCAGACCTTGGAAGCTTCCATCGAACGGCTGCGTGCTGGAGCACTTTCCGCGCTGGACGGCTGACGCACATTACTGGCTTGGCCTCCTCAGATTTTCGGTCAACCAATGCGGACGACTGGCGTGATATTTCTACGACGCGCCCTTGGCCGGCGCTTGGTTCCTGACTTGCAGCGGGAGTTACGAAAACGCCGCTGCGAGCAAACCAGCCGTCCTGCGCCTGCTCAAGGCGCGATGAAGCTGACGACGCATCCGGCGGGTATTTCTTCGACCTAAAAAAATGCGGCGACTCCACTCAGGAAGAAGCCGAGGGCGAGTCCAAATTCGTTTGTTTCGTCGAATTTAATTGAAGACCGGCGCGTTTCGCCACGTCGAAAGAACAAAGTAAGGAGCGTTATGATGAAACTGAAATCTTTCCCGTGGCTGCCACTTGCCGCCTTGATTCTACTGTTGCTGCCGACTGCGCCTGCCTGGGCGGGCGGCGATGATGATACGCCTGCTCCTCAACCGAAACGGGAGGCGCCAGCGCCCCGTCGATACTATTACTACGAGGAGGAACCCGCGCCGCCCCCGGTGGTTTATTACTACGAGCCTGCGCCGGTGGTAATCTACGGATTTGGCCCCGGCTACTACGGCTATCGCTCGTATTATGGCGGCTACCACTCATACGGACGCTTTGGCGGCCCCCGCTACTTCCGCGGCGGTGGCGGCCACTGGCGGCGCTAAGTAATTTTGACGGCTGCTACCGGCACCTCGGCGCGGCTGAGGAATCAGCGTCCCGGCATCGCCTCGAAAAGATAGCCGTGCAGATATTCCGTTTCGGGAATGGTGAGCACGATGGGATGGTCCGTGCTTTGACTGAAACGACGCAGCACCCGCAGCGACCGTTGCGCGTCCACGCTTGCCTCGGCGACGATCTCGCGGAATGCCGCATCGCCGACGTGATGCGCGCAGCAAAACGTCGCGAGCAATCCGTCCGGGGCGAGCAACTTCAACGCCCGGAGGTGGATTTCCTTGTAGCCGCGCATGGCATCGTCGCGCCGGCCTTTGGTCTTCGTAAACGACGGCGGATCGAGGATGATGAGGTCGTAGTGTGAGCCGCGCCGCTCCTCGGCGGGTAGGAAATCGAAGACGTTGCCTTCGACCCATTGGATGTCCGGCAGCGCGTTGCGCCCGGCATTCGCACGCGCCGCGGCGAGAGCGTCGGCGCTGGCCTCCACCGCAGTCACGCTCGCGGCGCCAGCCCGGGCGCAAAAGAGCGCAAAGGCGCCTTGATTCGTGAAACAATCCAACACCCGCCGCCCGCGCGCGTGCGCCGCGACGAGGGCGTAGTTTTCGACTTGATCGAGATAAAAGCCGGTCTTGTGGCCTTTCAATAAATCGAGCGCGAACCGCAGGTCATCGGCGTCGCTTCCGCCGGCTGCCGTCGCCAGCGCGATTTCCACTGCGTCCGGCGCCTCGCCATGCAGCACCGCGGGAGCGAGAATTTCCAATCCTTCCGCGCGGCGCACGGGCGCGTCATTGCGCTCGAGGATCGCGCGCGGCGCGAGTTCCGCCACGAGCGCGGCGGCGATGACGCTTTTCCGCTCGTCCATCGCGCGCGTGAGGGTTTGCAACACCAGCACCGGGCCGTAGCGATCCACGATCACGCCCGGCAGCCCGTCACTTTCGCTCCAAACGAGCCGGCACGGTCGCTTGCTCAAATCAAACCCACGCTGGCGCCGCAGCTTGGCCGCGAGCGCGATGCGGCGGCGAAAAAAATCGAGGCCCAAGTCCTGCCGCTGCCGCGAAAAGCGCCGCGCGACGATTTGCGACGCGGGATTGTAAATCGCTGATCCCAGCGGCCGGTCCCGGCCGTCTTTTAACGACACCACCGCGCCCGGCTGCGGATCGCCGAAGGCTTTGAGCACTTCGCTGGCGTAAACCCAATCGTGTCCGTGAAAAATCCGCGCACGCGGTTTGATGACGAGGCCGGCCATGATGATAACGAACGGAAGCGAGTTGCGGGCAGATTGTCAGCGAAGCGACGTTGCTTTACAACCAACGTCCAGCGCCGCCTCGCCCCATGCACGACGGAAATCTTTCTCACACCCCCGGTGGCGCGTGGCGCAGGCTCTGCGCCGTGCTCGTCGCATGGGCCGGGGTATTGCTCTCCCTGTTGCTCGTCTTTCGCCCGGCGGGCCAGTTTTGTGAAAAGATCATCGCCGCAGGCAATTGCGATGCCGTCACGCACAGCTCCTACGCGAAGGTGGCCGGCGTCGTGCCGTTGTCGTGGATCGGTTTGACGACTTGGTTGGCGTTGTTTGTTGGCTTGGTGGCGTGGTTTTTCATTCGCTTGGAAATACCGCGCCGCTGGTTGGTGCGGGCACTGCGCGCGGTGGCCGGATTTGGCGCGCTGGTTTCGCTCGGGCTAATCGGCGTCCAAGCTTTTAAACTCCATGCGTTCTGCCCGCTCTGCCTCGGCTCCGCGCTTTGTTTTTTCCTGCTCGCAAGTTTGCTGTTTCTACCCGGCGCGAAGGGGTGCTGGCAAAATGAAGCGAACGCGCATTCTACAAGCGCGGTGTTGCCCGCTGCCCTGGCGTTGACCACCCTCGGCACTGCCGCCGTGCTCAGCGCGGCATTGCTTTCCAATGCAGAGGTTGGCCCGAAGGTGCTCGCGACCATCGACGGGCGCGCGGTCACCGAACACGACCTGCCGCTCCCGGTGCGTCTCGCCATTTATCCGCGCGAAGAAATCGCCGCGAAGCTGCGGCGCGACTGGCTCGAAAGCCGCATTGACGAACTCCTCCTCGCCGACGAAGCCAAACGCCGCGGCACCACGCCGGAGAAACTCCGTGCGCAGACGACTGCGGCGCAGGGCGATTATCTCGCCAGACTGCGCGCGCAACATTCCGTCGAGATTCGCGTGCGCCCGCCGATTCCGCCCATCGTGCGATTCGACCTGCCCGCGCTCGCCGCCGTGGGTCAGCTCGATGGCTCCGCCGATGCGCCAGCGGTCTTCGTCGTTTTCTCGGATTTCGAGTGTCCCGCCTGCCGCCAGCTCGCGCCGCAACTGCGCGCCGTGCGCCTCGCCTTGGGCGAGCGGGTGGCGGTCGGTTTCAAAAATCTGCCGCTGGAGGAAGTCCATCCGCGCGCGCGCCCGGGTGCGCTGGCCGCGATGGCCGCCGCCGAACAGGGAAAATTCTGGGAATACCACGACGCATTGATGAGCCGTGAGCCGCTCCCCGGCGACCAAGCCGAGTTCATCGAACTCGCCCGCGCGCTTGGCCTCGACGTTTATCGCTTCGCCGAATCGTTCTCCGCGCCGCGCGCCACCGCCCGCCTGGCAGCCGACGTGAAAGAAGCCGATGCGCTCGGCTTGGACGGCACGCCAGTGCTCTTTCTCAATGGCCGCCGCATCGTCGGCATGCGTTCGACCGATGAATTGCTGGAGCTGGCCCGGAGCGCCGCGGAAAAGCGCGCGCCATCAGCAACCGACCGTTAGCCTTCCGCCGGAGCAGGCGCTTGGGAGCGCGAGATTGAAACGATCACCAGCGGGTTGAGCAC
>JAFAXH010000111.1 GCA_019241085.1 Verrucomicrobiota bacterium | reverse complement strand
TTGGCGGCAGTTCGTCGTAAGGCTCTGGCGGAACATCGGGCACCTTGCTCAAAACATGCTGGAAGTCAGCTCGTGAGCCAAGCGCAGCCTCTCGACGCAGATAGTCTTGTGTCAGGAGCGCAGACATCTTCTCGGCAGCGGCGGTTGTAAGAAACTGCTCCACGGAGATACCATCCGCCTGCGCAAGCTCTCTGATTTTATTATGCAGCCAGTCTGGAAGCTGAACGGTCAGTGTGCTCATGGTAAACCTCCAACCAAGGCCAGATGGCTAAGGTTCTGATCAAAAAGCAGCTTCATGCCGCCGAACCAATCAAGTGATGGTCACGGTCGGCAGCAAACGCGAGAGATGCGCGAATATCTTCCAAAGTCAATTCAGGAAACTCCTCAATGATCTGTTCGTTAGTCATGCCTGCCGCCAGCCAGCCGAGGATGTCGTAAACGCTAATGCGCATACCGCGGATGCACGGTCTGCCGCCGCGCTTGCCAGGCTCGATAGTAATGATCTGGCGGTAATCCATGAACAATGTGTAGTCGCCACGTCCCGGAGGTCAATGGCGCTGATAACGCAAAAGTCGCCTGACTATCCTTCGTCATCTTGCCGCTTCCATTCGTTCGCCCACCATTTTTTGAGCTGGCGCGCTGACTGCACGGCGGCGGTGGAAGCAGCCAGTGTGGCAGCGGAGCCGGTTAGCTGCATCTCATGGTTATGCAGCATTGGTTGAAAGTAGGTCAGTCATTGCGTCAGACATCTTCGCTCCGGTGATCTGCTCGATCCAAAGCCACTGTCCATTGGGATTGACTTCGAGAAACACGATTTCGCCATCAGGGCGCTCGATGAGGTCTATAGCTCCAAAACGTAATCCCAAACGTCTGATGACATCAAGAGCCTTAGCTTCAAGAGATGGGCGGGTAACGATCTCATGCTTAATAAAGGCGGGATTTGTCTCGCGCCAATCGACCGACGAAGCGGGATTCTCCTGTGAGAGCAAACGGCAGGTGAAAACTCGGTCTCCAATTACCGTGACGCGATATTCGCATACCTTCGGAACATACTCTTGGATCAAGGTTGGGCAGAGCGATGTCTGGTCGAGCTTCTGTAGCAACTCGGCTCGTGACACGCGCGAAGTGAAGAAAGAAATGTTGGCCTCTAATCGTGAGTGACTCGAAATGCGCTTAATGGCGAAAAGATCGGTGCGGTGCTGCTGAATGAAACCGTGGATCGCTCGTGGGTGATTGGAAACAATCGTATCGGGCACGGTAAAACCCGCGGCTCGTGCTGCTTGTGTCTGGAAAAAACGGCTGTTAGCGCGTGACATCGAATGAGGGTTTGAAACCCACGTGATGCCGCTGGCGTCCAGTGCAGATAAAAGATACTGGACGAGTGAATAAATCTCGAATGCTGCAAAATCCTTGAATGCATCGGCAAGTTCGTGGGATAGGCCGGTTGGAAGATTCGGACGGCGATACCAAACTGCTGTCACGTCTGCCCATGAAAACGACTTGTCGTTGTGTAAGTTCGTGAAGACGTGGGAAGCTCCGTCCGACCTATCACTACAAATAATGAGCCACGAAGTGGCGAGGTCGTCCGTGTTGACGCGCACGAACGCATGGCCTCGATCCCGCAGTCGTTCGACTACCGGATCGAGGTGAATGTCTTTCTGGACCGACAGCAGTAAAATCACTAATCGCAAAGGAGCTTGTTCACGTCGTCATCGTCGTAGTCCTGATCCTTGCCGCCGGTCGTGCCACATGTAGTGTATGTTTCGGTATTTGGGCCGCCATAAACGGAGCCGTCCCACCGCTCGAGTTGATGGTTGTAGGCTCCGTTCCAGTCAGCGGGTGGGAACGGACAATTCTTAGAGCAAAGGTCAACGACGAGTGGTTGTGTGGATGTAGTGTTCATGATTGCTTGTTGTGTAAGTTTTCGGCTGAAAAAATCGAGCGGCTCATGCGGCCTAACGTCTCCAAGCTCAGCGACAGGCTATGGCGAAGCAAAGCAAAACAAGCAGGAGAGACGTGCCGCCATGGCCTGTTCGCTGGAGCGCGTGGTTAGGCGGTGCGGTCATTCGGATTCAAGCGTTGCGATTGCATGGGAAAGTGTGGCGTGGAGTTGCCGATTGAACTCGGCGGCATTGACGAATAGACCGCGATCTGTATGCGCTGACGGGGTAGAGTCAAGCTTGAGTTGAGGACCGTCCGAGCCACCGAGAGAATGGTCCTGCGAGAATTTCTGACTCGTGCGCCCTTCAGGATGTTCCAAGAGATGGTTGCGCACGTCACGCACGCCGAAGCACTCAAAGCTGTGGAGTAGCGGAAGTGGGTGACCGCCAGTGATCCTACTCTGAGTAGTAAGAATCTGCCGGAAACGAAATGCGAGATAGTAGAAAGACTCCGTATAAAGCTGGACGTGGAAAAATGCGTCGCGGATGGCTTGGCCGGTATCCGAGGAAGCGGGGCAAGCCTCGATAGGGAGGAAAAAGTCTGTTGTCGAAAGAGGACGACCGTTGAGAACGTGATGCTGAATCGCGGTAACTCGCGACAGAAGAAAACGCAATTGATCGAGCCGCTCAAGCGCCTCGGCCCCTAGCAGCGCATGAATCTCTGTTGGGCGCTTCTGGCGCGCCAACGTAAGATAACGCTCGAACAACGCAATCGTGGGTTGGAGGTCGTAATCACACATAGCGCGTAGCACCGCCGAGCAGCTAGTAGCCTGCATTTTTGCGGGATAAAACCGTCCCTTGCAAGGTAGAAGGCGGAATTTCACCGGCATTTTGCCAGCGCGTTATTTTTAGCCGACATTGGGACGTGTCCTTCCGCCCTCCGCCTTACTCCTTCCGCCTTTGTCTCTCCGCTTTCGCGGCGCTCGCTGCCGCCGCCGTTGTGCCGACCTTTGGACAATCCGCCGCCGCGCCTCCGCCAACGTCTGCGTCCGCAACGACGCACCCGCCGAATGCCGCCGAGCAACGCGCGCTCGTGGATGGCCTCGGCTTGGACGAAATGCAGGAGGCGTTGCGGCTGCTGCGCGGCAATTACGTCAATCCCGCCGACACCGACGAACGCGCCGTCGCGCGCGCCACGCTCGGCGGGCTGCTCGGCCGGTTGGAAAACGGCGCTTTCCTGCTGCCGGCGCACGCTCCATCCGCGCCGGCGGCTGGTGGGGCTGCGGCGCGCGAGGAAGTGCCGGGGGAATTTCGCACGGAGATTTTTCCAAATCACATCGGCTACGCCCGCGTGGGCGAGCTGACGCGCGCGCACCTGGGCGACTTGGAAAAAGCGTTGCGCGACTGCGTTTCGGCCAAGCTGCCCGCAGTGATTCTCGACCTGCGCGCGACGAGCGCGGTGAACGTCAACGGCGGCGGCGATTACGAACTGGCGGCGGAGGTCGCGCGGAAATTTCTGGCGAAAGGCCGGCCGCTGTTCACGTTGAAAAAACCGACCGGCGGCGGTGGGCAGGACCAGCTTTTCACCACGAATGCCGACCCGCTTTTCACGGGCCGGCTGGTGGTCGTCACCGATGGCGACACGGCCGGCGCGGCGGAGGTGGCCGCCGGCGTGTTGCAGGCGGAAAAGCGCGCGTTGATCGTCGGCGGACCGACGGCGGGTGAGGCAGTGGCGTATGCCGATTTCGCGCTCGGCGGCAACGCGGGCGCGCTCTTGCGGGTGGCCGTCGCGCAGATCGTGCTGGCCGCCAACAACGCGAGCATTTTCCCTGGCGGCGTAAAGCCCGACCTGCCGGCGGTGACGGAGCGGGCGGAGAAAATCGCGATGTTCCGCGCGAGCAACGCGCCGCCGCCCGCCGCGTCGCCCAACAACGGCCCGCCGGTGGCGCCGGTGGGGCAATTCGTGTTCGAGGTCGAACGGCCGCACTTCAACGAGGCGGCGCTGGTGGCTGGGTTGAATCCGGAACTGGATGCCGCGCGCGACGCGCAGGCGCGACGGCGCGAGGGTTTGCCGCCGCCGCGCCCACGTCCGCGCGACGGCGCGCTCCAGCGAGCGGTCGATCTGCTCACGGCCGTGGATATGTTGGAAACGAAGCCGTGAACGGACGAAATTTTCTCGCGCCGCGGTGCGGACGGGCGGGGTAGTGGCTCGGTTTGATTTTTTGGTTGCGATGTTCCGTGGGTAGGGCGGGCATCTTGCCTGCCGTGTGCCGCATCTTGCGGAACACACAACCGTAGCGCAAGAGATCACGTCTTCGCATTTCGCTGCACCGGGCGAGGACGCCCGGCGCGGCAGGCAAGATGCCCGCCCTACCCGCGGAACCTCAACCGCGTTTTTTCAAATTGAGCCACTACCATGAATGACGTGACTTTGACGCGACCGCCGCTTCGGAGTTGCGCGATACTTTGCCTGCTTCCCTTCCCTCGTGAACCCGGCTCTCGAACGCATCCGCACCGCCAAAGCGCAGGGCCGCAAAATCGCGGCGTTGACCGCCTACGATTATCCGACGGCAAAGCTGGTGGATGAAAGCGGCATCGACCTCATCCTCGTCGGCGATTCGCTTGGCATGGTCGTGCTCGGATTGCCGGACACGGTCGAGGTGACGATGGACGACATGCTGCACCACACGCGGGCGGCGGCGCGCGGTGTGGAGCGCGCGTTGCTCGTGGCGGACCTGCCGGCGCGGTCTTATGAAAACCCTGCCGACGCTGTGCGCAACGCGCGGCGCCTAGTGGAGGCGGGCGCGCACGCGGTGAAGCTGGAAGGCGGCGTGCGGGCGCAAGCGCAAATCGCGGCGATCACCGCGGCGGATATTCCGCTCCTCGCGCACATTGGGATGCTCCCGCAATCGGTGCGCGAGGAAGGCGGCTACAAAATCAAAGGCCGCTCGGAGGAAGGCGCGCGGGCGTTGCTCGCAGACGCGCGCGCGGTGGAGGCGGCAGGCGCATTTGGCGTGGTCATCGAGCTGGCGACGCCGGCCGCGGCGCGGGACATCACGGCGGCGCTGGCGATCCCGACGATTGGCATCGGCGCGGGCACGGCTTGCGACGGGCAGATTCTGGTGTTGCACGATCTGGTCGGTTTGTTCCCGTGGTTTCGGCCGAAGTTCGTGACCGCCCAAGCGGAGGTCGGCGCGGAGATTCGCGCGGCAGCGGCGTCTTATATTGCCCAAGTGCGAGGCGAGACGCCCCGGCCCGATGGGCGCGTTGACGGCACGTAATTCCTGCTGCGGCCAAGACCTACGTTTCGCCCGGCAAGCTGGCCGCGCGCCCGGCGTGTCCGCGCTCGACCGCGCGGCGTCGGCTCGGGGCTTGTTTTCCACCGACCCCGCGAATAGGCTCAGAGGTTGTCTCGTTTTTAGCGCCCCCTTTTTATGAGCAGCAAAACCGTGGTTCAAGCCCAAGTGCGCGCCGTGTTGCCGACGAAGGAAGGCTGGGCCGTGTTTCTGGGCAACAAGGAGAAAACGTTCACGATCTACGTGGACCAGATGGTGGGCACGGCGATCACGATGTTCATGCGCGAGCTGCCCAAGGAGCGGCCGATGACGCACGATCTCATGGCGCACTTGATGACGGCGGTCGGCGCAAAGGTCGAGCGCATCATCATCAACGAATTAAAGAACGCGACGTATTTCGCGCGGCTCATCATCAGCGCGGAAAACGAGTTGCAACAGCGCAAGATCATCGAGATCGACGCGCGCCCGAGCGACTCCATCGCGCTGGCGATCCAGCAAAAAGCCCCGATCTACATCAGTCGCGACGTGTGGGACGAGGTCGATGACATGAGCGACGTGCTCAAGAAAATGGAAGAAGGCGGGTTTGAGATCGAAGGATAACCCGGCGGGGCCGCCGGGAAGCTCTAAATCCCAAGTTCTAAGCTCGAAACAAGCGCAAGGGCCAAAGTTCAAAATCGGTTAGACGTTTTCATTGCGCTCGCGCAGTTCCTGTCCGTGTTTTATCGCAAGCCGCACGTCGCGGTGTTTCTTCTTATCCTCCCAACCGTGCTTGTTGGGCTTGCACAAAGCGCATGAGGAGCCTTTCGAAGCCTTGTAGCGTGCTTTGGCTAAAATACCATTCATCATGTCTTCTTTTATCCGTCAGTATTTGCTCACGATAGAACCGAAGATACTCGTGAGTTCATGCGCTTCTCGTAACAGTTTTTGTCGAGTAGCTTCCAAGGCGGGATCGGGATCAAGGTAAAGCAAACGCAACCAGTAATGGGTTTCCTTGGCTTCTTTGCGACAGATTTTCATCCGCATGGCCAAATCTTTTTTGCTCAGCGCTTCACAGGCTTCGATGTAATTGGCGCCAACTGATCCTGACGAGCGAATGAGCTGCCGCGCGTCTTGCACATTGGCCAACGTTCTTGGCAAAGCGCGCACAAACGTCCGGGTATCTCTGGCAAAACAAAACGTCCGCTCCTCAAGGTCAAACCGCATCCGCTGTTCTTCCGCGGAAACCTTCCAAGATTCTGGCGCCTCCTTTGCGGACACAATTTTCTACAACGACATTTGAACTTTGGTCCTTGCGCTTGTTTCGAGCTTAGAACTTGGGATTTAGAGCTTCCCGGCGCAGCCGGGTTCACCCTAGCAGATCAGGATAAAACTCCCGCGCGGTGCTCTCGCACTCGGCGAGGATGGCGTCGGGTGCGTCCATTTCCAACACCCGCTCGGCCAGCGATTGGCAGACGCTCAATTCCACGCTTTGCACGGCGCGCTTGACGCGCGGCACCAGGGACGCGCCGGCGCTGAGTTCGTCGATGCCGAGGCCGAGCAGCAGCGGCGTCAGCGCGATGTCGCCGGCCATCTCGCCGCACACGCCCGTCCAGATGCCGGCGGCGTGCGAGGCGTCCACGACCATTTTGATCAATCGAATGATCGCCGGGTGCGTCGGCTCGTAGAGGTGCGCGATGCGTTCGTTCACCCGATCGACGGCGACGGTGTATTGGATGAGATCGTTCGTGCCGATGGAAAAAAACGCGACCTCGCGCGCGATGTGCGGCGCGCAAATCGCGGCGCTGGGCACCTCGATCATCACGCCGACTTCCATGTTGTCATCGAACTCCCGGCCTTCCGCGCGCAACTCGGCTTTGCACTCTTCCAGCAACGCGTTGGCCGACCGCACCTCGCCCAGCCCGCTGATGAGCGGATACATCATCTTCACGTTGCCGAGCGCGCTGGCGCGCAGGATCGCGCGGAGCTGGACCTTGAAAATATCGATCCGCTCCAGACAGAAACGGATGGCCCGCCAGCCGAGGAATGGATTTAACTCCGCCGGCAGGTGCAGGCTGCTCATGAACTTGTCGCCGCCGAGATCGAGCGTGCGGATGATGACCGGGTGCGGCAGCACGTCGCTGGCGACGCGGCGGTAATTCTCGTATTGCTCCTCCTCGCTGGGCAGTTCGCTTTTGTTTAAATAAAAAAACTCGGTGCGATACAGGCCGATGCCCTCGGCGCCGCTGGCTTTGACGGCCGGCACGTCGTCGGGCAGCTCGATGTTGGCGCTGAGCACGATGTGGCGGCCATCGCGCGTGTTGCTGGCGGTCTCGCGCAGCTCGACGAGGCCGGCTTCGAGGCGGGCTTTGTGGCGGGCGAGTTCCTCGTATTCACGCAGGGTTTGCTCGCTCGGGTTGACCACCAGCAGCCCGTGGTAGCCGTCGAGCAACACTTGGTCGCCGGTCTGCAAGAGCGTGAGCGCATCGTGCAAGCCGACGAGGGCCGGGATGTTCAGGCTGCGCGCCATGATGGCCGAGTGCGCGGTGCTGCTGCCGATCTCGGTGGCAAAGCCGAGCACGAGCTGGCGGTTGAGCTGCGCGGTGTCGCTCGGCGTCACGTTGTGCGCGACGAGGATGTGCGGATAATCGAGGCCGCGCGGGCCGATGTGGCCGCGGCCGACGAGGTTCATCAGCACCCGGCGCGTCACGTCCTGAATGTCGAGCGCGCGTTCGCGCAAATACGGGTCGTCGATGCGGCTGAGCGTGTCCGCGTAGCGGTTGGCCACGTCGCGGTAAATGCTCTCCACGTTGCGCAACTCGTGCGCGAGCTTGCGCTGCACTTCGTCGATGATCGCGCGATCCTCGACGACGAGCAGGTGCGCGTCGAAAATGCCGGCGTCCTTCGCGCCGATGGCGTCGGCGATCTTGGACTGCATTTCCAGGATCTGCACCCGCGTCGTCACCAGCGCCGCTTCGAACCGCGCGACCTCGCTCGGCACATCTTCGGCGCGGATGGGATAATCCGGCACCGACTCGTCATCGCGGCGCAACAGGAACACCGGCCCGCGCGCCAGACCGGGCGACACGCCGACACCTTGGAAGCGCTGTTCCGCGAGCCGGGGAGAGGACGATGGAGTTACTGGCTGGGCGGCAGCCTCGTCAGCGTCGTTCATCGGAACAACGGCGGCAACGGCGCCCGCCGTGCAGGCAGCAGCGGCGGCGCCGGACGGAGGGATTCAACCCCTGAAGATGGCGAGTGCGCGCGGTTCACTCTTCGGAAAAACGGTTGCGCACGAGCGATTCCAGCTCGGCGATGGCTTCGTTGGCATCCGGACCTTCCGCGCTGACGCGCAGCTTCGATCCCTGGCCGGCGGCGAGCATCATCAAGCCCATGATGCTCTTGCCATTGACCTGTTCGCCGTCCTTTTCGACCCAGATTTCCGCCTGGTGGCGGGCGGCGACTTTCACAAACTGCGCGCTCGGCCGCGCGTGCAGACCGAGCTTGTTCTCGATGACGAGGTCCTTCGTGCATTTCTCACCGCCGGGAACGGCGCCGGAAGCGGGCTGGTCGGGGCTGGCGGCAGCACTGCTCATAGACGGTGATGTTTGCGGTGCATCAGCTCAATCAGACGTTGGTTGAATTCTTGCGGGCAATTGCAGCCGAGGCTCTTGAGTTTTTGATCCAGCGCCGCCACCTCGATCAGCCGGGCGATGTCGCGCCCCGGAGCGACGGGGATGGTGACATGCGGGACTTGGATGTTCAAAATTTGGTAAACTTCGCGTTCCAGCCCCACTCTATCAATTTCCTCCGTGTCGTGCCAGTCTTTTAGCGTCACCACCAAATCGAGGCGTTTTTCCAGCCGGATGCTGCCGATGCCGAAGATCGACGCGACGTTAATCAACCCCAGCCCGCGCACCTCCATGTGGTAGCGCGTGACCGGCGGCGCCGTGCCGACCAGCTCCCGGTGCTCGAAGGCGCAGATGCGCGTCACGTCATCGGCCACGAGGCTGTAGCCGCGCTCGATCAGGCCGAGCACGCACTCGCTCTTGCCGATGCCGCTCTCGCCGCGGATGAGCACGCCGATGCCGAGGATATCGACCATGCTGCCGTGCTCGATTTTCGTCGGGGAAAAATCGACTTCCAGCGCGATGGTCGCGGCGTTGATGAATTTCATCGTCACCAGCGGCGTGCGAAACACGGCGACGCCCATGCTCTCGGCGATCTCCAGCAGCGCCTTGGGGATCGCCGCCTGCCGGGAGAAGACGATGCACGGCACCTTGCGCGCGCAGAGTTCCTGAAACCGTTCGGCCATCCGCGCCGGCGGCAAGCTCTTCAGATACGTCAACTCCGCGCTGCCGATGACCTGGATGCGGCGGTGCGCGAAGTATTCGTAAAAACCGCTGAGCGCCAGCCCCGGCCGGTTGATCGTCGGCTCACCGATGCGCCGGTCGAAGCCGACCTCCGGCCCGACCAGCTTGCAGCCGAGCGCCTCGCCGTGGTCCGCGTAAAACTGGCCGACGCTGACGTGCGGCTGCTTGATGTGCTCCTGGCCGTTGCTGGCGATGACCTGCACGGCCGGCGGTGGCTCCGGCGGCAGCGCGACCAGCGGCGGGAGCGACGGCGATTCGGTGGCAAGCTCGGCGGTTTTCATGTTCTCAAGGGGGAGAGATGGGGAGGGAAAAACGGGCTGGCTCGCGTCAGGCAAACTCCGGCTGGATGAGGCCGAAGTCGCCGTCCGGGCGGCGGTAGAGCACGTTGACCTTTTCGCTGCTCGCGTTGAGAAACACGAGGAACTCGCGCGTGGCCATTTCCATTTGCAGGATCGCCTCGTCCACGAACATCGGTTTCAGCGGATGCTTCTCGGTCTGCACCACGGCGCTCGGGCGGGCGGCGGCCTGAGCGGGCGGCTGCTTTTGCGCCACCGCGGCGCCAGAGTCGTGCTGACCGTTATCGCCGCCGCCGGCGACGCCGGAGGACCCGTGCTGCGCGCCCGCCGTCGGATGCGATCCGTCGAGCAACGCCGCAAACTCCGTGTCCGGCATGTTCAGCGCGGCATCGGCGCTGAAGACCTGCTCGCGCAGATAGCGCACGTTGTCGTTGCTGCGCGGACGGTGCGAGCGCAGGAGCCGCGTTTTATGTTTGCGCATCTGCCGCGCGATCTTGGCGACGGCCTGGTCGATGGCGGCGTAGAGATCGTCGCACTGTTCGCTGGCCTCGATGGAAATGTGGTTGCTGCACGTCAAGACGACGTCGGCGCGGTGCCGGTATTTTTCCACGTCGAGGATCACGCGCGCGTCGATGATGCGCGGATAATCGAGGTGCAGCCCTTCGATTTTTTTCTGCGCGTAATCATTGATGGCGGCAGTGATGGCGACGTGCCGGCCGGTGACGGAGACGGGCGGATTGGCATTGGCGACTTGCATGGTGTTTCGGTGTTTTCTGTTGGAGTGAAAAACCGGACGCGGGAGTGCCCGCGAAACACGCGAATGGACGCAAAAAACCCAGGATTTTTTGCTCCTTCTTCCTTCTGCTTTTTTCGCGTCCTTTCGCGTGTTTCGCGGGCCACCTTCCTTCGACCTACATCTGAAACCTTTCGCCCAGGTAGAGCTGCCGGCTCACCGGGTCGTTCACCAAAAAATCCTTCGAGCCGGCGCGCATCACCTTGCCCTCGTAGAGCAGATACGCGCGGTCCACGATCGAGAGCGTCTCGCGCACGTTGTGGTCCGTGATGATGATGCCGAGATTGGACGTTTCGCGCAGCGACAGGATGATCTGCTGCACCTCGGCCACCGCGATGGGATCGACGCCGCTGAACGGTTCGTCGAGCATCAACAAACTCGGATTCGTAATGAGCGAGCGAGCGATGGTGAGCCGCCGCTTCTCGCCGCCGGAGAGCGTGAGCGCGATGTTTTTCGCCACGTGCGCGATGCCGAATTGTTCCAGCAACTCCGCGCACCGCGCCTGCCGCTGCGCCCGGCTCAACGGCCGCGTTTCCAAGATCGCCAGCAAGTTCTGCTCGACCGTCAGCTTGCGAAAAATCGACTCCTCCTGCGGCAGATAACCCATGCCCAGCCGCGCCCGCCGATACATCGGCAGCCGCGTCACGTCGTGACCCTCGAAAAAAATGCGCCCGGCGTTCGGCGGCACGATGCCGACGACCATGTAAAAACTCGTCGTCTTGCCCGCGCCGTTCGGCCCCAGCAAGCCGACGATCTCGCCCCGGCGCACCTGGATATCGACCTGATTGACCACCGTGCGGCCCTTGTAAATTTTCACCAATCCTTCCGTGCGCAGGATCGGCGCTTCGGCGGTGCTGCCGCGCGCCGCGGCGGTCGCCGTCGCCGAGCCGGCGACGCGGGGAGTCGCGGACACCGGGGCTTTGGGCGGGGCGGCGGAAGGGGCGCTCATGAGTGCGGAAAATCGAAACGAAAAACGCGGCGCGGCCGCATGGATTACTGCTGTCCCGGCGCCGGCGCGGGAGTCGAGCCGCGGCGTGGTCGCTTGTTGTTGTTGTTTCCTCCCGGACTAGCAGCCGGCGTGGCGTTGTTGTTGTTGCGGCGATTGGTGGTCGTCACCGGCTTGTTGCTGTCGTCGCCGCGTTGCCGGATCACGGTGCGCGACGGTCCCTCGGTGCGCATCGTGTTGTCGCGCGTCATGATGATGCGCGTCCGGCTCGAAGTCGCCTCCAGAATGTTCAAGCCCTGCTGCACGCTCGGCGGTCCGCCGGTGAGCACGATCTCGCCGGTGGCGTTGGTGAACTCCGCGCGCTCCGAGCGGCCAATGGAAACCTTGGTCTCGCCGCCCTCGGTGGTGGGCGGTTTGATCTGCCGGATGACGACGTGACCCTCCGCCACCGCGTGATCGATGCCGCCGGATTGCTGGTTGCTGCTGCTGTCGCTATCCATCGGCGGCAAGCGGTCGCCCGGCTCGTTGTCCTTGGTTTCCCGGTTCAAGAACACCGTCAATTGATCGCACCACAACTCGAAGCGCGGATCGGCGATGTGGACCTGTCCGTGAAACACGGCCTGCCGCGTCCGGCCATCGAATTCCGCGCCGTCGGTGGCGACAATCTCAGTCTCGGTCACCTGCGCGTCCGGCCCGCGCTCGCCCGGCGGCTGTTGCGGCGCCGGCGTCGAGGCTGCCGCGGCGGCGACTTGTTGCACGTTATTGTTTCGCGGTGCCGAAGAAGCTGGCGGAGTGCTCTGCGCGCGCCCGGCTGGCGCGATGATCCAGGCCAAAGTTAACCACACGGCCATTGCGGACAGACGCCGGATGCGCCCTGGGTGATAAGCGCGGCTGCCAACGGGGTTAGCAACGCTAGCGATGGGCAGCTTCATGGACGCGCAGCAATGTAGCGAGCAGCTTGCCCAGTTGGTCAAGCGGAACTTGGTTCGGCCCGTCGGAGAGAGCCACGGCAGGGTTTTCGTGAGTTTCGAGAAAAATGCCGTCGCAGCCCGCCGCCACCGCCGCCCGCGCGAGCACCGGCGCCAGCTCGCCGTCGCCCGTCGTCCGGTCGCCGCCGCCGCCCGGCCGCTGCACCGAGTGCGTCGCATCGAAAACGGTGAGAAAACCTGCCGCGCGCATCCAGGCCAGCGAGCGCATGTCAGCCACAAGATTATTATAACCAAAAGTCACGCCACGCTCGGTAAAGAAGAATCGTTCGCCCGCGCCAGCTGCGCGCAATTTTTCCGCAATCGGCGCCACGTCCCACGGCGCGAGGAACTGGCCTTTTTTCACGTTCACGATGCGTCCCGTGCGCGCCGCCGTCTCAATGAGGTCGGTCTGCCGGCAGAGAAACGCGGGGATTTGCAAAATGTCCACGCCGCACTCCGCGGCCACTTCGGCTTCGGCGGGGGCGTGAACGTCGGTCGTCACCGCCACGCCGAGTTCGCGTCCGACCGCGGCGAGCAGTTCGCAGCCGGCCCGCACGCCGATGCCGCGAAACGATTTGCCCGAGGTGCGATTCGCCTTGTCGTAGGAGGCTTTGAACACGAACGCCGCGCCGGCTGCCGCGCAGATTTCGTGGATCGCGCGCGCATGGCGCCAGAGGAATTCTTCGCCCTCGATCACACACGGACCGAGGATGAACAGCGGCGTCGCGCCTGCGCCGCCCAGCGTCGCGCGCGGGCCGACCGAGAGCGGAGCAGCGGGAAGTTCAGTCGGCATCGCGGGATAATTCTCACTTCTTCAGCTTAATCGTAATCCTAATCTTAATCCTCTGCTTCTGCCGCGCCGGCAACGCATGCCTCCGGCGGGATTAGAATTACGATTAGAGCCGGTGAGCGGGAAGTCAGCTTCCGTAGCTTTTCGTAAAACGCTTCTTCGATTCCCGCTCCTCGTCAACGACCGATGACGGCGGCGCAGGCTTCGACTCGCCGGACTCGGACGCGCCGCTCGCGCTGGCAATCGGAGATTCCGTCGTCGGTTCCAGATTCGATGGCGTCGCCGTTCCCGTCGAGCGACCGGCGCTGCCGCCCGGCGCGGCGCTGGAGATTTCCACAAACGCCATCTGCAAATCGGCGAGCACCTTGCGCAGGATGTTCGCTTCCTCGTTCGACAAATTGTTGCGCGTCTTTTCCTGGATCATCGCCAGTTGGTCAATGAAACGCCGCGCAAGGTCGAGGTTCACCTCCGGCTTGCCCGTCGAAGGATTCGGCATGAGTCCGAGAAAGAAGGACGCATTTTGCGCCTGCATCATCACGAACTCGATGAACTGCGCGGCCATCTCGCCGCTATTGCTGTTGGTCTTTTGCACTTCGGCCATTGGGGGAAAGTTGAGAGTTGTTAGTTGAGAGTTGAGAGCTTCGGAAAAGAAAAAAGAAGGCGGCGTTTGTCCGCAGCTTTTGTGAACTCTCAACTCTCAACTAACAACTCTCAACCCTCTTCTTCCGGCCGCACCACAGCGGTCACGGCGGGCTGGCGGTGAAAAAGATGGCGCGCGGCGGCGCGCACGTCGGCGAGCGTCACCGCCTCGATGGCGGCGGGCACGTCGCGATAGTGCAAATAGCCGAGGCCGTAGAGTTCATCGAGCGACGCGGTGAACGCCAGGCTGCTGTTGCTCTGGTGCGCGATGGCTTGTTTGCCGATGAGCTTCTTTTTTGCCCGCTCCAGTTCCTCCGCGCTCAACCCATGCTCGGCCAGCCGCGCGATTTCTTCCTGAAACGCCGCGCGCACCAAGGTCAGCTTCGCCGGGTCGGTGCCGACGTAGAAATTAAACACGCCCGGCGCGAGTCCCGGCATCTGCGAACTGCCGACAAAATAGGCGAGGCCCAGTTCCTCGCGGATGCGGATGAAAAAGCGCGAGCCGAGATCGCTGCACGCTTCGTCGATCAATTCCACCGCGTGCCGCGCCGGGTCGTGGACCGTGATGCCGCGGTAGCCGATCATGAGCACCGCCTGCTCCTTGTCCATTTCCTCTTCGGCGAAAATGTCCGCCGCCAGCGCCGGCGTCGCGGGCGGCTCGACGAAAGCTTGCTCGCCCGCCGGCAGGTCGCCAAACAATGTCTCCAGCCGCGCGCGCACGTCGTTCGCGCGGACGTTGCCGAAGACGGCGACGACGCCGTTTTGCGCGACGAAATAGCGCTGCTGATACGCGAGCAACTCGGCGCGCGTCACGCGGGCGAGCGTCTCCGGCGTGCCGCCGTTGCGCAAGCCGTAGGGATGCGCGCCAAAGAGTTTTTTGCGCAACAAATTGCGCGCCCGCGAAGTCGGATGCTCGTCCTCGGCCTTGAGTCCGGCGAGTTGCACGGTCTTCTCGCGTTCAACCACGGCGGCGGGGAAATTCGCGTGCCGCACGATGTCGGCGAGCAGGTCGAGCGCGAGGCCGAGGTCGGGTCGCAAAACCTCCAGCGACACGCCGACGGAATTGTTGCCCGCGTCGGCACTGATGCTGCCGCCGACGGCTTCGATGGCGTCGGCAATTTCCCCACCGGTGCGACTGGCCGTGCCTTTGAGCAGGGCGCGGGCAAAGAGCTTCGTCAGCCCGTTGGTCGCCGCCGTCTCGCTGAGCAAACCGCCGCGGAAAATGGCGTCCACGTTCACCAGCGGCAGCCGGGCGTCCTCGCGCACGAGCACGCGCAAGCCGTTGGCCAGAGTGAATTTTTGCACCTCGCCCGCGCCGACAGCCGACTCGGTCGCCGCCCGGTGCTGGCTCGTCGCGCCTTCGGGATCGAGCGAGGAGAGCGTGAATTTATCTTCGACGAGGTATTCGCGCGCCACGCGCACCACGTCGGCGCCGTTCACCCGCTGGATCGCCGCGAGATAGTCGCGCGAGAAATCGAGGTTGCCGGTGAGCTGCCAATTCGAGCCGAGGTCGCTGGCCTGGCCGCGCATGGTCACGAGCGCGCCGAGCTGGTTGCTGAGCAGGATTTTTTTCGCCTTCTCCAACTCCGGCGCGGAGATGCCTTCGCGCTGGACTTCGGCGATGATTTTCAAAATCTCGTCTGTCGCCGCGGCGCGCTTGTCCGGATCGGTCGTCGCGTCGAACCCGAACAAGCCCGGTTGCGCGGGCACATAGGTGTAGGCGCCGATGCTGTGCGCGAGGCCGAGACCTTCGCGCACTCGTTTATAAAGCCGGGAGGAACGCCCCTCGCCCAATGCGGTGGCGAGCACGTCGAGCGCCGGCACGTCGGGGTGCGTGATGGCTGGGATGTGCCAGGCGCCGGCGAGCCGGCTCAGCTCGGTGGGGAACTCGCGTTGCGCCGTGCGCCGGCCGAGTTGCGGCGATTCCGGCGGGAGAAACGTCGGCGGCAAGGCGCGCTGCGGGTAGTTTTCAAAAAATTGTTCCAACTGCGCGCAGACCGTGTCGGCGTCCACGTCGCCGACGACGATGAACGTGAAATTATTCGGCACGTAGCGGGCGCGATAATAGCCGAGCACGTCCTCGCGCGTGAGCTGGTTGAACACGTCGAGATACCCGATGACCGGATGCCGATACGGATGCTCGCGGTAGGCCGTCGCAAAAAGCTGCTGGCTGGCGACGCGGTCGGGGTCATCCATCACCATCGCGAACTCGCGCCGGATGACTTCCTGCTCCTTGATGAACTCGTCCGCCGGCAACGCGGAGTGCAACATCGCGTCGGCCAGCACGTCGAGCGCCGTGGCCACGCCGGCGCGCGGCACGTCGATCCAATACACCGTGCGGTCGAACGACGTGTAGGCGTTGATGTAGCCGCCCTCGTCCTGGATGGCTTGCGCGATGGCGTTCGTAGAACGCTTCGCCGTGCCTTTGAAAAGCATGTGCTCCAGCAAATGCGACATGCCCGCGCCCAGCCACGCGCCCTCGTGGATCGACCCCGTGTGAACCCACGCCTGCACGCTCGCCACCGGCGCCGAGTGATCTTCTTGCACCAACACGACGAGGCCGTTGTTCAAGCGGTGGACGCGCGCCGTGGCGGCGGGAAAGGCGATGGCGTTCGTGGGAGCCGGTTCAGCGAGGAGACCGCCGCGTTGCACCGGCGCAGGAGAAATCATCATTTGGGAAAGTGGCGGGAAGAGACAAAATCTAGCACGGAAGCCGCCTCCCCGCACGCAGCCGGCCGGTCACGCGGATGCCGTGGACGGCGGGGTTCCCAGCGCGTCTGGACCCGCAGCCGACTCCGCCGGCTCGCCGGCAAGCCGCCGCGGCAGAAAGGGCCGCGCAAAGGCGTCGTGGAAATCGAACACGTTCTCGAAATCCGCCAGCGAATCCTGCTCGTTCTTGCCGAAGACGCGGGCGGCGATCAGGTTGAACACAATCGCGCCGATGTCCGCCGTGGCCTGAATGCCCCACGCGGCCAGCACCGTGCCCGCCATCGGCCCCCATTGCTCCAGTGCGAACTGCCGCGCGCCGTCGAGCAATTGCTCGCCAGTGACGTGTTGATCCATCGGTTCCGCCGTCGAGGTTCCCCGCCGGCCGACAGCGGCGCTGCTACCGCTGCTGTTGCGCCGGATCGACCGGGCGGCGCACTGGAGTTTCAGCGTGTGATCGAGCGCCTCGCGCACGAAAAGGTAGGCGTCTTTGTCATAGCGCGGGTCACGCGCCACAATCTCATCAAGACAATCGGAAAAATCGGGCTTCTGCATGAATTCACCTGCTCACCACTCGGGCTGATACTCTCGCATAATCCATACCTGCCCGTTTTGTCCAGCGTTCCGCTCGCCGCACGGGCGATGTCAACGCTCGATCACCGCCGCAGTGGCCGCTCCGGCGGCAGTCGCGGGCCGCCCTTCGCGACGCGCATCCCGCCAGTGCTTCACCGCCGCGCCGAGCACCGCAGCCGCCAGCAGGACGGCGAGCAGAGTTTGTTCACGTGCAGTCAGGGCAAACATCTTGAAAGGCCGGCTCGCTCCGTCGAGATTGCGCTTGGCGGGATGAATACTCTTCGGTCCCAGTTTTGTCAACCCTGCGTCGGCAGACGGGCGCAACGCTGGCGGCGCACAACGGTTCTGTGCCATCTGCTCGTCGCCGCGGCCTGGCTCCAGCCAACCATCGCCAAATCCGCGGATTCGCCGCCGCCAGCGTGGGCGCAGGCATTGGAAGAAATTCATCGCCTGGAAGCCGCCGCAGCAGACCAAGGCAAGGAATCGCCTGCCAGTTTCGCCGACCGCT
Organism: Verrucomicrobiota bacterium; assembly: GCA_019241085.1. Lineage (GTDB taxonomy): Bacteria > Verrucomicrobiota > Verrucomicrobiia > Chthoniobacterales > SZAS-18 > JAFAXH01. The sequence goes on along the minus strand of JAFAXH010000111.1, from coordinate 15,879 downwards.
ACCGCGACCTGGCCGCGCGTTTCCCCGACCAGCCGGAAGTGCAGCGTGCCTGCGGCAACGCCCTCGCCGCCCTCGGCCAGACCCAGGGGGCGCTGCCCTGCTGGCAACGCGCTCTCGCCCTGGCGCCCACCGATGCCGTGAGCGCCGAGGCGCTCGTCGATGCGCTTCTGCGCCTTGGCCGCGTGTCCGAAGCCGTTGCGACCATGCGCCGTGCCGTGGCCGCCCGGCCCGACGACGCCCGGCTGCACCATGCGCTCGGCACGTTGCTCAGCCTGTTTCGCCGCGAGGGCGCCACGTCAGCGCCCGCCGGCGAGAGCGCGGCATCGTCGGATGCAGCCACCGCCGAACGCACGCTCCACGAGGCGCTGGCCGAATTTCTCCTCGCCGCGCAGCATGCGCCCGCCAATGCCGAATACGCCCGCGCCTACGCGGAAACCTTTTATCTCCTGGCGGTTCCGGATTGGGACCACGCGTTGCTCGCCTGGCAGAATGTTCTCGCTCTCGAACCGGCGGAAGAAACGGATTTTGCCAACAGCCATCTCGCCCGCGTGAGCCTGCGCCAGCGACGGCCCGCCGCAGCCCGCGAGTTTCTCGCCCGTCTGCGCGACCCGCGTTTTGAGCCGTTGAAAATCCAACTCCTGCGCCAGATCGAAAAGCTGGAACGCGACCACCCGAACAACGTGGCCACGCCGCCTCCTCCGCCGGATCAACGCGCCGCCGCGGCGCCGCCGAATTCCAACTCCATTCCGTCGAGATAAGTCGAGATCGTATCGGTCCGCCGCTCGCGCGGCGCGAGAGTTTCCGCCCGCCGGCTGGCTTGGAAATATGGCTCGAAGGCGCCGCTGGGCGTGTTGAGCTGCGTCGCCTCAAACCAGTTCAAATAATCGGCCACCGCTTCCCGGCGCGTGCGCACCTCCGCCCGCGCCGCGGCCAGCGTGCGCAGACGGTCGGCGACGTGTTGAAATTGGCCATGACTCAGCGCTGTGACGACGGCGGCATACTCGGCGATGATCGGCCGATAGTAAGGGTGCGCCCGCGCGCCGAGCAGCAGCATGCCGGTGCGCGTCGCCGCCAGCCGCGCGGTGTTTTCTTTTGCACGACCCGACCCGGCGCTCAGAAATTTCTCGAAGTCCATCAGCGCATACACCTTGCCCGCCGTCGCCGGCTCGCCCTTTTTCGCCGCCGTTTTTTCCTCCGGCCGCACCGTCACGTTGAGCAACGCCCCCAACCGGCGCTCGGTCTCCTCGACATCGAGGATGCGCACGGCGCTGTCGGCGACCGACAAGTGCGCGAGCGTCAGCGCCCACCAGCGTTGCAAATCCGCCGGCGTATCGCCCAACTGTGGGAAATGCCAGCGCAAGGCGGCGAAATTCGTTTGCCCCTCGCCCTGCGCCGCCGGCAGCGCGCGCAAAAAAGCCAGCAGCCCAGCCCGGCCCTCGGGCAACTCCTGGGTCAGCATCCGCACCAACCCAAACGCGCACGCCCGGTAGAGCACGCGCGAGGCCGAGTCCAGCCCGTGCGGGTCTTTGCTCAGAAATGGCTCGATCGCCAGTGCCGGCTCCGAGCTGCCCGCGGCCGGAGTCACCGTCATGCTCACCAGCAGCGCCGGGTCCACGCCGGCCGGCAGGAGGCGGCCTTCGTCGGAGCGCTGATTTTCCACTGCCGCCGCACAGCCTTCCACCAGCCAGGCCGGCGGCTGCTGAAAGGCCCGGCCGGCGGGTAGTTCCGGCCGCTCGCGGTAGGCGATCTCCAGCAAGAGCGCGCGCACAATTTCGTCCCGCGGACGCACCGGATCGCTCTCACCGCTGCTGCCGCCTTCACTCTCGTCATTGTCGCCGTCCGAGTTGAGCCGCAAATCGAGTTGGATTTTTAACCCCGTGCCCGTTTGCGCCAGCGCGAGCCGGCTGGCAGGCACCGAGTCCGGCAGACCGGGTGACGGCCGGACGAGATTGAGCACGATGGGCAGCTCCCATTTGTCCGGCAACCCGAGCACCTGCAACAGCGCGCTGCGGGTTTCGTCGGCAAATTGCCCCACCGCGACCCGTCCCCGGGCGTCCGGCGCGTAGATGACAAATTGCCGCGAAGTGCTCACGCTCCGCCCCGGCGGCTGGGCCTGCGCACGGGCGGGCGGCGAGTGGCTGAAGCCCAAAGTCAACGCCGCCGCCGCCAGACCGCCGAACCAGAACGCCGCCGTCTGGACATGGCCGCGATGAATGGCGGAAACCACAAAATTTAAAAAAATGCCGCGCCGTCGCCTGCTGGCTGGTCGATCACGGCGCGGTCGCTGGCGCAGGCGGGACGCCGCCGAGTTGCACCCGGCCTTTTTGGAAGCTGATCGCGCCCAGGCGTTCCACGAGATTTTTGTCACTCTTTTCCGCAGTCCAAGCCGGCTCGAAGAGCGCGTCCAGCCCTTTCATCAGGATCGCAGGCAGCCGCAGCCGTCCGAGATGACCGCCGACCGGCGTGGCCTGGAGTTTGCCGCCTGCGATGGTGACCCGGTGTTCCACGCCCACATACAGCCGGTAGCCGAAGAGCGACAATTGCTCGGTAAAATCGCAAACGTTGCCGTCGAGGAAATGCACGAAAAGCTGCTCGAATTTCGCGCTCAACACGGTGTCCTGGCCCTTTTTCGGATGAATGCTGCTCTTCAAATAAGCATTCACATCGTTCTCCGTGTAGGCCACCGCGCGGCCCGAGCGGGAGTCCGCCAGCGTCTGCAGCTCGGCGTCAATCGTCCGGGCGTTGTCGATCTGCTCCGGCTTGAGGTCGGGGATGTTGAGCGGCGCGCGCGCGGCGAGCACGAGGCAGGCGACGAGGGCGGCAAACCCGAGGCTGAACAGCAATTTTTTCAAGATCGCCCACGGCTGAAACCGCGAGGGCCGCAGGAGCTTTTGCACCTGCCGCTGCATCTTCGCCGGATCGCGCCGGCCGGGCAACGCCTCGGGCGGGAGCAGGCTGCGGTCGAGCTTGGCGCCGCAGTTGTGACAATACACGCGCTCGGGTTCATTCTCGAATTTGCACTCACGACAGAGCAAAGTCGGCGCGGCGGTGGACGGGCGGGCGGGCATGGTGGCGAGATTCGGTTGACGGTGGAACGGCTGGCCGGCGGAGAGGCTGGGACGAAAGATTTTTTTATCAATAACTCTGCACCACGGCAACGCTAAGTCGCCGGCTTCGAGGGCGACGACGACGGCGGCGGGGCGGCTGAGGAGCTACTGGGAGCAGGAGACGCACCACCGCCGCTGGCGGCGCCGCTGCCGCCACTCGCGGCTGGCGCGCTTTTGGTTTCCTTGCCACCGCCTTCGCCGCCGCCGGATTTTTTCTCACCGCCCCCGGTGGCGGTGCTCCCGGATTCCTGTTTGGCGCCCTGCTTGTAGCTCTCGCTGCGGTAGTCGGTGATGTAGAAACCGGAGCCTTTGAAAATCAGCCCCGCGCCCGTGCCGAGCAAGCGGGTGACTTCGCCCTGGCCCCAGCCGCCACCTTCTTGCTGGCAGAGGGCTTCCGGGCAGATGGTGAAGCGCGGGTCTTTCATCGACTGCACGGCTTCAAAGGTTTTGTGACATTTCTGACAGCGGTATTCGTAGGTCGGCATGAGTGTCGGAAAAAGGAAACGAAAAAATTGCGGGCGCCGGCCGTTATTGGCGAAGGCGCGGAAAGCCGGCGCGGCAGCCCCGGCGGCCGGCGCGCCACCTGCTCCCGCTGCTGTTCCATTTCATAGCAGAGCCGGCGGGTGCGGGCAAAGGCGGAATTGCGCGGTTGACGCGCCGGGCGATGGTGACATTAGTAGCCACGCTCATGCCCATCCGCCAGCGGTCGCGACTTGCACAGATCTCTTTCCATTTCATTCATGCCTAGCACCATTTCCATCTTCGCGCTCGCCAGCCTGGCGCTCTCCGCCCTGGCGCTCTCTGCCTGTTCTTCCAATGATCCGCGCCTAGGCTCGCGCGACATGCGCTATCTTTACTCCGACCGCGCCAATTCCAACGCCAGCCAGCGCGCGGCGGCGGACGCGGTCTCCTACTGGGACGGCGACAACGTGTCGGGCAGCCCCTCCATCGAAGTGCATCTCAGCGAGCAGCGGGCGTATTTTTATAAAGGCGACACGCTCGTCGGCGTCTCGCAAGTCTCGACCGGACGCGAGGGTTACAACACGCCGCCGGGGAATTTCAAAGTCATCCAAAAGGACAAGGATCACCGCTCCAGCCTGTATGGCGACTACGTCGATCCGGCGACCCAGCAGGTGGTCGTGAAAGACGCCGAGGCTGGCAAGACGCCCCAGCCGCCGGGCACGGTGTTTCTTGGCGCGTCGATGCCGTATTTCCTGCGCGTTCACGGCGGTGTCGGCATGCACGCCGGTTATCTGCCGGGCGTGCCCGCCAGCCACGGCTGCATCCGCATGCCAGAGTTCATGGCGGAGAATTTTTTCAATCATGCCAGCACCGGCACGCCAGTGAGCATCGTGCGCTGAGCAGCAGCGCGGCAACGCTCTTCCCCGGGGCCAAGACATGGACGAGGCAGCCACCTCGCCGCCGCTGGAGATCAGCGCGCAGGAAGCCCGGCGCTGGCTGGACGATGCGGGCGCGGCTCTGCGCGTGATCGATTGCCGCGACCCGGAGGAGTTTGCCTTCAACCGCCTGCCCGGCGCGGAACTCCTCCCGCTGAGCACGCTGCCGAGCGAGGCTCGCACGCGCCTGGGCGAACCCACCGACGCGCCGCTGCTCGTGTATTGCCATCACGGCATGCGCTCAGCCCGCGCCGCGCACATCCTGCGGCAACTCGGCTATCGTGGCGCCCGCAGCCTCGCCGGCGGCATCGACCGCTGGTCGCTGGAAATCGATCCCACGATGCCGCGTTATTGACCGGCGACACTGCCGCGATTGCCGCCGCCGCTGCGTTCGGCGCGCAGCAGATCGCGGATTTCCGTCAACAACACCACGTCGGGCGGCAGCGCAGCCGGCTCCTGCGGCTTGGCGGCTTCCGCACGCTTCATTTTGTTGAGCGCCTGCACGATCAAAAAGATGCAGAACGCCACGATCAGAAAGCTCAGCGTGACGGTGAGGAAATTGCCATAAGCCAGCACCGGCCCAAGTTTTTTGGCCTCCGCCAAGGCCAGCCCGCGGGGGACTTTGTCCGACAGCGGCAGATAAAAATTGGTGAAATCGAGGTTACCCAAAATACGTCCGATGGGCGGCATGATCAGATCCTCGACGACGGAAGTCACGATCTTGCCAAACGCCGCGCCGATGATGACGCCGACCGCCAGGTCCACGACGCTGCCGCGGTTAATGAACGTTTTGAATTCCTGTAAGATTTTCATCGCGCGCACCTTTCTCAATACTCTAGGAAAAGGCAATCGTTTTTGCCATTGCCTGTCTAGCTGCCGGCCGCCGCCGCTGCTGCTTCCTGCCTCACCCGCGCAGCCACCTTCAGCCGCAAGGCGTTCAGCGCGATGAAGCCGCTGGCGTCATCCTGGTTGTAAGCCTGCGTCGGGTCCGCCTCCATCGTGGCGATGTGCGGATTATACAAACTTACCGGGCTGCGCCGGCCGGCCGCGATGACGTTGCCTTTGTAAAGTTTCACGCGCACTTCGCCGGTGACGTTTTTCTGCGACTCGGTCACGAGCGCCTGCAACGCCTCGCGCTCCGGCGCGAACCAGAAACCGTTGTAAACGAGCGTCGCGTATTGCGGGATCAACGCGTCGCGCAAGTGCATCACCTCGCGGTCCATCGTCAGCGACTCCATCTGCCGGTGGGCGAACTGCAAAATCGCGCCGCCGGGCGTCTCATACACGCCGCGCGACTTCATGCCGACAAAGCGATTTTCCACCATGTCCACCCGGCCCACGCCGTGCCGGCCGCCGAGCTGGTTTAACGCGAGCATCACGCCGAGCGGATCGAGTGTCGCGTAATCGGCGTCGGCATCCGTTTTCAATCCCACGCAAATGCCGCGCTCGAAGCGGAGCTGCACGTATTCCGGCTGGTCCGGTGCTTCTTCCGGCGCGACGCTCAATTTATACATGCCGCGATGCTCCGGCGCGCTGGCGTCGAGCCACGGGTCTTCGAGCACGCCGCTTTCAAACGAAATGTGCAGAAGATTACGGTCCATCGAATACGGCTTCTTCGCGCTCGCCGCCACCGGCACGCCGTGGGCCTCCGCGTAGGCGATCATCTCCGCCCGGCCGGGAAATTGCGCGCGATAACGCTCCTGCCGCCACGGCGCGATGACCTCCAACTCCGGCGCCAGCGCGGCGACCGTCAATTCAAAACGCACCTGGTCGTTGCCCTTGCCCGTCGCACCGTGCGCCACCGCGTCGGCGCCCTCGGCGCGCGCGATTTCCACCATGCGTTTGGCGATGAGCGGCCGCGCGATGCTGGTGCCGAGAAAATACTGCCCTTCATAGATCGCCCCGGCCTGGATCATGGGAAAAATAAAATCGCGCGCGAACTCCGCCTGGAGATCGTCGATCACGCAACGGCTGGCGCCCGTGTGCAGCGCTTTTTCCTCCAAGCCATCGAGTTCCTCCTCCTGCCCGATGTCCGCGCAAAACGCGACCATTTCCGCGCCATAGGTTTCCTTCAGCCAAGTGAGAATGACGGAGGTGTCCAGCCCGCCCGAATAAGCGACGACGATTTTTTTCATGAAATTTTTGGGATCAACGAATCGATTAAAACCTGCTGCGCGCGCCGATCAAATCGCACGCACGCCGCGCTCCGCCGCTTACACCAGAACCCGAGTGGCGTCGATGGCCGAATTGCACCGCGCCCAAAGCTGTAAATTTGCCCGGCGGCACGCAAAATTACTTGCGCCCTGCGCCAGTGCGAATTACAAGTGCGTTCCTTCAATCGCGGGGTGGAGCAGCCCGGTAGCTCGTCAGGCTCATAACCTGAAGGTCGTAGGTTCAAATCCTACCCCCGCAACCACTTTACTGCTTAGTAAGGCGCCTGTTTTCAGGGATTTAAACCTGAGATTCGCAATCACTGCGATTCTTTTGGCACTGGTTCGCACGGTTCTTGATCGTTTCAGATTTGCCCGCTTTTTGTCCGCTCTCTCGGGCAAGTCGGCCCCGTTTCTACTTTGAACTGAAGTGAAACGTGGAACGCTTTCATCTTCCTGGCCCGATTCGTCTGAAAAAGTTCCATTTAGAAGCGCGTTGTTTCGAGTTGTGCCATGAAATGGGAGAGGCGTTTGCCGGCAGTCCGCGGCGGAAAAAGCTCCTGCACCGATGTAGTCGCGCAGCACCGCGGAGCGGCGACATCATCAATGGTGCGATGGGCGCGAAGTCTTCGGCATTGGGAGCGACAGTCGTGGCGGCAGTGGAGACCGAGCGGACAAGGCTGAAGTCCTCGCGGAGGTGGGGTTGCGAGAGAACCGTCCGCATCGCGGGAGCTGAAACTGCGGGTATGACTTGCAATTCTTACCGCCCATTCTTACATTGACTGCATGAAATCGCTCGTCACCTCGAAAGGCCAGGTCACCATTCCGAAGGAGTTGCGGGAAAAGTTTGGCATCCAGCCCGGCGCGCAGGTGGTTTTCGCGGCTGCGGACGATGGCATTCGATTGCGCAAGGTTGTGGATCGCAGCAAGCGCCTCGGCATTTTCGGCTGTTTGAAAAAGGAATTGGCCGGTCGAAGCGTGCCGGAACTGCTGGATGAATTGCGCGGGCCGGTGGAATTGCCGCGTCGCGCGGTGCGCAAAGGAAAACGCGGATGAGCGCGGTCGCAGTTGATACGTCGGTATTGCTGGCGATCTTCAAAGGCGAACCCAGAGATGAGCTTTGGCTGGAAACGCTGCAATCGGCTGCGGAAGCCGCTTCGCTGCTGGTTTCGTCCATTGTTCTGGCCGAAGTCCGTTTGTTCTTTCCTTCGGATGAGGCGTGCCGGAAAGCTCTGCGCGATCTTGATCTCAAGCACAGCTCGCTGACAGAAGACGCTTCGCTTCTCGCCGGCAAAATTTTTCGCAGCTACCGCAACGAAGGTGGGCGGCGAACAACCATTCTCCCTGACTTTCTGGTCGCTGCCCATGCAGCCACTCAAGCGGAGTCTCTGGCTACGGAAGACCGTGGCTACTTGCGCGCGTATTTCCCAAACATCCGCCTGCTAACTCCGGCGACACCCAATTAAGCAAGGACATGGGCGCATTGCCGGCTCGCAATCAGCGGATTCATCGCCGTTCGCGTAGATGGCGAATATTCCAGACACTGTCTGGAATTTTGCGGCGGCAACCTTGCCAGAATTAGTTGGCCGAACTTTCGTTGCGGCATCCGCAACCCGCCGTGGCAGCTTCCGAGCAGAGGAAGGAGCGAATTAAACCCGAACGGAAGCGGCGCGTGCTGGCGCTTCATTCTGCTGCTGCCCGCGGGCCTACGCTGACGCAGTCTTTTACGTTGCGGCGGAATGCGGCGTTTTTGCTTACTTCATCAACTATATGACCTCGCTGATTCCGGCAGTGCCTGAGACGTGGAAAAGCGGGATGTCCGAGAGCTGGTTCGCATTGCACAAGAATGGTTGATGGGCCTGAGTGACAAAGGTGCCTCAACGCTCGCTTCGCTCGCTTTCTTCTGTTTCCTCGCCGGACGCATTATCGGTGCGGGATTGTTAAAGACATTCTCTACGCACAAGGCGCTCGCAACATTCGCCGTCGCGTCCGGTATCTGCCGCCTGCTTATCTTCCTGAAGCTCGGCTGGGCATCCGTGGGCGCGTTGTTCCTAACCTACTTTTTCATGTCGATCATGTTTCCGACGATCTTTTCGCTCGGTATTCATGGGCTTGGCGCTCGCGCGAAGAAAGCGACTTCTTTCACCGGCTGGTGCGGCGGATGTGCGCGGGAAAGGTCGCAGAACAATTCCCGCCCATCCAGGGAGCCAGGCTGACGCGCTGGCTCGGGCTGGCCGCACCGCTGCTGCTGCCAACGATTTTCATCGCCGTCTGGCTCTGGCTCGGCTCCCGCGGCCGGGTCCACTGAGCGTGCGCGGCGGATCGACGAACAAATCCGCCAGCCGTCGGTTGCAGGCGCCGGCGGAAATTGAATTCCTTGCTATCGGTCCTGATGCGCGCATAGTAGCCGCCGGTCGTTGCGTCGCCCCAGAGCGCGAGGCTTCACCGACCGTTGCTCCGGGTTCTTAAAAATTCGTCGCGACTCGTTGCAAATGGACGATTCGGGCTGTGGCTCAGCTTGGTAGAGCGCTGCGTTCGGGACGCAGAGGTCGTGGGTTCAAATCCCACCAGCCCGACGACGCCCTGGTTTTTCCAGAGGCGTCTCATTGGACAACATTCTCGTTGACGCTGGGGACGTTGCTTTTATCGTTGAGCGGAACACCGGCAGCGGGTGAGTCGTCGGCGCGTTCGCGCAAATTTCACAAGGCCAAAGCCGCCCCGACTTCGCGTCAGCCGTCGCCGCCCGCTTTGTCTATGCCGAACGAATCCGGTCCTCCTCCGCTGCCGCCGCCCGTCTCGGCTCCGCCACCGCCGCGTGGTGGTGGTGCTGTCGATCCAACCTTCGGCTCGGGCGAGACGATGTTTTTCCAGCGGCGCGAGAAACGCAAATTCCCGTTGCTGCCGTGGCTCGTCATCGTCGTCCTCGTCTTTGGCACGCTCGCACTCGTGCTCTGGGGATTGAACCGCTCCCGCCAGCCGGCGGAAACCAACAATGGCGCCTCGAACAGCAAGCCGGTCGATCCTTCCGGCGGCCGGCCCGTGCTCACGCCCGAGGAGGCCCGGCGCCAGGCCGAGCAATCGGTGGTCGTCGCCACACCGACGCCGACGCCTGCGGCGACTGCGGCGCCGACCGCCGGCCGCGTTGCTTCGCCGACGCCTGCCGTCGCCAATGCCAGCCCGTCGCCGGAAGTGCGCCGCGCCACGCCGGTCAATCCCGGCGAGGGCGACCGGCCGCCGACGGTGCCCGATGATAACTCGCCGCTGAACTTTGACCTGCGCAACGCGGAGAATTCCCAGGTCAAAAACGACGTGCTCCAGCGCATCGACCTCGCGCCCGACGTGTCGCGTGAGATGAAGGACAAACTTTACGCCTCCGTGGATCGCGCCCGCGGCATGGGCCGGCTCATCACCATTCCTTTCGACAAAGGCCGCGCCACGGTCAGCGACGCCGACGTGGCTCGGTTGCGCCAGCAGCTCCAGCGGCCGGAGATTCAAAAATTAACGGACGACCCGACCGTGGTCCTCGTCGTGCTCGGCTACGCCGACCCTGGCGGCAGCCCGGAAGTGAACCGCGAAATCTCGCGCAAACGCGCCCGCAGTGTGCTGGAAGCCTTGCGCGACCGGCTCAACGTCCTGAACACACTGCGCGAAGTCGCCATGGGCGGCTCGACCCTTTTCAGCCAGCAGCAGGCGGAAAAAAACCGCGTCGTCGAAGTCTGGGCCGTGCTGCCCTGAGCCCCGGCGTCCGTCGCCTGCGATAGCGCCAATTTTTTAGTTCCGCATTTTGTTTTTGAAACTTAGCATCCTGGCATGACGCCGACGCCGGCCAGCGCGGATTCCCCGCCGATCAATTCCGACGCTTCGCAGCCGCAGGCAACGCCGCCGCCGACCGCGATCGAAGTCCACATCGTCCCCGATTCTCCCGAGGCCGCTGCCGCGGAAATGGCGCCGCCGACGCCGCCCTTCATCGCGCCCAATCCCGTGGCTCAACCGCCACCACCGCCTCCTCCGCCCGCGCCGGCCGCCGACGCCGCACCGCCGCCGCCACCCGTTTCCGCGGAAGCCGCTGCCGCCGAAGTGCCGAATCTCACGGTGCTCTCCGGCCTGCCCTCGGCCGTCCATCCGTTGCGCCTGGGCGAACTCGTCATCGGCCGCTCGGCCGAGGCGGATTTGCAGTTGAAACATCCCGAGATTTCCCGCCGCCATTGCCGGCTCGCGTGGGATGGCCAGCACGGCAGCATCGAAGACCTCGCCAGCCGCTGGGGCACGAAGGTCAACAACGCCGCGCTGGCGTCGAACACCCGCACGCCGCTCGCGCCCGGCGACCGCATCCAGCTCGGGCCGGTGCTCATTCACTACGGCTTCGGCCCGCCGCCGCTGGCCGTGCAGGCGGCAGCTTCCGCCGCCGCTGTGGTAGCTGGTGGCGGCGTGTCGGGCGGCGGTGGACCGCCGCCGCTGCCCGTCCCGCCGCCCGACATCGTCATCGGTCCCGCGGCCGTGGCCGTCGGCGGCAGCAGCGCCTCGCGCAACTCGCGCGTGCTCTTTCGCGGCCAGCCGGTGGATCGCCTGCCGCTGGCGGGCATCACGCGGGTGACCTTTGGCCGCAACGATGAAAACGAAGTCGTCCTCGCCGACCCGAGCATCTCGCGCAAGCACGCCAGCGTCGAGCGCGTGGCCGACGGCTTTTTGGTCAAAGACCTCTTCAGCCGCGCCGGCAGCCTGGCCAACGGCCGGCGCTTCGAGCAGCACCGCCTCGTCATCGGCGACCAGCTCCAGATGGGGCCGTTCTTTTTCCGCTTCGACGGCCAGGCGCTCGAACGCACCAGCGGCCTGGCGGGCATCGAGATCGAGGCGCAGCACGTCGTCAAGCGCGTCGGCGAACCGAATGCCTTCCAAAAAATCGGCGCCGCGCTCGGCCTGCGCGAGTCCACCGGGCCAAACACGATCCTCGACGACGTGTCGGTCAAGATCGACCGCGGCCAGTTCGTCGCCATCCTCGGCCCGTCCGGCTCGGGCAAAAGCTCGTTGCTCGACACGCTCACCGGCCTGCGCCCCGGCCAGATGGGCCGCATCCTGTTCGACGGCGCCGATTTTTACCAATTCTACGACCAGCTCCGCTCGCTCATCGGCTACGTGCCGCAGGACGACATCGTGCACACCGAGCTGACCGTGCAGCAAGCCCTGCTCTTCAGCGCCAAGCTGCGCCTGCCCCGCGGCACGCCGCAGATGGAGATTGCCAAGCTCGTCACGCAAACCATCGCCCGGCTCGGCCTCGACGGCGGCGGCGACCCGCGGCGCAACCGCACGCACACGCCCATCGCGCGCCTCTCCGGCGGCCAGCGCAAGCGCGTGAGCGTCGGCGTCGAATTGCTCGCGCGGCCCGCGGTGTTGTTCCTTGACGAGCCGACCAGCGGTCTTGATCCGGCGGCGGAGTTCAAGATGATGGAACTCCTGCGCCACCTCGCCGACGGCGGCTGCACGGTCATTTGCACGACGCACGTCATGGAGAACGTGTATCTCACCGACCGGCTCTTCGTCATCGCCAGCGGCGCGCTCGTCTTCGGCGGCAACGTGCAGGAAGCGCGCGAGCACTTCGGCGTGCCCAAGATCAACATGCTCTACGACCGGCTGGAGGAATATCCGGCAACGTATTGGCGCACCCGTTTTCTGGAAGCCGCCGCCGCCAGCGGCCTCGTGCTCCCGCCGCCGCTGCTGCCCAACGACGTCGGCGCCACCGCCGGGCCGGGCGCGCCACCGTTGCCGCCGACCGGCGCGACCTCCACCACCACGCGCATCCCGCGCTTCAAGAGCCAGCCGCGCAAGGCCAACCTCGTCACGCTCCTGCGCCGGCAATGGGCGATCCTGTGCGCCGATTGGAAAAATTTCCTAATCCTCTTCGGCCAGCCGCTCGTCATCGCGTTGCTCGTCGCGTGGGTCGCCAGCGAGCCGGAGATCACGTTTTTAACGCCCACGTCGCTCGCGTTGTTTTTCACCTATCTCGCCACGCTCTGGTTCGGCTGCTCGAACGCCGCGCAGGAGATCGTGCGCGAGCTGCCCATCTATCGCCGCGAACGCATGGTCGGCCTCGGCCGGCACACGTATTTGCTCAGCAAATTCCTCCTGCTCGGCAGCACCACCGCGGCCCAGGGCGGCTTTCTTTACGTCTGCCTCCTGCTTGTCATGGGCAAGACGCTCGTCGGCAGCATCGGCTGGCAGGTCGGCTCGCTGCTCTGCACCGCGCTGGCCGGCGTCGGCATCGGCTTCGCCATTTCGGCCTTCGCCAAGACGACGATGCAGGCCGTCATGATCGTGCCGCTCGTCTTGATCCCGCAGATTCTCTTTTCCGGCTTCGTTGTCCCGCCCGATCAGATGAACAACGCCGTCTGGTGGCCGACGCAAGCCGCGCCGAGCTTCGCCGCGCAGACGATGATGGACGAGAGCATCTTCTGGAACCGCACCATCGACGCCGACGTGGTCAGCAAATACCGCGCGGCCTTCCGCAACCTGGAAATCCAGCTCGACCGCCGCCGCAAGCTGCCCGACGGCGGCATGAACGACGAAGTGCCGAAGGTCATCAAATTCCGCGACACCTACCGCTACCCCCTCCCCGGCGCCCTGGCCGCCCTCAAGCTCATCTGCTGGGGCCTGCTCGGCTACGCGCTGACGTGGTTTGCGTTGCGGACGAAGGAGCGGGGGTAAAACTGAAGGTAGTGTCCCAGTTTTGGAATGCACGCGCCTCGCGTGCTGGCGAAGGTGCCCTCGCCTTCGCTTTCTCTTTTCATAGCGACAGAGGATATATTCCCAGCGGAGCGCCGGAAACCGCAGCGGGGGCGCGTGCGCTCCCTCCCAGAGGATGCAAGTTGAGCCACTACCGTGCGCCAGCATCGCTTGCCATCAAGCCGGCGAATGGACTAAGCTGACGGGATGAAAACCATCCCGCTGGAAGACCTTCTGCCGCGGCGCGCGGAATTGCTCGCCGCGCTGGCGCGGGGCGAAATTTTTGCGGTGACGACCGAGGGCCAGGAGATTGGCACACTGCTGCCGCGCCGCGTCAGCGGGAGCGAGGAAGAGCAGCCGGGGAACGGCGCGGCGGCGGTCATCGCCGCCGAAAAAGCCGGCGAAGCTTCCGTGGATGAGTTGGCTACCGATCTCGCCGGGTCGGTCGCCGGTCCAGGCGATTTGACGACGAATCCAGGCTATTGGGCAGATTACGGTCAACCCCGCCAGCGCCAACCCGCCGGGACATGCTGAGGCGCGGCGTGTTGATTGACACCGGCCCGCTGGTGTCCTTCCTCGACCGCCGGGAGCCGCAGCACGCTTGGGTCCGAGCGCGGATGCGCGATTGCGCCGCTCCTCTGCAAACGTGCGAGGCTGTGCTCTCGGAAGCGATGCACCTGCTGCGCCGCGCACCCGGCGGCCCGGAAAGTCTGCGCGCGCTGCTCCAACGAGGGCTGGTGATTCTATCGGTGTCTTTCGATTTGCGTCGGGAGCTTGCGCCAGTGCTCACGCTGCTGCGCGCGTATGACGACCTGCCCATGTCGCTGGCTGACGCCTGTCTCGTGCGCATGGCAGAACTGGACGACCAAGCCGTGGTCTTCACCACCGACCGCGATTTCCTCATCTACCGCAAGCACGGCCGCCAGCCGGTTCCGCTGTTCTTCCCGCCGGAGGAATGAGTGTCCGGAGACTACAGCGGCAAGGGGGTTAACATCAAGCGACCAACTACCCTTCTCGCCCCGTGCTCCGCTCTGGCTTCGGCGCATTTAACCTCTCGGTCCCTAATTGCACTTGGAAACAGGGAGCCTTTGCCCTCACTGCTCAATGGCTCAAGAATTACCAAGTCGTATCATCGAGCACACAGCGAAAGCCAACGATTGGGTCCTGGCTATCCGGTGGATTATCTTCGCGCTTGGAGGAGAGCAAAGATTCCGGCGTGTTGTTGCGCCAAGAACCACCTCGCAAAACGCGCTCGGATTTGTCTGGTCGAAACCGATCGGCGCACCATTCCCAGACATTGCCGCTCAAATCATAAATGCCAAAACGGTTTGGAGCGAAGGAACCAACTGGAGCGGTGCGTGGGAAACCATCCCGGTAGCCGGGAATCATATCCCATTTTGCCGGTTCCTGCCCAATGCGGGACTCCTCACCACGGAAATTACCTGCGCCCTGCGGCGGCGGCCACTGGCGGCCCCAAGGATAGACTCCAGGCACACCGCCACTGCGCTGCTGTGGAGTGCTGCCAAGTTCTTGCGGCAGTCCAACTGCGGCGCTCCATTCCAAGTCGGTCGGCAGACGATAGACTCCCGAAGCTGGCAAACGGTCAGCGGCTTGCTCATGCTGGGTCAACCAAGCGCAGAAAGCATTGGCATTATCCCAATTCACTCCGACGACCGGGTGCAAAGCGGTCTGGGAGAAGCCTGGATTACGCCAGTTGCCGCCGCGCTGTTTCCAGCCATCGACGGCAAGCGTCACCATGCCATTGCCCGGATCAAATCCGGTGGCTGCGACGAAGGCTTCAAAATCCCTGACGCGCGTTTCCCAGATACTAAAAAGCACCCGACTACCGGCGATGGGGACAAACTTCATGCCTAGCCCGTTCTGCCAAGGTTGCCCCGGCCGAGGCTGGCGAATGATGGATGGCAACGGAATCGGCGGGGGCGCGAGTGTGGGCGTGATCGTCGGCTGGGGTGGCGGGGTAGGCGCGAGGGCTATTGACACCGGGAGCGGCGTCGCCGTCGGGGCTGGCGTGGGGTGTATTACAATCGCCTCTGGCGTGGCCGCGGGCGTCGAATCTGTATGCTGGGGCGATGCCTTCTGCCGTTGCCATGTCTGCCAAGAAACAATTCCGCCTCCTCCGACTAGCAACAGCAAGACGAGCAGTGCCAGCGCGAGGAGAGGGTGTCGGTTTTCTTTTTTTCCTGTCGCCGGGGGGCTTGCGGGCGGAAAAGGCTGCGCTGGAATCTGCGCGGCAACAACAGCAGCGGCCGTAGTGAGAGGCACGGACGAAAGCGGCGGTGATTGTGGCGCGGGCGGCGGGGCGGAGACAGAGGAAACGGCTGCGCGCGGCAGCCGTTCGATTTCTTCCAATAAGGCTGCCGGCGCCGCCGGACGGTCGGCGGGGCTTTTTTCCAACAGATGCGCGAGCAATGCGATGAATGACTCGGGCACCTTGGCTGTGCGCAAATCGTCAAGAGGCGGCGGTTTGGAAAGGTGTCCGACAATGGT
>JAFAXH010000095.1 GCA_019241085.1 Verrucomicrobiota bacterium | reverse complement strand
GGCAGGCGTGGGCAAGGGTGACTCGCCACTGTTGTCAGCCGCGCCGGCGTCCGGCGTGTTCTGCGCCACGGTGGGATTGTTCGACAACCAGCCGATGCGGTAGAACGACTCTGCAAAGAGCGCCTCCAACTGCGCTGGAAACTGTTTTTTTGCCGAATCCATCCACGAGACCGCGCGGGCAAAATTGCCGTCGTGAAAATCGAGCGCCGCCAGCGCATAGAGCCGCGCCGGAGTTGCGCCTTCAAACTTGAAACGCGTCATCCAGGCGCGAGCCGACGGTTCCTTGCCCTCCAGCAGCAGGCAGAGGAAAATCTTGAACTGGGTCAGCTCGGTTTCGCGCGGCAACTGCGCCGGATCGATGTCGGCCAGCAGCGCCTCGAAACGGCTGCGGGCCATCCCGTAGTTGCGATAGGAAAACGGCAGGTCGGCGAGGTTGAATTTCGCCGCCCAGAACGTCGGATCGAGTTGCACGGCACGCTTAAACTCGGTCTCGGCTTGTGCAAACAAACGCTGCCGCGCGTAGATCAAGCCGCGCAAATTGGCCGAGTCCGCCTGGCCGGGCTGGAGCGTGTCAGCTTCCTGCAACAGCTTCAGTGCGGTGACGTAGTCGCGTTTGGAAAAGGCGACAAAAGCCGCTTCGTATTTCGCATTGAAGGCCTCGCTCGGCGGCTCCGGAGTGGCCGCTGGCGTCGAGGTCGGCTTGGCCGCCGCGGTGGCGGGCGCGCGGCTGGAGGCAGGCGTCGCGGCAGGGCTGCTGCTGGAGCCTTTTGGCGCGGGCGCGGGCGGGCTGGCGGCAGCCTGCGGCGTGGGATTGGAAACTGCGCTGCCACTGGTGCGAAAGCTGGGCAACGTGTCGCCGATGGACGGAGTGGCCGCAGCAGCGTCCGGCGGCTCGGAGGCATTGGCAGCCGCCGCGGGTGAAGGCTCGGGACGCGCTTTGCTCGCCAGGGTGTGGGGCGCGGCGGGAGCGCCGCTGCGCGTGGAACTGCGGGCCAGCGCGGGCGCCGGGAAAAGCTGCACCACGGCGAGCGAGGCGGGCGCCGCGACGTCGCTGGGGTTTTCGTCGTCTCCGGCGCGGCCTTGCGAACGCGAGGCGGTGGATGCGGAGGTGTCCGTGGATTCCCGGCGGCGCTCGTTCGCCGTGAGGTTGTTGCCAGCCCCGACCTTTGCTTCCCGACCTTCGCCGGCTCTGCGCCGGTCGTCGTCGCTCGCGCTGTCCGGAGTCGTCCGCGTGAGACGGGCAGCGGGCGCAGGATTGTTTGCCCCGTTCCGTCCATCCGCACCACCGCCCGCGGAGGCAAGCTGGGCGCCGTATTTTTCAACCGACTGGGCGAACAGGTGACGCAGGTCGGCAGGCGCCTTGCCGCGCCGGGCGCGCGCGCGCCAGCGCTCGGCCTCGGCGGTTTGCCCGCGCCGGTCGGCCAGCGCGGCATTCAAATAACAATAGCCGGCGTCGGGCCGTTTGGCGTCGGTGCTGCGGTGTTCGCTAAGATAGCGGATGACCGGTTCCTCGCGGCCGGCGAGCAGGTCGGCCAGGAGCAATTTGTATTGCACGAACGTGCGCGCTTCGGGGCCGCCGTTTTTCGCCGCGCGCCCGACCAGATTGGCGAGCCGGCGGCGGCTGTCGCCGTAACGGCCTTCCTGCAGATCGGTCTCGGCGAGGTTGTAACGCGCCACCCAAAACTTCGGATCGGCCGACAGCGCTGCGGAAAATTTCTGGCGCGCTTCGTCGTAGCGTTTCTGCCGCAGGTAGATCGCGCCGCGCAGGTTCAGCACGTCGGCGCGCGGCGCGCCGCCGGCGGCTTCCGCGCGATCGAGCAACGCCAGCGCGTCCGTGTAATTGCGGCGCGCAAAAGTCTTTTCCGCACGCCGGAAAAGCGCCGCGCCGGGACCGGACTTGACCTTTTCTTTTTTCGCCGCTGCCTGCAACGAAGCTGGTCCCGGCGTCAGCAGCGCGCACAGCAGCACGGCGGCAACAGGGCGCCAGCCGTGCGAGAGACACACGGTTTGGCGCCGGGGCGAAGGGGAAAATTTCATCGGGAACGGTGCATAACGCGCCGCTGGAAATTGTTCTATGTCAAAAAGTCTTTGCTCTTGGCAAGTGAATCTCACCGTATCCTGTCATTCTCGCCCCGCCGCGCCCCGACGCAATCAACCATTGGCCGCGGCATCGCCCGCCGCGCGGCTCGGGTCGTCGTCCGCCTTGCCCGTGGCGGGTTGCACCTCCAGCCCGGCTGGTGGGTCCGCCGCCACGCCGGGCACGGCGGAATCCTCGTCGGTCTGGCTGACCACCGGCGCAATGTCGGCGAGCAATTCGTTTTCCGGCAGGTTGATGAGTTTCACGCCCATCGTCACGCGGCCGGCGACGCGGATCTCGCTGACCCGCGTGCGCACGGTCTGGCCCTTGGTGGTCGTCAGCATCAACTCGTCGGTTTCTTTCACCGTGAGCGCGCCGACGACGCCGCCCGTGCGCTCGCCCACGTTCATCGTCATGACGCCTTTGCCGCCGCGCGATTGCAGCCGGTATTCGTCGAATGGCGTGCGTTTGCCGAGGCCGTTTTCGCCGGCGACGAGCAGCATCGCCGCGGAATCGACCACGGCGATGGCGACGAGATAATCGTCCGGCTCGGGCCGGATGCCCCAGACGCCGACGGCGGCGCGGCCCATCTCGCGGGCGTCTTCTTCGTGAAAACGCAGGCTCATGCCCTGGCGCGTGATGAGCACCAGCTCGTCGTTGCCGTTGGTTAATTTCGCGTCGATCAGCTCGTCGCCTTCTTCGATCTTGATGGCGATGATGCCGCCTTTGCGCACGTTGCCGAAATCGCTCAGGCCCGATTTTTTCACGATGCCGGTGCGCGTGGCGAAGAGCACGAACTGCCCGGATTCCCAGGTCTTGTCCTCGCGTTTGCCGGTCGCTGTCGATTCTTCCCAACGGCTCGGCACGCGGATCGTCGCGGCGATTTTTTCCTCCGCGCGCAGTTCCAAAAGGTTCGCGATGGCGCGGCCTTTCGACGTGCGGGCGCCTTCGGGAATGGTGTAAACTTTTTCCACGTAACAGCGTCCCGTTTTGGTGAAAAACATGAGCGAGTCGTGCGCGCTGGCGGTGAAGAGATGCTCGACGAAATCGCCCGCGTCCTCCTCGCTGCCGTCGCCCTCGCGGGTTGCCATGCCGATGACCCCGCGCCCGCCGCGCCGCTGCGCGCGATAGGCGCTGACGGCGGTTCTTTTAATGTAGCCGCCGTGCGTGATCGTGATGATGCAGCCCTCATTGGCAATGAGGTCTTCCATGTTGATCTCGCCCGCGTCGGGCACGATCGCGGTGAGGCGCGGCGTGGCGTATTTGGTCTGCACCTCGCGCAGCTCGGCCTTGATGATCTCCAGCACGCGCGTCTCGCGGGCGAGAATGTCGAGCAGGTCGTTGATCGTGGTGAGCAGCGCCGTGTATTCCGCCGTGATCTTGTCGCGCTCCAGGCCGGTGAGTTGATACAGGCGCAGTTCGAGGATTTCCTTCACCTGCTTTTCGCTCAACAAATAACGCCCGTCGGTCAGCCGCGCTTCGTTGCGCACGACGATGCCGAAGTGCTCGACCGTCCCGCGCGCAAACTCGTAGGCGAGCAGCTTCACGCGCGCCTCGTCGCGGCTCGCCGACTCGCGGATGATGCGGATGAAATCATCGAGGTTCGCCAACGCGACAAGATAACCCTCCAAGGTTTCCGCGCGTTCCTCCGCCGCGCGCAACTCGAACATCGTGCGCCGCAACACGACCTCGCGCCGGTGCTCGATGAACGCCGTGATCGCTTCTTTTAATGAAAGCAGCTTCGGCCGGCCATGGTCGATGGCCAGCATGTTGACGGCGAACGAAGTCTCCAGCGCCGTGTGCTGATACAGATTATTGATGACGACCTGCGGGATGGCGTCGCGCTTGATCTCGATGACGACGCGCGTGTTCTCGTCCGACTCATCGCGCACCGCGGTGATGTCGGCGATGACTTTTGTGTTCACCAACTCCGCGATGCGCTCGACGAGCACGGCGCGGTTCACGTTATACGGAATCTCCGTGATGACGATCTGCTCCTTGCCGCCGCGCGCGCCGGTTTCCTCGACGCCAAGCTTGCCGCGCACCTTCACGCTGCCGCGCCCGGTCGCCGCGTAGGAACGAATGCCGGCGATGCCGCAGATCGCGCAGCCCGTCGGAAAATCGGGGCCTTTGATGAATTGCAGCAAGCCCTCGGTCGTGAGATCGGGGTTGTCGATCTGCGCGCAAATGCCGTCGATCACTTCGCTGAGATTGTGCGGCGGAATGTTTGTCGCCATGCCGACCGCGATGCCCGTGCCGCCGTTGACGAGCAGGTTCGGAAATGCGGCGGGAAAAACGCGCGGCTCGGTCGTTGTTTCGTCGTAGTTCGGCACGAAATCGACCGTGTCCTTGCCCATGTCCTCCATGAGCGCCGCGCCGAGGTGCGTCAGCCGCGCCTCGGTGTAACGCATCGCCGCCGGCGGGTCGCCCTCGACCGAGCCGAAGTTCCCCTGCCCGTCCACGAGCCGCTCGCGCATCGCCCACGGCTGCGCCATGTGCACGAGCGTCGGATAAATCACCGCCTCGCCGTGCGGATGATAATTGCCCGAAGTATCGCCGCAAATCTTCGCGCACTTCCGATGCTGCCGGCCGGGAAACAGCGACAGGTCGTGCATCGCATACAAGATGCGCCGCTGCGATGGCTTCAGCCCGTCGCGTGCGTCGGGCAGCGCGCGCGAAATGATGACGGACATCGAGTAGTCGAGAAACGACTTCGACATCTCTTCAGCCACGTCAATCGGCTCGACGCGTTCGTTCGGATGAAAGGGATTCGGCATTGAGGCAAACAGCTCGGCGGATCGCGTGTAAGACGCCCATCGCGACCGCCTTTGGACGGGAGAAAGAATTTAGCCTCCACCACTCGCCCCCGCAATGGAAAACTCCCGTCCGACCGGGGCCGGCTGCCCGCGTTAAAACTTGCTAAATCAAAGCGAAAATCTTACAAAAATGTCTCGTTGAAAATCCACCGGGTTGTAGGAAGCAGGCGTAGAAGCCCATGCACCTGATCAAAGAGAACATGGAAAAGCAGCTCGCCTGGTGCGGCGAGGCGCCCTTCTACACCCTCGGCCCCTTGACCACCGACATTGCGCCCGGCTACGACCACATTACCAGCGGCATCAGCGCGGCGATGATCGGCTGGTTCGGCTGCGCCATGCTCTGCTACGTCACACCCAAGGAGCACCTGGGCCTGCCCGACAAGCAGGACGTCAAGGAAGGAGTCATCGCCTACAAGCTCGCCGCCCACGCCGCCGACCTGGCCAAGGGCCACCCCGGCGCGCAGGAGCGCGACAACGCGCTTTCCAAAGCGCGCTTCGAGTTCCGCTGGGAAGACCAGTTCAACCTGGGCCTCGACCCGGAGACCGCGCGCGAGTTCCACGACGAAACGCTGCCGCAGGAGGGTGCGAAGAGCGCGCATTTTTGCAGCATGTGCGGCCCGCACTTCTGTAGCATGAAGATCACCGAGGACGTGCGCAA
>JAFAXH010000063.1 GCA_019241085.1 Verrucomicrobiota bacterium | reverse complement strand
GACGTGACCACCAGCCCCGGCTCCGCGTCGAGCCGGCGCACAAAATCCTGCCAGCGGCGCGCGTGCCACCAGGCAAACCCCACCAAAAGCAACGCCACCGTCGCCGCGCCCGCCAACGCGATCCACGCTTTCCGCAAGCTCACGGGTTCGGCGCTGTCGTCGGTTTTATTTTGGGAATAAAGACAATCCTCCAACTCCGGCCGCTCTGAATCGAAGACCGCGGTGTCGCCTGAAAAATTCGCCAGCTCCGGACCTTTGTGCAAATGGATCGCTTCGAGCGCTTCCTCCAGCCGCGCGCGCAATTCGCGCGGCGGGTCGCCACGGATCACCGCGGCGAGATAGGCGTGCGCGCCGGGCACGATCCAGACGTTGCGGTCCTCACGCGCCTGCGGGTCTTCCCAATGAAAATCTCCCAGCGCGTTATTGTCACTTGTGAGCTTGGTATCGCGCGAAAAATCCCGGATCGCCGTCAGCATGCCCGCAAACATCTCCGGGTCCGTCTGGTTGTCCGCGCCAACGTGCAGGAGCGCGAGACCCGATTCGCGATGGATCAGGAACACCTGTTCGACGCGATAAACCAAACTGCGCAACATCACCACCTCGCCAAAGCTCTTGCCCGTGCGCCGCGCCTCCAGCCGCCATTTCACGCCCTGCCAGGAAACCGTGTGCTCGAGCGTTTGATTGAGTGATTGCAACAGCCCGCGCAAGCTTTCGCCGATGGCCCGCCGCACCATCGGGCCGAGGATCGGCGCAAAGGCGTCGATGAAAAACTGCGGCTGCCGTTGGATCGCCTCGCGGATCGAGCTGACGACCGAGGGCTGCAAGGCGCGGGTCAATTCCTCGCTGCTCTCGCGGCTGAGCTCGACCGCTTGCGGCAGGACGCCCGAGACTTCGCGCGTGCGGCGCTCGCGGTCTTCCAGACGCTTTTGGAGGAGACGCAACTCTTCCTGCTCCTTGTGCAAGAGCAGGTGGCGAAGTTCCTTGAAATCATCCACCGAAGCCACCGGGAAAAATCCTGCGCTAAGACGCGGCGCCAGGCACGCGGAATTCGCCCTTCAACCGCAACGCCACCTCGGAGAGCATCTCCGCCAGCGATTCGCGGCCCGCCATCGCGTGCCGGATCGCTTGCGCCTCCTGATCGGAACCAGCTTTGAGCAGATCGTGCTTCTCTTTGATTTCGTTGCTGAGCGCCTGCGATTGTTCCAGCAGTTGCCGCCGCAATTCCGTGTGACTCTGGGCGTTGGCCTCGTCGAACCGCTGGATTTTTTGTTCCAACGCCCGCGCCGTTTCCGTCAATTCCCGGCCGGCCTTGTCGAGCGCCTGGGCGCGTTCGGCGCTCTCGTTTTTCAACCGGTGCAGGAGCGATTCCAGTTCGCCTTTGGCAAAGGCTTCCAGTGCGCCGAGACGTTTTTGCACGTCGGCGCGCAGCTCGCTGGCCTCGCGCGCGAGCCGTTCTTCGAGCTTTTGAAAACGCGCGTCGTAATCGCGCATCTGGCTGCCGAAGAGGATGTGGCGAATGCGATCGACGTTGCCGCTTTCGTCGAGGCCGGCGCCGTTTTGATCCGGTGTGGACGACGGGGTGTCTTGCTGGGCGGGGTGACCGTGTTCAGAACTCATGGCGGTGCGTTGGCTCGTGGTGGTGTTTGCGGTTGCGTCCCTACTTTGACAAATGGAAGGCCCGGCGTCGAGCACTCAAATTGAGTTGGATTCCAATATGTTCCACCCGCCGCACGCAAGTCCGCAGGCGTATATGATGAGGCGGCGCGGCGGCGATGGCTGCTCGTGCGGCGCGAATTTTTTAATGAAACAAACTCTCGCTCGTTCGCCGAGCCACCTGTTGGGAACTTGCGCGGCCATTTTTTACATCTTCCTCTGGGCCTCGGCTTACGTGCCGAGCAAGATCGCCGCGACGCAAAGTTCGCCGCTCTGGTTTCTCGCGGCGCGCTTTCTCGCCGCCGGCACCTTGCTCGTGCTGCTCGCGTTCGTCACCCGACGGAAGTGGCCGCAGACGCTCCGGGGCTGGCTCGTTGCCGCCGCGCTCGGCGTCTGCGCAAACGCGCTTTACCTCGGCTTGACTTACACCGCCTTGCGCCACCTTTCGTCCGGCGTCGGCGCCATCGTCGCCAGCACCAATCCGCTCGTGCTCGCCCTCCTCGCGCCGTCGTTGCTCGGCGAACCGCTGACGCTGCCGAAGCTCGTTGGTTCCCTGCTCGGCTTTGCCGGCGTGCTCGCCATCGTCATCGTGCGCATGGGCACGAACACCGCGCTGCCGCTCGATGTCCTCACGGCCATCGGCGGCGTGCTGGCCAACGTGGCATCGACGTTGATCTTCAAGCGCTTCGCCTTGCGCGAGGATTTGCTCGTCGTCACCGCGATTCAAATGGTCGCCGCGGGTCTGGCGGTCATTCCCGTCGCGTTCGTGTTCGAGCCGACGGGCCCGCCCCAACTGCACAGCGGCGTGAGTCACGAGTTGCTGGCATCGTTCATTTATCTGGTGCTCGTGTTGAGCGTCGGCGCGTCGCTGCTCTGGTTCTGGTTGTTGACGCACGGCGAAGCCAGCCGGGTGAGCGCGTTTTATTATCTCACGCCGGCGTTCGGACTCGCGCTCAGCGCATTGTTCTTGCACGAAGCCGTCGGTCTGCGCGATCTCTTTGGCCTCGGCGCCATCGCGGCAGGAATCGCCTTGGTGCAACGATCATGAATGCCGCGGTGAGGGAGGGATTCGAACCCTCGGTCCCCTTTTGGAGGACGAAGCTTTAGCAAAGCTTTGCTTTAGACCTCTCAGCCACCTCACCTGAAAATTTTTTTGCGCGCCGCGGTGGGAAATGAGCCGGGCGCGCTGAACTAAATACGCAGACACGCTGGCGTGGTCAACGAAACATTGCATCCGGCCCCGCCCTTGCCATCGTCGAGCAGAATTTTCCTCACATGTCAGCGCTCCTTTCTGAAACCGAAGCCCTCGCGCGCGTGCTCGCCGGCGTCCCGACGTTATCGAGCGAATGCGTCCGGCTCGACGAAGCGGCGGGGCGCTATTGCGCGGCGGAGTTGCGGGCGCGGGTCGCGCTGCCGGGATTTGATAATTCGGCGATGGATGGCTACGCGCTGGCCCGACGCACGGACGGGGAGGGGGTCGGATATTCGGCGGGGACAATTTTTACCGTGATCGGTGAGCAGCCGGCGGGGAGGAGCAAAGGATTGCGCCTGCAAACCGCCAGCGCGGAAGCCGTGCGCGTTTTCACCGGCGCGCCATTGCCGGAGGAGACGGGCGCGGTCGTGATGCAGGAAGAGGTGCGGCGAGTGGGAGAACAGCTCACCTTACTCGCCGACGTGGCACCGGGAGAATTCATTCGACGGGCCGGCGGCGACGTTTGCCGCGGGCAACGGCTCCTCGCGGCAGGAGAGCGCCTGACCGCCCCGGCGCTGGCGCTGTGCGCGTCGCAAGGTCTGGCCGAGATCGAGGTCGGCCGCGCGCCACGGGTCGCCATCCTGACCACCGGCGACGAACTCCGTCCTCCGGGTGAGGCAGCATCGCTGGCCGCCGGCGAGATTTTTGAGAGCAACGGGATTCTGCTCGAAATCTTGGCGGCGGAAATTGCCGGTTCGCAAAATGTCATCCGGCTGACGCACGCTCCCGACGAGGTCGCCGCACTCGATGCCGAGTTGCAGCGCGGGCTGGGGGAAGAGTTCGACGCGCTCATCATCGCGGGCGGGGTCTCGGTCGGCGAACGCGATTTGGTGAAAGCACGGCTGCAAGCGGCGGGCGTGCAGCTCGACCTCTGGCGCGTGGCGGTCAAGCCGGGGAAGCCTTTCGTTTATGGCCGCGGACCTGCCGTAAATGGTGCGGCGGGCGTGCAGGTTTTCGGATTGCCGGGCAATCCGGTGTCGGCGTTTGTCACCTTTCTGCTCTTTGTCCGTCCGGCGTTGTTGAAAATGGCCGGCGCCAACGCAGCGGAACGCACATTGCCCACCGTGCGCGCCGTTGCCGCGGCGCCATTGCGCAATCCTGGTGACCGTCCGCACTACCTCCGTGGCAACGTGGATTCCCGAGGCCGCTTCCAGGCTGCCGGCACACAGGAGTCGCACGCGCTCGGCGCACTGGCGCGCACGCGTGCTCTGGCGAGGTTGGAGGCGGGCGCGCAGGTCGCGGCGGGCGCCGATTTGCCCGTGTTGCTCTGGGCATCGTGAGCATCGCCCCAGCGCGCAGCGGGCGGTGCAAAAAGCGGTTGACTCATCGGCGTTCTCCAATATTTAACGACCTTAATTAATCCGTCCGCACCTCCGCTCGCTTCAGAATTTCGCTTTCGATGCAGGTTTCCATCATCAAGTCCAACGCCCTGGAAGCGCGTCGCGGAGTCGCATCCGCAACTTCTCACTTCGCGGTCAAACGCGAGGTGGCTGCGGCGGTCGGCGAGTTGGCGGACATCATCCTCGTTTTCCAGCGTTGCCTGCTGGCCAACCTCACCCGCGAACTGGCTCCCGGCGGCATTTCCTTCTCCCAATTTTTCCTGCTCGCCGCGCTCCGCGACGAACCGGGCTTGCTGACGATGAGCGAGATCGCCCAGCGCATGGGGCACACCACGGCAGCGGCCACCGGCTTGGTGGATCGTCTGGAGAATCTCGGCCACGTCGAGCGGACGCACACCACGCACGACCGGCGCAAGGTGCTCGTGCGCTTGACCGAGCGCGGCGCCCGCCTCGTGGCGCGCATCAAGGACGACATGATGCGCAACCTGACCGCGATCCTGACCTATCTCAACGCGGACGAACAAAAGGCTTGGCTCGCAATTTATCGCAAAATCCATCACATCTGTCAGCAGAACCCAACCCAGCCCTCATGACGCGACTCGATCCCCGCATCCATTCCCCCCGCCGCAGCCACTCACCCGTGCGCTGGCGGTGTGCGGTGGGGTTGCTGACCAGTGCCAGTCTTTTGTTCACCCAAATCGTCGCCCTGCCGCTGCGAGCGGGGCCGACCACAGTGGTCGAACGCCGTCCGCCTCCGATCGACGACGCATTGCGCGCTCAGTTGAAAAACCTGACGCTCGACCGCGCCATCTCGATCGCGGTGCAGCGGAATCCGGACATCCTGCGGCAATTGCAGGAAATCCAGCGCTACAAAGGCCTTTATCTGGAAGCCCGCGCCGACGCGCTGCCGCATTTGGTTTTCACGGGCACATTTACCGAGACGGATCGGCGTCTGCTCACTGCCGGCAGCTCGGCAAGTCTCGCTTCCGGCGGCGCCAGCACACTCGGCAACGGCACGCTGATCGATTCCACCGGGCAGCCGCTGACGACTTCCACCGGGCAGGTCTTTAATTTGGCGCAGCTTTTCAGCGGCGGCAGCGGCATCAGCATTCCCGATAAAAATTACCAAATTCAGCTCCAGGCGACGCAATTCGTTTTTACCAGCGGGCGGGTCACGCACCAGATTCGCGGGGCGCAGTTTGGCGAAGGCGCGCAGTATTTCGCCTTGCGCGAAACGGTCGATACCACGGTGCTCAACGTGCGCACGGGTTTTTATCAAGTGCTGCTCAACGAGGCGCTCATCAAGATTCAGGAACAGAGTGTCAGGCTGCTGGAGGGACAGTTGAAAGATCAGCAAAATCGTTTTGCCGCCGGCACGGTGCCACGGTTCAACGTGCTGCAAGCCGAGGTCGCGCTGGCCAACCAGCAGCCTCAGCTCATCACCGCGCGCAACAACTTCGCGCTTTCGAAGCTGCAATTGGCGCGGTTGATCGGCATCGACTCGCCGCCGGACAACGGGCGCATCGCCGACTTCAACTGCGTCGGCACGCTGGCCTACGCGCCGCGGGATTTCAACGTCGAGGAGTCGGTGCGCGCCGCCATTCTGAACCGTTCGCTGCTGAAGCAACGGCGATTGGAAACCTTGGCAAGCAACGAAAATATCAAAGTCGCCCTGGCCGGCTTCGGCCCCACGGTGCAGGCCAATGCCGGGATCGAGCAGCGCAACCAAACCCGCTCCAATGACATCGGCGACAGCGTAGGCGGCTGGTTCTTCGGTGCGACGGCGACGTGGAACATTTTCGACGGACTCGCGACGTATGGCCGTTACAAGGAACAGCGCGCGTTGCGCAACGAAGCACTCGTCGCCTACGACGACGCCGTGCGCCTGGTGACGACGAATGTGCAAAACGCGATTCTCAACGTGCGCCAGAGCAAGGAACTCATTGCCAGCCAGCAGCTCAACGTTTCCGAAGCCGAGGAAGCGGTGCGCCTCGCCCAAGCGCGTTTGAGCGCCGGCGCCGGCACGCAGCTCGACGTGCTCAATGCGCAGACGCAGTTGCTCCAGGCACAGACGACGGAGTTGCAGGCACGTTTTTCCTACGTCAGCAATATCGCCACTTACGAACAAGCCACCGGCACGAGCACGGTGTATCAGGATAATTTCGTCGATCCGGTGACTCACGCGAAATTCGGCGCGCCGGTGCCCACTGCCGGACGCACCACGGTCACCGTCAGCAAAGGCGATACGCCCAGTTCCGCCATCCGCAGCCAGAGCGACGAACGCCGGGCCACGGGGCGTCCGGTCACGCCGCCGGCGCAGAAGGCGAATGCGGAAACTGCGGGGGAACGCCGCCCGCCAGTGACGCACAACCTGAACCTGCCGCTCGGCACCGCCGATGCGCCCCCCAACGCCTCGACCACCGCGCCCCGCGATGGCTCCGCGCGCGACAATCTCAACAAAGTGATGCGGGAAGTTCACGACTGAAGCTCGCGCAACTTGCGACGATTGATGTCTGCGGAGGAACTCCAGGTTAACGAGATCACGCAATTTCATGCGCTGTCCCTGCCGGGCATTGTGCATGGTTTCGTGAGCCGAGTGCCGGGGATCGACGTTGCTGTGGAGCGCACGCTCGCGCTGCAACGCCTGGACACGGCGCACCGCGTCGCGCGCATGGCGCTCGGCGTTGGCGCGTTGCCGTTCGTCACCGCCGAGCAGGTTCATGGCAATGCGGTCGCCGTCGTGGAAAAAGGCCAGGATTTGGCGCTTGCGGAAATCCCGCTTTCCGGGGTTGATGGGATAGTCACCGACGCCCGCGAGGTCTGCCTCGGCATCTACGTGGCCGATTGTTGCGCTGTATATCTCGTTGATCCGCGCAGGCCCGCTATTGGATTGGTGCATTCTGGAAAAAAAGGGACTGAACTCGGCATCGTGCCCGCAGCGATCCGGGCGATGCACTCCACGTTCGGCACCGTCGCCTCTGACTTAATGATGCAGCTCAGCCCGTGCATCCGACCGCCGCAATACGAATGGGATTTCGCCGCGGCCATCCGCGAGCAATGCCGGGCGGCGGGCGTGCCGGCGACGCAGATTCACGACGACGGCCGCAATACGGGCGCGGACTTGGAGCGATTCTATTCCTACCGCATGGAAAAAGGCCGCACCGGCCGGATGCTGGCATTCCTCGCGTTGCGGGTAGAATGAGCACGCGCGCGTTCGATCCCGCCGCGCCCGAGCGCATGGACGCGCCGCAACCAGCTTCGCGCGAGCTGGAAGCGGACTTGGAAAATCTGCGTCGGCTCAACGCCCGCTTCGGCAGCCACCGCATCATTCGTCGGTTTCTCGAACGCTGGCTAAAACCGGGTGGCAGTTATCGTTTGCTCGATCTTTGCACCGGCGGCGCCGACATCCCGCGGCTTGCCGTCGCTTGGGCGCGCTCGCGCGGCATTTCGCTGGAAGTTGTCGCCGTCGATTTCCAGCCCGGCACGCTGGAAATCGCACGGCGTTGGTGCGCCGGTTATCCCGAGATCACATTGCAGACCGACGACGCGCGCACGTTGCAATCGCTGGAAAATTTACCGGCGTTCGACTTCGTCCTTTGCTCTCTCGCGCTGCACCATTTCAGCGAGGCTGACGCCGTGCAAATCCTGCGGCGCGTGCGCGCACTGGCAACGCGCGGGGCGCTCGTCGCGGACTTGGAACGCACCGCCTTTGCCTTCGCCGCCGTCTGGCTCGTGACGGCCGTGCTCTATCGCGAGCCGATGACGAAATTCGACGCCCGCCTTTCGGTGCGTCGCGCGTTTTCCTTCGGCGAATTCGCCGCACTGGCCGCGCGAGCCGGCTGGACGGCATTCGGGCACGCACGTTTCCGCTTTGCGCGGCAGGCGATCTGGTTGGAAAAATAATCGCGCGCTCAGTGCGCGCCGCTGTCGCTTTCGATCAAACCGTCGCGCAAACGCACAATCCGCCGGGCATGGTCGGCGATGTCCGGCTCGTGCGTGACGACGATGATCGTGTTGCCCTGCGCATACAGGTCCTCGAGCAGCGCCATGATTTCCTCGCCGGTTTTCGAGTCCAGGTTTCCCGTGGGTTCGTCCGCGAGGATGATCGAGGGATCGTTGACCAAGGCGCGCGCAATCGCCACGCGCTGACGCTGGCCGCCGCTGAGTTCGTTGGGCCGATGGTGCAACCGCTCGCCCAAGCCGACGTGTTCGAGCACGGAGCGTGCTTTTTCGCGCCGGCGCTCGGCGGGCAGACCGGCGTAGATCAACGGGAGTTCGACGTTGGAAAGCGAGTCGCTGCGCGGCAGGAGATTGAAGGTTTGGAAGACGAAGCCGATCTCTTTGTTGCGAATCCCCGCCAGTTCGTCGTCGTCCATCATGGCGACATTTTTGCCGTTGAACTCATACCGCCCGGCGGTGGGGGTATCGAGACAACCGAGCATGTTCATCATCGTCGATTTGCCGCTGCCGCTCGGGCCCATGATAGCCAGGTATTCGTTGCGCCGGATTTTCAGCGACACCCCGCGCAAGGCGTGGATGGTTTCGTCGCCCATCTGGTAAATTTTTGTGACGCCCTCGATCTCGATGACCAGCGGTCCGGGCGGCTGGATCGGTTTGCGGTTGCCGGTGATGGCAGGCGTGGCGACGAGGGGGGACATGCGAAGGAGCAATCGGTAAGCGGGCCTCAGCAGGGCGGACAAGTTTGCTTAAGTGCCAGCCTGTTCGAGCACGATCTTGGCGCCCTCTTTCAATAGCCGGCTGATGGCGCGGTAGCTGCCGCTGACCACCTCGTCGCCAGGTTTTACTCCGGATTTGACTTCGATGTCCGTGTTGTCCGCGATGCCCGTCTCGACTTCCCGCTGATGCACGATTCCAGCATCTTTCACGAAGATGACGCGCCGCTGCTTGGCGCGGACGAGTTTGTCGCCGGCGGCCTGCTTCGTTTTATTTAATTCCGCACTGTTATCCTCGGTCTCGCCGGCCGCTGCCGCGGACTTGGCTTTTTGTTTCTCGCGTTCCTCCGGACTGAGCTTGTCGCCGGGCGTGCGCACCGTGACCGCCTGGATAGGCACGGCGACGACATTCTGCACCGTGGCAGTCTCGATGTCCGCCGTCGTGCTCATGCCGGGACGAAGTCTGGCGCCTTCGGCTTGAATGCGGATGCGCACCTCGAAGTTGGTGACTTCCTCCTGGGTGTTCGCGCCGGTGGTGACTGCCGTGTTGGCGATCTGATACACCGTGCCGCGGAACGTCCGGCCCGGATAAGCGTCGATTGAAATGTTAGCTTGGTCGTTGAACTTCACGTTGACCACGTCGTTTTCGTTCACGTTGACCCGTGCCTCCATGCTGCCGAGGTCGGCGACGCGCATCACCTCGGTGCCTTGGAATTGCCCGGTCGCCACGACGCGCTCGCCCAGCTTCACGCTCAAGAGCGAAATGATCCCGTCCATCGGCGCGTAAATCGTCGTTTTGGCCAGGAGATCGCGCGATTGGTTGAGCAGACTCTCGGCGCGGGAGATTTCCGACAAACTCGCCTTGTAGGTGGCTTCCGCCACTTGCGCAACGGTTTGGTAAGACAGCAGATCGCTGTCGTTGATGACGTGGCGTTGATACAATTCCGAGTAGCGTTTCAAATCCTGCTGGGCTTTGAGCAGTTGCGCGTAATTTTGCGCGCTCATCGCCTTCGCGGAATTAATCGCGGCCTCTTGTTGCGCCACCTGCGCCTGGTAGTTGTCCGGACGAATGCGGATGAGCAAATCACCCTTCTTGACGGTCTGCCCGTCGATCACCGGCAGTTCAATGATCTCGCCGGCGACCTCGGGTGAGATTTTCACTTCCACCTCGGGTTGCACCTTGCCCGTCGCGCTGACGAGTTGAATGATCGTCTTGCGCGCTGCCTTTTGCACCGTGACGACGATTGGCTTTTCCTGCTTGCTCTTCAAATAGGACCCGCCGCCCAAGGCCACGAGCAGCAGCAAGACCAGCAGCCACCACCAGCGGCGGGAGCGTCTTTTTTTGCGAGGTGTTGCCGGGACAGGTGTTCTCGAGGACGACGGTGAGGCGATCGAATCTGACGGCGTTTCATGCCGACCGACGGGCGAGGTTTGCTGGTGCATGGGGGAAAACTTCTGGGTAACCCGGACAGTAACCAAGTGTTCAACCTGCCATCGCCACCACGGGGTATCTCAGGAAAGCGATTTGTGCTGCCGGGCGCAAGCAGTTTCAAGTCCGGTGCAGTTACTCGCCGGCGTCAACACCTTAGCAAAGCAAGTGCCAGTAAAATTCGGCTCATTGCAAGGCGTTGTAGCAACGTGGTTTACGTTACGAAATTAACTAAACGTGGTCCGGGCCAGCTACCAGTCCGTAGTGACTCTCGCCGTATCTTGGTGAAAAACGCCGAAGATTTGGGCAGGTTCGTGTAAGGGGCACTTTGCTTTGAGTTAGCTCATTTTTAAGGGAACACAGTTCCCCTAAAAAAGTTCAGCCCCGCTTGGCTGACCGGTATCGGTAACCAAGCGAGGCTGTCAAATAATGCGCTAAACCGAAAGCGCTTGCTGCCCTAAACTTCAGCCAGCATGTCCTGAGGCTTCTCCTTCTTTTGCAAGGCACGGCGCAGCTTGCTCAGCGCAATATTCTGCAGCTGGCGAATGCGCTCGCGGGTGACGCCAAATTTCTTGCCCACCTCTTCCAGCGTCTTGGGCTTGCCGCCGTCGAGGCCGAAGCGGGAGAAGATGATCTTGCGTTCGCGTTCATCAAGCACTTCGAGCAAGCCATCGACTTCGTCGCGCAGGTTGCGGTCGCGCAGCAACTCGAACGGCGTGAGCGCGTCCTCATCGCCAACGATTTCGCCAAATTCGGTCGAATCTTCGTCGCTGATCGGCGCATCCAAGCTCGCCGGACGGATGCTCACGGTCTTGAGCTGCGAAACCTTGCCGCTGGCGATGCCGATCTCCTCGGCCAGTTCGTCGTCGGTCGGCTCGCGGCCAAGTTCCTCGCTCATTTGCAAGGAGACGCGGCGCATTTTGCTGATCTTATCGACCAGATGCACCGGCAGGCGGATCGTCTTCGACTGGTTCGCCAACGCGCGCTTGATCGACTGTTTGATCCACCACGCGGCGTAGGTCGAGAGCTTGCCGCCTTTGGCCGGATCAAAACGCTCCACGGCCTTCATCAAGCCAATGTTGCCCTCACTGATGAGGTCCAGCAGTGGCAAGCCGAGGTTGGCGTAATCGTGCGCGATTTTGACGACCAGGCGCAAGTTCGAGCGGATCATGAGGCTGCGCGCCTCTTTGTCGCCCTTCTTGATCTTGGCAGCCAGCTCGATCTCCTGCTGCGGGGTAAGCAGAGGGATCTGGCCGATCTCGCGCAAATAAATCTTAATTCCCGTATCACTATCTTCGACGCCCATAATTTTCGTTTAAGGTGGTTTGGTTGGGGCCAGCCCACGCTGGCCAATCGTGCTCACTGCCGTCCTATCTTACATACGCGCCGGAGCGCGACTTGGTCCGCTTTTTCTAGCGAAATCGGCCATTGGGCCGTTTGACAAAGGGCAACTAGCGGCGTATAGACAACGTTTTCCCCGAAAGTGTTCAAGCTTTTTTTGCTCTGACTTAGGATTACGACCCCGGGTTAACTTTTGGATGCTTGCGCGCGTATATTCGGCGGCGGTCTATGGGGTGGATGCCTTTGAAGTTGAAATCGAGGTCAACGCCGGACGTGGCGACACTGCCATCGTCATCGTCGGCTTACCGGATACGGCGGTGAAGGAAAGCCGCGACCGGGTGACGACGGCGATCTCCAATAGCGGTTACCATTGGCCCCGGGGACGCACCACGATCAATCTCGCACCCGCGGACATCAAAAAAGAAGGCCCCAGCTTCGATCTTCCCATCGCCTTAGGCATGATCGCTGCCAGCGAGGAATTGGATGCAGCCAGGCTGGAGCCGTTCGCATTTGTGGGCGAGCTGGCGCTGACCGGTGCGGTGCGCCCGGTGAAGGGTGTGCTGCCCATCGCGCTGGAAGCCCGGCGTCGGAAGAAAACGGCACTTTTCGTCCCCTCTGCCAACGCCACGGAGGCGGCGGTGGTCGAGGGGTTGACCGTCTATGGCGTGGCCAATTTGCGGGAAACCTTTGAAGCCTTGCGGGGCGAACAGCCCTTCCCGCTGCCAACGCGCTGCGACCCTTCGAGCCTGTTGAAAAAAGCACGGCAGGAAGAAGCAGATTTCGCCGAGGTGAAAGGCCAGTTGCACGTGAAACGCGCCATCGAGGTCGCAGTTGCAGGCGGACACAACTTGCTCATGATCGGTCCGCCTGGCTCGGGCAAATCGATGCTGGCCAAACGCATTCCGGGCATCATGCCGCCGTTGACGCTCGACGAGGCGATCGAAGCAACCAAAGTCCATTCCATCGCTGGCCTGCTCGGCGGAGAAAGGCAGGCGTTCATTGGTCTGCGGCCCTTCCGCTCGCCGCACCACACCATCTCCGATGCAGGCTTGCTGGGAGGTTCCACCAATCCCACGCCGGGCGAGGTCAGCATCGCGCACCACGGCGTTTTATTTCTCGACGAATTGCCCGAATTCAAGCGCTCGACGTTGGAAGTAATGCGTCAGCCGCTGGAGGACGGCTGCGTCACGATTTCGCGCGCCGTCGGCTCGATGACGTTTCCGAGCGAGTTCATGTTGGTTGCCGCCATGAACCCGTGCCCGTGCGGTTTTTATGGTGATCCGAAGCGACGTTGCCGTTGCAGCCCGATGCAAGTGCAACGGTATCGCCAGCGCATTTCCGGTCCGCTCCTGGACCGGATCGACCTGCACGTAGAGGTTCCGGCGACGGAATACAAAGAGCTGTCCGACCCGTGGCCAGCGGAATCCTCCGAGGCTATCCGTGAGCGCGTCGAGGCGGCCCGGCAGCGGCAGCAAGCACGGCTGCAACGACTGGGTTCCACGGCGTCCGCACGTTGCAACGCCCGGCTGACCTCTCGACAAATCCGGGCGTTTTGTCAGCCCGACGAAGCCGGGGCGGAACTGCTCAAAATGGCCATGAGCGAGCTGCACTTCAGCGCGCGCGCTTATGACCGGATTTTGAAAGTGGCGCGCACCATCGCCGATCTGGCCGACACCGAGATGGTGAGTTCGCACCATCTGGGCGAGGCGATTCAATACCGTTCACTGGATCGCAATCTCTGGGGCTGATGATCTCGCCGTGACAAGCGGGCGGGATTTGACTACCAGTTGCCTGAACACCGCGCAGTTGGTTTTTTGATGAAACCGCGCAGTGCTCAAAGTATCGCGTCCCAGTTCCTGGAATCATGCCCGACCCGGCGAACCCTCACGAGGCGAACGGCCATGCTGCCCCCGTGACGCAACACGATTTGGGAACGCCTCCGCCTGGTCCGCCGCCGCCGTGCGCACGTTGCGGCAGACCGCAGGAAGTGGGACGGGAGGGGGAGATTTTTTGTCCCTGCTGTTTGCTCAGCGTCGGTGTCGGCGCGTTCGGATTGGAGCCGACTGATCCGGGTGATACCTTGGCTGAATCATCGTTGCAAACCACCGCGCTGCCTGGCGAGCCATCCAGCACGCACGCTTCCTCCACGGGTTCGCTAAGCGCGGAGAATCTTGTCGGGCTATCCACCGACTATTCGAACGAGGCAGCATCGGAAATCACCGCTCCGGCGCAGATTTTTCAGCACTATCGCATCGAGGTGCGGGCCGATGGCTCGCTGTGGGAACTTGGGCGCGGCGCCATGGGAATCACCTACAAGGCTCTCGATCTTAACTTGCGCTGCCCGGTGGCGTTAAAGGTCATCAACCGCGATTTTATGAATCGCGCGCTCGCTCGTGAGCGCTTCGTGCGCGAGGCGCGCGCGGCGGCACAGCTTCGGCACCCGCACATCGCCAGCGTGTTTCATCTTGGCAAGCGCGGCGAGGAGCACTTTTACGCCATGGAATTCATCGACGGCGAGACCGTCGATATGCTCGTGCAGAAGCGCGGGCCGCTGCCGTGCGAACTGGCGCTGATCATTGTCTTGCAGGTGGCGCTGGCGCTCGCCGCGGCGCAACGCGGTGGCTTGGTGCATCGGGACATCAAGCCTTCCAATTTGATGCTGCTCCATGGCCACACAAAGGCGGCAAACCCAGCCGTGCCTGCGGCGCCAGCGGGCGGGGTTGCGGGAGGCGGTGGCACCGGAGCCGCGGACCTGTGTGTCAAGGTGATCGACTTCGGCGTGGTAAAATGGACCGCCGGCGCGCCATCCGAGGACGCTGGCTCAACCTCCGCGGCGGACCTCACGGGCGGCGGGCTGGTGGGCACACCCTCCTTCGCCAGTCCGGAGCAGTTGAGCGATGGCGAGGTTGATTTTCGGTCCGATCTGTATTCCCTCGGTTGCACGCTGTGGTATCTGCTGGCCGGCAAGCCGCCATTCCTGGGCGATGCGTTCGCCGTGGTCAGCCAGCATCTCAGCCGCAAGCCGCCTTTTCAGGAGTTGTCGGATGGCCATGTGCCGGCCTGCGTCATCCGTCTGCTCGCCACGATGCTGGCCAAGAATCCGGAGCGCCGTCACCAGAGTCACGAGGAGTTTCAACAAACGTTGGACGCCTGCCTGCGCGAGGTTCGCGCGCTCGGTCCAGCGACGCCCGCGGCGCGCCCGGAACGCGGGGGTGGCATCGCACGCTGGCCCGGCGCGACCTGGCACGAACAAGAGCGATTGCGGCGGAAACGGCGCGCGTGGTTCGTGGCGGGAGCGGTGTTGCTGGCCATCACCATCCTGCTCGCCGCGCTGATGCTCGCGCCGTGGTTCCGTCACGAAGGATCGTCGCATTCGACCGCAGGTGACTTCGCCAGGCTCCCGGCAACGACCAGGTCCGGTCCCGACAGCGAGCGCGCCGGCGACGTCTCACCGACGGGCTCCGAAGAAAAGAAATCGGTGGCCGTGTTGCCCTTTGAAAACCTTTCCGAGCGCGACCAGCGCAATGATTATCTCGGCGATGGCTTGGCCGAGGACATCACCGCCCGCCTGGCGCGGGTCGGCAAGGAGCTGCGCGTCATTTCGCGCTTTTCGACCATGCGTTACAAAAAGAGCGCGCTTTCGCCGAAGCAGATTGCCACGGAACTCGGCGTTGGCGCGTTGCTCACCGGCACGATTCGCCAGGAGGGCAGCGGTGACGATGCGCTGTTGCAGATTCAGGTGGAATTGACCGATACCGCGACCTTGCGCCTGCTCTGGTCGGCAAAATACGAACGCCAGCGACTGGGTCGGCTCAGCGAGCTGCAAAGCGAGGTCGCGGAAAAAATTGCTGACACCCTGGAAACACGTCTCACGCCCGGTCGTCGCTCCGCGGTGGAGCGCGAAACGACGGCCAGCAGCGCCGCTTACGATCTTTATCTGCAAGGCCGCGAGGCTTACTACCGCTACCGCGACGAGGACAACGAGCGCGCCATCGTCTTGTTTCAGCGCGCCTGCGAGCTGGACCCAGCTTATGTCCTGGCTCACGCCGGCCTCGCCGATGCCTACTCGCAACGCGTGCAGCGTTGGAATTATCCCGACCGCTGGCTGGATGAAGCCGTCGCGGAATCGCAACGCGCGATCGCGTTGGACCCGGCTTCCGCGGAGGCTTACAAGGCGCTTGGCCTGGCCAAAATGTTGCGCGGCGACTACGAAAACTGCGTCGAAATCAACCGACGCGCCATTGAATTGAACCCCAACCTGGTCGGCGCCATTGGCAACACCGGCGCAGCGTTGCGCAACCTGGGCCGGCTCGACGAAGCGCTGGGCTGGCTGCACCGCGCCGCCGCGCTCGATCCGGTCAATCCTATCTGGTATTACTCAGCCGGCGACACTTATCGCATGCTCCTCGATGATGACCGGGCCGAGGAAGAATTTCGGCGGGCACTGGCGGTCGAGCACGACTTTGGCTCAGCCGCGCTCAGCATCGCCCACTTGCACCTGTTGCAAGGTCGCCTGGCGCAGGCTAGGCAGGAATGCGCCGCGCAGCTTGCCCGCGCCCCGGACAGCATCGAGGCGCACCAACTCGCGGCGCTCGTGGAATTTTACGCCCGGGATTTTGTCCGCGCGGAACCGCTTTATGAGCGCGTGCTGCGTGCCGACCGACGGGGCGGCGCGATGAATTACTACGGCGGCATCAGCCATCTCAGCGCCGCCGGGTTTTTACGTCTGCAAAATGGCGATGTCCCCGCCGGCCACGACCTGCTGGCAGAGGCCACACGGCTGGATCAGGACGCCATTCAGAATCGCCCTGCGGGCGGCAGCGCGGAATATCATTACGATCTGGCCGCGGTCTTTGCCGTGCTCGGCCAGCGAGACCGGGCGATGGCGCACCTCAAACAAGCGCTCGACAGCGGTTGGCTGGAGTTGCGCAGCCTGCGATTGGATCCAAGATTCGCGTCGTTGGCCGATGAAGGCGTTTTTCGGGAATTTCTAGCCGCAACGCAGCATCGCGTCGATGCGCTCCGTGAAGCCGTCCACGCATCGGCGGAAAAAAATAATCACGCGAACGCAAAATAGTGTTGGCCCTTTTCGGGGTTTTTTGCTGAAATGGCCGCGTCAGGCAAATCGCCTGACCCATTCAACTCCGTTTATGGCCACATCCAAATCAAAAAAGAAATCCACTCCCGCGAGCAAATCCACCAAGGCAGCGCCCACGAAAAGCAAACCAGTGAAATCCGCGGCCAAAAAAACCGCTGCGAAACCTGCGGCTGCCAAGTCGAGCAGCGCCAAGACCACGGCTGCCAAGAAAACGACAATGCCAGCCAAAAAGCCCGTCAAGAAACCGACCAAGTCCGGGTCTGGTAAACTCAAACTCGAATGCACGCAAGGCGGCGGCACAAATCCCCCGACTTAAGTAAAACAAGTAAAGTCCCCAGCCGTTGTTGCAGTCGGCACGGGACCGTCAAAATAACGCTGGACTCAGCTTGCCTTCGACAAGAGACGGGCTAGCAACGGGAGTTGTCGGCGGAGTCGATGCTTCAACGTCGCCTGCGGCATGGCCGCTTTTTCTTGTGGCCAAGCCGCCGCCTTTCGCGACAAGCGGTCCGCGCAGTCTGCGGCTTGGAAGCGCGGAATATCGAGCGATTCCAGGGCGCGCAGCTCGGCCTCCTGCAAAGACCGTGGTTTCAAAGCGCGACGGTCGGGACGCAGTGTCGCGAGCAGCCGATGTCGCCGGCTGCCGTCGCGCAAGCAAGCGGCCCGACGCGCGCGCTGGAGCAAGGCATCATAAGTGATGGTCGTGCGCACCAACCACCGGCGATGGAGGGCAGCTCCCGGTTTTTGCAGAGCAACGAGGCAGCGGCGCAACGCTGATCGGGCGGTGGGATCGGACGACAGGCGATCGGTCATTTCG
This sequence comes from Verrucomicrobiota bacterium, assembly GCA_019241085.1. Classification (GTDB taxonomy): domain Bacteria; phylum Verrucomicrobiota; class Verrucomicrobiia; order Chthoniobacterales; family SZAS-18; genus JAFAXH01. Next base: position 24,560 of record JAFAXH010000063.1, on the reverse strand, counting down.
GAAAATCCGGCGAGCATCGACTCCGCCCGCGCCACGGTGAGTCTCGCCCAACGCCGTCCACAGGTTTGCGGGATGTGCATCTGGCGGCGGATTGGGACGTGCCGCCAGACGCAACGCATCCGATCAGTGTTCACTTGCTTCCAACCAGGCACGCGCAAGGCTGTGCGCCCAGCCATCCTGCCTCCGACGACCGGATACGCGTAGCCGCGCAAGGGAAGGATGCCGGTGCGAGCGACGGTGTTCCTCACGCTTGGCCCCCCGCCAAAGGTCGGGTGCCAGAGCGTCTCCAGGTCGATGCAAACCGGCTGTTCACCGGCTGCGACCCAATTTCGCGCGTGCCCATCGACGGCTCTCAGCAAAAAGTGCAGGCAGGTCAACGCGCCGATTTGCCAATAAAAATCTCGCGGCCCGTCGCGCCGACGACAGGGAGCTTGAGCGATAAATTCCATCCAGCCATAGCGGCCTTGCGGACGCGCGCCGAATTTCGGGATACGAAAACTTCGCGTTGCCTGCGCCGCGTCATTCAATTCTTTGAGAAAACGGAAATACGTTCGATCCACCCGAAGATCCCGCGGTTTGTAAATCATTCTCTCGCCGTTTTGAAAGATTAGCGCGAGCACGGTCGCCCCGCCATTGTGCGGATCGGAAAGGCCGGCTGCCATGTCGGCGACCACGCCAGCTTTGGGCTGCCGTGGCAGAGTGGGCAGCAGTTGAGTATGCAATATGGCCCAATCGCGATGCAGGCGGCCTAGCACGCGGCGGACAAAGTTGATCCAATTTTTTGTCAGAATCGACCAAAGGCGGGCCAGCACGGGGTAACGGAGAAAGAACTCGCTGAAGCCATCCTGCAAATGCGTTTGGACAAATGCTCGATAATTGGCCGTTGCCTCTCCCCGCGCCGAAATTTTACGCCTGGCGCGAAAGCGTTTCCATTCTGTCAGCAAGGCGTCGTTTCCTGCGGAAAGCAGCCGCTTGAGCAACCCACGTTGCCAGGAAATCCAGGCGGCCTCCGCCAGTAAGCAATAACACTCGGGCGCAGATTTCTGCCGCAATCGTCGTCGCGCAAGCTCGACCATTGGCGCCAGCAGCTCCTCAAACGGCAATGGTTCACGCGGCAACAAAAACGCGGGCCTTGCACGACTCAAGCGATCCGCCGTGGAGCTACTCGCAGCCTGGCAAATCGCCTCTGCGAACCTCGTCCACGCGGGCAACGTCGCGCCAGAGCAGAGTGGCTGCGGACCAGCGCGCGAGGCGAGCACGCGCCAATCCCGCGGTTGCGCGGACGCGCGCCGTGCCGCCACGCGATTGGGGAACCGTTTTGTTGGCAATCAATCGGCGAACGCCGTGGCTACCAGGGTGGCATTGTGGCCGCCGAATCCGAACGAATTGTTGACCGACGCACGCACCTTGCGCTCGCGTGCCTTGTGCGGCGCATAATCGAGGTCACACTCCGCATCCGGATGGTCGAGATTGATGGTCGGCGGGATCAAGCCGTCGCGCATGGCCAGCACGCAGGCTGCCATTTCCACCGCGCCCGCAGCGCCGAGCGTGTGTCCGGTCATGGACTTCGTTGAACTGACGACCAGCCCGTGGCCATCGCGACGCAGGGCGTGTTCGCCAAAAACCTTTTTGATGGCATTCGTCTCGCACACGTCGCCGATGCCCGTGCTCGTGGCGTGCGCATTGACGTAATCAATTTGCTCGGGTTGCAGCCCGGCGTGCTTCAGTGCCATTTGCATCGCGCGGACTGCGCCGTGACCGTCCGGCGGTGGGCTGGTCATGTGGTAGGCGTCGGCGCTCAGGCCGTAACCAGCCAGCTCGCAATAAATGCGCGCACCGCGTCGGCGGGCATGTTCCAACTCTTCCAAAATCACCACGCCTGCGCCTTCGCTGAGCACGAAGCCATCGCGATCTTTGTCGAACGGCCGGCTGGCGCGTTCCGGTGCGTCGTTGCGGTTCGACAGTGCTTTCATCGCGTCGAATCCGCTGATGCCGAGTGAAATCAGACTGGCCTCGGAACCACCGGCGACAAACGCATCGGCATCGCCAAACTTGATCGTTCGCCAGGCTTCGCCGATGGAATTGGCGCTGGTCGCGCAGGCGCTGACCATGCAGATGTTCGGACCTTGGAATCCGTATTCCATGCTGACCAGGCCGCTGGCCATGTTGCAGATCATCATCGGGATCATGAACGGGCTGACCCGGCGCGGCCCTTTGTTTTCCAAAATTGAGTGTTGGATTTCCAAAGTCCGCAATCCGCCGATGCCGCTGCCGAGAAAGACGCCGACACGCGTCGGGTCGCTGCCATTTGGGTCCAGTGCGGCATCTGTCACGGCCATCTTTGCTGCCGCCATCGCCAGTTGCGTATAACGGTCCGTGCGTCGGATGTCCTTGCTGTTGTTGAAATACGGCGCGGGATCGAAGTCCTGCACTTCGCCGCCGATTTTGCAATCGAATTGGGTGACATCGAAAGCCGTGATGCGACGGATGCCGCTCACGCCGTGAGTGAGGTTGCGCCAGAAGGTGGGCAGGTCGTTGCCAACAGGAGTGACAACGCCCATCCCCGTGATGACTACACGTCGGTCGTTCATAATGATCCTTCAGCGGGCGCCCATGCCGACGCTTTGCACCGTTTGGAAAAGCTTGCCCTCGGTTTTGATGCTGGGCGCGATGATGATTTCAGTCTCTTGAAATTCGCGAATCGTCGCGGCGCCGACGTTGCCCATGCAGGTTGTGATCGCACCGACGAGGTTTTCGCTGCCGTCGTCCACGCTCGCCGGGCCGAAGAGGATTTGTTTGAGCGGACCGGTTGTGCCGACGGTGATGCGGGTGCCGCGCGGCAGATTGGCGTGTGGCGTCGCCATGCCCCAATGATGTCCGCGGCCCGGCGCCTCCATCGCCTTGGCAAAAGGTGAACCGATCATCACGGCGTCCGAGCCGCAGGCCAGCGCCTTGCAAACGTCGCCGCCGGTGCGCATCCCGCCATCGGTGATGATCGGCACGTAGCGGCCCGTTTTTTTGTGGAAAGCATCGCGCGCCGCGGCGCAATCCACCGTGGCCGTGACTTGCGGCACGCCGAGACCGAGCACGCCGCGCGACGTGCAAGCCGCGCCGGGGCCGACGCCGACGAGCACGCCCGCGACGCCGCATTGCATGACTTCGAGCGTCACGTCGTAGCCAACCGTGTTGCCCACGATGACCGGAATTTTCATTTCTCGACAAAACTTTGCGAGGTCGAGTGATTCGTATTGCGTCGAGATGTGACGCACCGTGCTGACCGTGCTCTGGACCACGAAAACATCCGCGCCGGCCTCCTGCGCGATCCGGCCGTATTGGGCCGCTTTTTGTGGGATGCTGGAGACGGCGGCGAGCTGGCCGGCGGCTTTGATTTGCTGCACGCGGGTCGCGATGAGGTCTTCCCGCACCGGTTCGAGGTAAAGTTTTTGCAACAATCCCGTGACCTCGTTTTTGTCGGCGGCGAGCACTTGGTCGAGCGCGTCCGCGGGATGCTTGTAGCGGGTTTGCACGCCCTCGAGATTCAGCACGGCCAGCCCGCCGAGCCGGCCCATTTCCACGGCGAAATTTACGTCCACCACGCCGTCCATCGCGCTGGCGAGAATTGGGATGCTGAGTTTGAGCGGTTCCGCGCCATCGCGGCGTGGGATAATGAAGGTCGTGCTCACCTCGGCCGGATTGATCGTCACGCTGCCGGGGACCAGCGCGATCTCATCGAAGCCATAGGTAACGCGTGCTTTGCGGTTGCGGCCAATCCACATGCCCATAGGGAAAAATTTGCTGGAGAGAAAATTTGAAGCTGAACGATACGAAGCGAAAAAAGCGAGATTCGCGGGGACTCTCGCACCGCCGCGCCAAAGCTCCGTCAAACGGATTCCAGCGGCGTGCGTTCATTGACGCTGCCACAACGCGGGCACTTCGGCAACGGTTCCGCGCTGCGATCCTCCCATTCAAGCGCACAACGTCGGCACTGCAAACGAAATCGCCGCGCCAGCCGCGCCAGCCGCCGCTGTTGCCAGGCGTCCCAACACCAGCCCAGCGCGATCACCGAGACCAGCATCGTGAGATAAAGGCTGAGCAAAACCGGGAAGGCGATGTGGAACATGCGGACGCGGCGGTGAATGCCCGATTTTCAAGGATAAGCGTCTTGTCCCCATTGCACTCGCGCCTCACCCCACAGGATCGCGTCGGTAGCGGACGGCGCCGGCACGAATGGGGTTTGCGCCAGTGCATTCCGCGCCACTTCGTCGGCTGCGGCCACTCCAGAGGTAACGCGTTGATAAACCAGCGGCGGTCCACCCTCCGCGCGGATGCCGACTAAAAACACCACCGGCTGCAACGGCTGCAGCGGTTTGATGGGCGATTTTGCCAGCGCCGCCATTTCCAGGCGGGGCGCGGCATCACCGGGGGAGATTCGTTCTTGCAAGGATTTTGCAAAAATTACGGAGGTTTGCGGCGGAAGGGCAAGCTGAGGCCGAGCTACCGCGGATTCGAGTTTGGGCAGACGGACAAAAGGGCGGGTCGGTTCGCTCCAGTCGGACAACACTGGATCGTCGGTAAGATTGGGCGGAGGGCCGACGACCGCCAACCGATCGTGGAAAGAAATTGGCGCGGTGTAATTCCGGACCGGCAGTCCCGCCATCACGGCTGCTGCCGAGCGCTGCGCAGCAGTGACAGCCAGCGCCGGGTCCGCCACCGCGAGCCATTCCGCGAGGGCCGCGCCTTCAGCCGAACCGGGAATGGGCAGTGTGATCCGCACCGCCTTGGGAGGCAGCGCCGCCGGCGTGGTGTAGAGCACTTGCAGCAAATAAAAACTGGCGACGTGTCCGCACAAGGAGAACGCCAGGAGCCAGAGCAACCGACGATTCCAGCGCGATCTCTGACCGATCTTCCAGGCGAAAATGGAAGGCGGTTCCGTTGCTTCGACGACGGTGGAAGTGAGTTTTCCCGCGTCCATGGTGGGACCCAAAAAAAATTATTTCAACGCCGCAGCGGCTCAGGGCGGCGTCGCGGTTCCGCGAGTTGCCTCCGGCCCGCTTCGACTGCTCGCCGGCGCGGCGTCGGGCGCGGTTGCGAGCACCACGCTGAATCCTTCCTCCAACGCACGTCCGCACACCATCATCACGCCTTCGTAAGAATTGCCGCGGTCGCCACGCACGACGAGCGAACGGCTCGGCCCGCGCCACGTCCGCAAGCGCGCGCCAAATTCCTCCAAAGTCAGCGCCTCTCCCGCCCAGAACACCCGCACCGGATAACTAGGGAGGATGCTCACGATCTGTGCGTCCACCAAAGGAGTCAGTTGGAAACGCGAAGCCGGCAGCGTGACAGCCACCCCCGGCTGCAGCACGAACGATGAGCCCAGCAAAAAAAAGAACAGCAGCAACAGCACGACGTTCACCAGCGGAACCAGCCCTAAAAAGCCAGGCAGCGCCGTCGGTCGTGAGCGCAGAAGTTTCACAAAGCGGCGGGACTTGCCTGCGGATTTTCAGCCCTGCGCTTTTCCTGGCGTCGCGGGGGTTGTCCGGGGTTTGTCGAAGGGAATGATTCCGGCGGCCGTCGGCTGGGGCGGGCGGCTGTCCATGATGACGTTGACGATCTCGATCCCGGCGCGTTCCATCTCGTGCAGCAGCACATTGACCTTCGAGGAAAGAAAATTGTGCGCGACCTGTGCCGGGATGGCCACCGACAAGCCCGCTGCGGTCGTCAACAAACTCGTGTAAACGCCGCTGGCCAGCGCCGTGGCCGTCACGTAACCGCTCTGCGCCGAGACGGTGAGAAACGCCTGGATCATTCCAGCCACCGTTCCGAGCAGGCCGACGAGCGGACAGGTCTGCGCCACGGTCGCCAGCACGCCGAGGCCGCGTTCGAGATTGGGCACTTCGAGTTGACCCGCTTCCTGCACGATTTCTTTCAGGTCAGACCGAGGCAATTCGTGTCGCAGGATCGCTGCATGCACGACGCGCGCCACCGGCACGGGCGTTCCTTTGCACTCGATTTGCGCCTCGGTCCAGGCGCCCCGGCGCACCAAGTTGCTGAGTCCGCGCAGGAAATCGCCGGTCGCGATCGTCGCGCGCCGCAGATAGAGCCATCGCTCGGCGACCACTGCCACGGCCACCACGCTGGCGGCCAGCAGCAGCCACATCAAAGGCCCGCCTTTCTGAAAGAATACGATCATGTGGGCAAATGCGCCGACGACGGCCTAGGAGCCGCGCCTTGCCACCCAACATTCCGCGCACATTTCCAACTGTCGAGGAAAATGCGGAGTGTTCCCTTGCACGCCCAGCGCGCGTGGAAACGCTGCGATGGAGCAGTCCAACCTTTAGCGACCGGGACCACGCGTCACGCCTTGCCAAAAATCTGCGTCGCATCCACGTCCGAGGCGTCAAACTGAAAGCCGTGTCCGCCGCGGTTGCTCTTTTCGCGCAGATTTTTCAGCACGTTGGCCATCGCCTGGCAGGCTCCCGTAGAATAAAAACGCACCAATCCCACGGTGGTTTGCGCGCCAAACACGGTGATCATGATGGTATCCTCATCGACCGAGTTCATGAAGATGTGGCTGCCATTGCCCTGATGATAGAGCGCGTTGAACTCGACCTCGCCGATGCGCCGGGCCAACTCCTTCGTTGCCGCGAAACTGCCCGCCGCCAGTGCGGCGATGATGGTGACATCCATGATCTCGTGATCGCCGGATTGGGAAATGACGTTGCCGCCCTTGTCGATGATGACGGCGAGATCGCTCTCGGATTTTTGCAGGTAATCCTGGAGCACGTCGTCGATATGAGCAACGTCTTCAATAGTGAGCACGGGAATGGAATCCATAAATTTAGAGCGCGTGAAGTCTGGCGTTGAAATGGAAGCGGAGAATCAGTCGCTGGCTAAAATGTTTATCGCTTCAGCGCGAGACCCGAGGACGGCAGGTTGGCGCGGTGGTTGCCGCCACTCGCGGCCGCGGCAGCCGGAGCCGCCGCTGCGGCACTCGGCCGTGCCTGGTCGCTCTCCTTGCTGAATTTGTGCAACAGCAATTGGCTCACCGCATTGAGCGCCGCGAACACATTCTGTCCCGTGCTTGACACCACCTCAAAGCTCTGCACCCGCTTCTTGCGGTTGTTCAACAGAAACTCCATGTAGTTCGGTGGCGCGATGTTCGGCAGGTCGCGCTTGTTGTATTGGAGGACGTAGGGAATGTCGTCGAAGGAGATGTTTTGCTTGCGCAGATTTTCTTCGAGATTTTCAAAGCTCTCGATGTTTTCCGCCATCTTGTCCCATTGCGAATCGGCCACGAACACGATGCCGTCCACGCTGCGCAGCACCAATTGCCGCGTGGCATTGTAGATTACCTGTCCGGGCACCGTGTAGAGTTGAAACTTGGTGCGAAACCCTTTGATGACGACTGCGTTCAGCGGCAGAAAATCGAAGAACAACGTCCGGTCCGCCGCCGTCGCCAGAGAAACGAGATCGCCGCGGTTGTCCGGGTTAATCCGACTGTGGATGTAAGCCAGGTTGGTAGTCTTGCCACACAGCGCGGGTCCGTAATAGACGATCTTGAATTGAATCTCTTTGCTGGCGTAATTAATGATCGACATGGCGGCGGTAGGGTTCGGAAACGGGAATTGAGGTTAGAGGAAAAAGGGGCAGCGGCGCGGAAGAATGGATAAGTTTAGTGCTGCTTTGCGTAAAGCGCCGCCAGTTCGCGCGTCACTATCTGGAGCTTCTCGCGCACACCGGGCAGAAAACCCCGACCTGCCTGCGCCACGCACAGACAAATGTCCTCGTGCATGAAGAAGCTGAGGAGCAGGCCGCGTTCCGTGTGGAGGGTCACATCGCGTAGGTCTCCCAAGTTCATTTCCCGACTGAAGTGACGGGCCTTCTGGAAAAAGGCGGGCGCCATCGCGCAGAAGCCGGCGCTCTCCTGGTCGGCGGCCACGCTTCCAGCCAATTTCAATCCATCGGCAAACATCACCACGCAGCCCTTCAATCCCGGAAGCTGGCTCGCGAGTTTGACGACCTTTTTCGCATCCAGATCGTCCTCGATCATGAAAACCTCGCGCAACGCTTCTTGCGCTTGTTCACGCCGCGCGTTTTGGCTCGCCGCGTCGTCTGCAGGCAAGGTGGGCACAGGCGCATGGGGGGGAGCTTGAGGCAGCTCTGGTTCCGTCGCAGCGGAGGCGGCTGGAGGCAGGGTGTCGGATGCCTCAACTGCGAAGCCAGTCGGTGCCATTTCTTCGGCCATCACTGGTGCGAGCGGAGGCTCGATCTCGGAGCTGGGAGCGGCTGCTGTGCTCGACTCATCGGAAACGGGCGCTTCGTGCGGGACAGGATGTTCGTTTGGAGCGAATGCGGCGACAGGGTGGGATTCTCTGCTGGCTGCCGCTTCTGATTCTTGAAGGGAGGAGGCTGCCGCCAAGCCGGCGTCTGCGGTATCGGCCAACACCGGCTCCGCGCTGGGAACTGCACCTTCCGGTTCAACGGGTGATTCAACAGTAGATTCCTCCCTGTGCGGAGGCTCTAGCTGCGGTGTGGAAATAGGCACTGGTTCAATCGACCCCGCAGCCGGCGTTTCCGTCATTTCTGCACGGGCAGGCGCTGCCCCAACGGTCGAGTGTTCTTCGGCCTGCGCGGGCGCGATTTCATCCTCCTTTTCGGTAAGCAGTTGCAAGGTCGCCGTTGGCTCCGCGTGCGGCACAGGTTCCGTTGTCGCCTCCGGCTGATCCGGCGCCGTCGATGAGGGTTCGTGCGCGGGTTCTGTTTCAAGAGCTGCCGGGGGCTGCGCAGCGAGCAAGGCTTTCGCATCCTCCTCAGCTTTCTGACTGAAGGGCGTGGGAATGGTGGGCCGCACTTCTTCGAGCACCTGATCTTGTCGTTGGGACAGGGCACCCATTGGCAGATTTTGAAAAATTTCCTGCAACGGCAACGGGATTTCCGCCGGCGCGTCAGCCGAGGCCAAAATGCCACGATGCTGCGCGGGCAGCCCAGCCTCAAAAACCTCGCGGGTCACGCTCACTCGCCCATAGGCAAGCTGTGGAGTGATGAGGTCCAACGGCAGGGAAACCTGCGCGGCATCCTCGACAAAATCCGCCGCATCGACATGGGACAAGAAGGAATTTGGCAACGACCGCAGGATGGGTGCGAGCGCAAGCCGGATGGTGTTTTCCACCGTCGTATCGGCTGCCGCGACTGGCGTTTCCAGCGCGGGAGATTCCGAAACCGGCGCAGCCATTGGTTCGTTAACAATCTCTTGCCCGGGTGCAACTTCTTCTCTGGCAGCCACGGGTTCCGGTGGTGCCGGCTCCACGGGTTCGACCACAGCGGGCACGTCAACCGGCAAGGCTTCGGTGCGAGTCGTGGGTGCGACAACCGGCTGCACGGGAGGTGCGGATGGCGCTTGCGGCTCCCGAACGGGAATTGTCAGCGGCATCAATCGGGTCGGTGCCGGTGGCGCAAACGGCAGCGGGGGCGGGGCAGGAAACGTCGCGCGGATGGTCTGCGGGGTGGTGAGCGGGGGGATCGGACGCAGGACACTCGGCGGCGGCACTGTCGGAATCGGGCGAGTTCCGAGCATTTGGGAACCTGGCGCGGCGCCTCCGGGAGTGGCTTGGAAGCTGGGTGGCGGTTCCGTCGTCGGCAAGGGACGCGGCGGTTGCACAGGTGCGGTGGGTTGCAACGAGACCGCTTTCTGTTGCGGTTGCGCCGGCGGCTGCGGGTTGGTCAAGACCGTGATTGCCGGGATTTGAATGCGCGCGGTTCGGCGGAGGATTGTTCCCGCGGGTGGCGGCGCGGCGGCGCTCGCACTAGGGGGCGTGGCCAACGGTGCAACGGGTTTAATCACCAGCGGATGTGCCGCGACGGGAGCAGGAGCAACAGTAGGCGCCGCCTGTGCATTTCCGCCGAAGCTCATGCCACGCTTTGCAATGGCCGGTCCGCTGAGGCGAATTTTGCCGCCTGCGACGGAAGCGCGCACCGTCGAGGGCGGGCGCATGTGCGAACCCAAGGGAGCGGACCCCGAAGGCGGAGCGAGCGGACTGGGTGAAGCCGGGTTGCTGCCAGCTTGGTTCGAACGCACCGCTGAAATCTGCGCTGGCCGCGGATTTATCACCGCCGGCTGGGGCGGCACAGGCGCAACCGCGGGGGGCTGAGGCACTGGCGGCGGCGGAGTGACCGGTGCCATCGCTGGCATGCTGGCGGGCAGACGCGAGACAACTGCGGGAACGGGCGCGGGTTGGTGTGGCATCGCGATCGGTGCTTCGGAACGAACGGCAGGGGCGGGTGTGGGGACGCGAGGAGCCACGGCGGGAGGTGGCTCGGCCGCCGCTGCTGGCTTGCTGGCTGCGGAGGCTGCAGCGGGAACAGGCGCTGACGCGGCGGCTTTGGGAATGCGGGCGTTATCTTCCAAGGCCACCTGCAAAAATGGGGTCTCGATCTGGCCGACATTCTCCTCGGCGACTTGATCGGAGCGGCGCTGCAAAGTGGGCGCGAGTTGCATGACCAGTTTGGCCAAAGGCAGCGGCACTTCCACGTCCTCGGTGTCGGAGATCGGCCCGCGGAAAATCTCGGGGCAGAGCGCGTGAATCGCCGAGACCGGCACGGCAGCGCGTCCGCGCGCGAGATCGGAATAAAGGTCGCTCGCCTTGAAGACGACAGCCCGCGTCGGGTCGATGGATTCTTCTTTCAAAAGGTGGCTAGGGATTTTTTCCAAAAAGTCGCCGAGCTCGAGATGGATCGACACATCGGGCACCGGCATCGCTGGTGGCGGTGTCGCAGCAACGGCGGGTTGAGCAGTGGGCGCCGCCGGTCTGGGCGGCGCAGGTCGCTGGAAGGACTGCGGGGCGTTGACAGCAGCGGATGAGCCGCTCGGAAAAGCGATGCTGCGCCCGCCAGCCGAGGTTGGCGCGGTGTGCGACTTGGGCATCGAGATGTTGCTCGGGAGCGGGACCGGTGACTGGGTCGAGCGCAGGGCGGACTCGTGCAACGCGACGGGTTTGATGGTGTTTGGAACCGCGCTTTTCAAAGCCGCCGCCGGCCGCGCAGACGGCACCGCCGTTTCGGCTTCAACGCCTCCCACGCCGGGCGGGGGAGTTGTCCCGGTGGCTACTGCCGGACCGGCGGACTTGGTGGGATCGGTTGTTTCCCCGGTCGCGTCCGGTTTGCTTTTGAACCAGTTGGAGAATGAAAAGGCCATGATGGGATGACAGCGTGGGAATACAGCAGGTTAAGTGCGAACAGGTGGCACTGGAGCGAACGAAGACACGGCGGCGAGAAAAAAATCGGGACGGTTGCGCACTATGCCACGCCCTTAGGAGTCTTCAGCCGTCAAGCTCCAGACTTCTTCCAAGGTAGTAATTCCTTCGTAAGCCTTGTCAATGCCAGCGAGGCGCAAGGTTTTCATCCCCTCGCTCAAGGCCTGATTTTTGATCACGGCCGCACTGGCGCGCTTGATGATCAGACGGCGGATCGATTCGCTGACTGGGAGCACTTCGAGAATCGCGGCACGACCCAGATAACCGCGCTTCTTGCAACGTTCGCAACCGCTGCCGTGGAAGAGAATATCCTGGCCGTCGGTCTCCAGGCCGAGCTTGGAAAAAATCTCCGGCTCGGGCGCAAACTCTTCTTTGCAGTTCGGACAAATGCGACGCACCAACCGCTGCGCACAAGTCAGCAGCACCGAACTGGCGATGAGGAATGGCTCGATGCCCATGTCGTCGAGGCGCGTAATCGCGCCGGCGGCGTCGTTCGTGTGCAAAGTCGAGAGCACCTGGTGGCCGGTGAGCGCGGCTTTGACGGCGATGTCGGCGGTTTCGTTATCGCGGATTTCTCCGATCATCACGATGTCCGGGTCTTGCCGCAGGATGGAGCGCAGGGCGCTGGCAAAGTCGAGACCGACCTCGGGCTTGACGGCGACCTGGTTGATGCCGCTGAGCTGATATTCCACCGGATCTTCGACGGTGATGATGTTGTATTGCGGCTTGTTCAGTTCCTGGAGCACCGAGTAAAGAGTCGTCGTTTTGCCCGAGCCGGTGGGGCCGGTCACGAGGATCATGCCGTGCGGCGCATCGATGGCGCGGCGGAAACTAGCCAGGGTGGCTTCGTCCAGACCAAGGTTGTCCACGCTGGCAGTGAGCGAACCTTTATCCAGAATACGAATGACGATCTTCTCGCCGTAAACCGTCGGCAGGAACGAAATGCGGAGATCGACCTCTTTGCCCTGGACGCGGATGCGGAAGCGGCCGTCCTGCGGAATGCGCCGCTCGGCGATGTTCAGACCCGCGAGAATCTTAATGCGCGACGCGATGGCATTCTGCAAATTTTTCGGTGGACCGGCGGCTTCGATCAAATTTCCATCGAGCCGGTAGCGCAAGCGGATGTGCCGCTCGGCCGGTTCAATGTGAATGTCACTCGCGCGATCCTTCAGCGCCTGCACGAGGATGAGGTTGACGATCTTGATGACCGGTCCGTCCTCGGAGTCTTGCGCGAGTCGGTCGAGATCGATCTCCTCGCCGCGTTTGCGCGTGTTGGCGATGGTTTCAACATCGGCGTCCTCTTCGTTTTCGGCGTCGATTTCCGCCGCCGCCTTGCGCATCACCTCGTCGATCGCACCGCTGGCACTGTGCACGCCGCTGAGCGCTTCGGAGATCGAGCGCTCGGTGGCGATCATCGGCAAAATGTCGAGCTTCGTGCGCGCCCGCAGGTCGTCGAGCGCGAGGATGTTCATGGGGTCCGCCATCGCCACGAACAGCTTGTTCGCCACGAGCGCGACCGGGATCAGCTTGTAGCCCTTGGCCATGTCCTTGGGCACCAGGCTCATTACTTCTTCGGGAATCCGCAGTTTGCTCAGGTTAACCGGCGGTTTGTCCAGGCAGCGACCCATGGAAATGGCCATGTCCTGCTCGGTGACAAACTGCTTGTCGGTCAGCAACTTCAGCAACCGGCCTCCCTGCTTTTTTTGCAACTCCTGAGCTTCCTCAAGTTGACTCGGCAGAAGCAGACCATCCTCAATGAGGATGTCGGCGATGCGTTCTCCAAAGGATTTTGCGCTCATGTTTTAAGGGGGGCGGAGTTCTGAAAATTACGTTGACCGGCTGCTCAATCCCGCGTGTCGAGCCGATACACATCGCTCAGCACCCGCGCGATGGCGGAAGGCTTGGCCAGATACCACTGGATATGATAATCGACACGGCTCTGGGCAATCTCCTTGGCCAACCCGTCGAACGGATTGCTAACCGCGATCATCATGGTGCGGCTGACAATGTCGAACGGCACCATCAGGCGGCCCAGCGTCAAGTTTTCGGGCAGCGTGCGCACGACCGAGCGGTCGATGTCGTAGTATTCCAATGGGATGTAACCGAACTTCGTCGCGTCGAGCAGGCTGCTCAGCAGTTGGTCCAACTCGATCCCGGCTGCCGCGCTCACCTCGTTGAGAAAGGAAGCAGCCAGGGTTTGTTCGCCGGCCGCGCTCGACCGCAGTGAGTTTTTATTTCTGACCCTCGCCAGAGCAGTGGCGGCAATTTCTTCGGTGATGATCCGTTGGTGAGTGAGAAAACGGGCAAAGGGCTCGTTGCCATCGTCGAGGGCGAGCGATTCTTCCGGGTCGAGCGTCCCGCTGCGCACGCGGCGATTGCCGCCCAGAGCCATGAGCGTTGCCGGCTGTGCTTGGTCGCTGCCGAGCAGCGCGTGGCCATTGGCGCCATTGCGCCCCGCACCGTTCATGGCACTCGACTCCGTGGACGCGGCGGTGGTCGCCGGCCGGTTGTGCGTGCGGCTCTCGATCTCGCCCATTAAGGCGATGATGTCCGGCGAATCGGGTTGTTGTTGAAGAATGCCCTCGCACTCCAGCAACGCGCTGGAATACAGCCCCATATGGAGGTAAGCCTCCGCAAGCTTGCGCGAGACCTGCAGCGCGGCCTCGGTTTGCCCTATTTTGAGGTAGGCTTCCTTCAGGATGTCATAGCTTTGGCAGTCCCCAGGCTCAGCCTGCGAAATGACCTCGAACATCTCGATGGTCTGCAGGATTTGTGCATATTCCTCGCTGGTGAGCTTGGCCTCCATGACGCTTGCAATCCTCTGAGCTAAAAGCGTGCCCGCACGCAAAATCGTGAAATATTTGCATCCCAGTCAGAGCAAGCGGTAATTGTGCGCCCGCTCATTCTGCCGCTGCGCCCGCTGTCCATGACGACCTCTCCCGACCTTCGCGGTCTCAAGTTTAACACAGACGGCTTGATCGCCGCCATCGTGCAAGGTGCGCCGGATACGCCGGAGGCGGGCCGCGTCCTCATGCTGGCATGGATGGATCGCACGGCGCTGGAACGCACGCTGGCGACCGGGCAGATGCACTACTGGAGTCGCTCGCGCGCGAAGCTCTGGTTGAAAGGCGAGACCAGCGGCCACGTGCAGGATGTCGTCGCGTGGCACCGGGACTGCGACGGCGACGCGCTGCTCTTTCACGTGCGGCAACGCGGGGGCGCAGCCTGTCACACCGGTCACACGAGTTGTTTTTTTCAAAGGCTTGAGCGTGACGGTTCGCCAGCGGTTGTCGAGGAGAAACGCGTCTTCGATCCCGCGCAGGTTTACCAAACCGCTGCCGCCGCAAATTCTCCGCGCGCACAGGAAGTGCCTCAGCAGCCGTGAAATCTTTCGCCGACCTGCCCTTGACGCCCGACCGCGAGTCGTTCCTGGCTTTGGCCCGCTCGGGTCAATACAATCTAGTGCCGGTCTCGCTGGAGTTGATGGCCGATTGCGAGACGCCCGTGGCGGCGTTTCAAAAACTGCTCGATGCCGATGAAGACGCCGGCGGCGAAGGCGGTTACGCCTTCCTGCTGGAATCCGCCGAAAAAAGCGATCAGATCGGGCGTTACTCATTTCTCGGGAGCCGGCCTGCCGCCATTTTCGAGAGTCGCGGACGCGAAATCACGATTACTGAGAGCCACCAGCCGCCCCGGATTTTCACGACGGCGACTGATCCGCTGGCGGAATTGCAGAGGTTCATGGCGCGCTATCGGTCCGTGCCGCCGGCGGATGGCGACACCACGCCTTTTCTCGGCGGTGCGGTTGGTTTTCTCGGTTACGACACGGTCCGCTTTTTTGAACCCACAGTCCCACCGCCGCCGCC
Organism: Verrucomicrobiota bacterium; assembly: GCA_019241085.1. GTDB lineage: Bacteria > Verrucomicrobiota > Verrucomicrobiia > Chthoniobacterales > SZAS-18 > JAFAXH01. The sequence continues at coordinate 9,445 of JAFAXH010000063.1, read as the reverse complement.
GGATGATCTCGGACTACCCGAGATGCTGTTTGTGGTGACGGACACGTTGCTCGTGTTCGATCACCGTCACCGCCGGCTCCGACTGGTGGCCAATGTTTTCTTGCAGGAAGGCATCGACCCTGACGGAGCCTACCACGAAGCACAGGCCAAGCTCCTGCGTCTCCTGCGCCGCCTGCTCGCGCCGAGCACCCTGCGTCCCGTGGCGCCGCTGCCGGAAATGTCCGCGCACGGCCTCGCCGCCGCCACCGCCGCGCTGAGCAACACGACGCGAGCTGAGTTCGAAGCCGTCGTCGCACGCGGGCAGGAATACATCCGTGCGGGCGACATCTTTCAATTCGTGCCGTCGCAGCGCTTCGAGGCGGCGTTTCCCGCCGAGCCGCTGGCGCTCTACCGTGCGTTGCGGTTTATTAATCCCTCTCCGTATATGTTTATTTTGAAGTGCGGCAGCCGCTTTTCGCTTGTCGGCAGTTCTCCGGAAATCCACGTCCGCGCGCAACACGGCAACGTGGAAATCCGGCCGATTGCCGGCACCCGCCGGCGCGGGCGGGATGTGGCGGAGGATGCGGCGCTCGCGGTGGAATTGCTGGGTGATCCGAAGGAACGCGCCGAGCATCTCATGCTCGTCGATCTAGCGCGCAACGACGTGGGACGCATCGCGGAGTGGGGGAGCGTGCGCGTGACCGATTTCATGACGATCGAGCGTTATAGTCACGTCATGCACATTGTCAGCCACGTCGGCGGCCGGTTGCGGGCGGACCTCAGCGCGTTTGACGTCATGCGCGCCACGTTTCCCGCCGGCACCGTTTCCGGCTCGCCCAAAGTGCGTGCGATGCAGATCATCAACGAGCTGGAAAAAAACAAGCGCGGCGCTTATGCCGGCGCGGTCGGCTACTTCGGATTCGATGGCAATCTGGATTCGTGCATTGCGTTGCGCACCGTTGTCTTGCAAGGCGGCCGGGCGTATGTTCAAGCTGGCGGCGGGGTGGTGGCCGATTCCACGCCGGCCGGCGAATATGAGGAAACAGTGAACAAGGCGCGCGGCGTGTTGCGCGCTGTCGAATTTGCCCGCCAGATGGAATCCTGAGCCTCCCGAACCGCGGTTAAAAATCGAGCACGGTCATGGTTATCCAGCGCACTCTTCTCAGCGGTAAAATCCATCGCGTGACAATCACGGACGCGGACTTGGATTACAACGGTTCGATCACCATCGACACCGACCTCCTGCACGCCGCCGGCATCCTGCCGCACGAGCGCGTGCTCGTGGCCAACGTGACCAATGGCAACCGCCTGGAAACTTACGCGCTCGCCGGCGCGGCGGGCAGCGGGATCTGCCAGATCAACGGCGCTGGCGCGCACCAATTTCAGCGAGGCGATCTCGCTATCGTCATGGCCTTTGTTCAAGCCGACGCGGAGACGCCGGACCTCGACCGCTGGGCACCGCGAGTTGTCCTGGTGGATAAGGATAATCGCGTGGCCAAGATCGTTTAACGGTGGACCTGCCGCCATGCTGCTCGTCGTCGATAACTACGATTCTTTCACCTACAACCTCGTCCAGTATTTCGGCGAACTCGGCGAGAAAATGCTGGTCAAACGCAACGACGAGATTGGCGTGGACGAAATCGCGGCGCTGCGGCCGACGCGTATCTGCATCTCGCCGGGACCAGGGACGCCAGCGGATTCGGGCGTGAGTTGCGAGGTGATCCGCCAGCTCGGTCCGCGCGGCACGCCCATCCTCGGCGTTTGTTTGGGGCACCAATGCCTGGGCGAAGTTTTCGGCGGTGAGGTCGTGCGCGCCGGCCGGCTGATGCACGGCAAGACTTCGCCCATTTTGCACGATGGCAGCGGGGTTTTTTCGGGGTTGCCGAATCCATTCGAGGCCACGCGCTACCACTCGTTGCTCGTGCGCCGTGAATCCGTTCCGGATTGTTTGGAAATCAACGCAGAAACCGCGGAAGGCGAGATCATGGGCCTGCGACACCGTGAGTTTCCCATTCACGGAGTGCAGTTTCATCCCGAGAGCATCCTGACTCTTGAAGGCAAAAACCTGCTGCAAAATTTTCTCAAACTTTAATGAACGATGAGCCGCTGCTGCGGACGCTCAAAAAACAGGCCGCAAAAACGACACGATCCGCGCACGGTGCAACCAAACCATGCGCGGATCTTTTGTGTCACCCCAATCAAATGGGCTAGGCCGCTAGCGAATGTCGCCGTTCAGGCCGCTCGGGAAAAACAAACCGGGCGACTTGGCGGTATTGCCGTAAACGATGCGCAGAATCTGGTCTGTGGTGCGCGAATAGGTCAGACCGTTGTCGTCGGTGGGCACGACATTGGCCAGATTGTCGAACAAAATGCCCTGATCGTCGTTCGCACCGCTGAGCGCGCGGCGCAGCGAGCTGATTTGCTCCACAATGCCGGGAATGGCGGCATTCGTCTGGCTCATGCGCAGGAGCACCGTGCGAACCTCCGCGGCGTGATAGGATTCCACGCTGAGGAAACCAGCGGCAGCGGTCAGAATGTTGGGATTGCTGATGAGCGCGGCCGCGCCCTTGTAGGCAGTGACGCCGACATCCTCAAAGATGAAAGCGCCGAGCAGGAAACTGGTCTCGTCGGCAAAGGGATCGAAAGCGCTGCCGATTCCGGCGGCCGAAGCCAGCGTATTAAAACTGTCCACCAAGTTGATCTTTGGACGGGACACCGGCGTGCCGCCCAAGGCGGTAACCGCATTCCGCAAAGTGCGGACGTGGGCGCGCTCGTCGCGGGCAATTTCCGCGGCATACTGGGCGATGATCGGCGTCACAAACGGCACCAGCGTGCTGCCTGTGGTTTTCACCGTTGAAGCACCCGCCGAGCCGGAGCCATCGACCGCGATTCCGAATGCGGTGATGTCTTTGCCCTCCGTGGCGTAAGTGTAAAAATCGCCTTCGAGATATTCGAGGTTCAGCGCAAAATTCAGGATGGCGATGTCTTGCTTAACGGACTTGGTGGTGGTGGCGGCTTGAGCAGTGGGGGTGGCGAGCGCTTGCATCAAAGCCGGCGCCATGGCGGCGACACCGGCGCCAATGCCAGCACGGCGCAGAAAGGAGCGGCGGGTGACAATAGAGGGTTGATTTTCGGAGTGCGTGGAGTCGAGCGGTTTATTCATGGATGGATTGGTAGCGATTGCTTTTGCCGTCCTCCGGCACGGTTTGTAGAAAGGACGGCGGTTGCGGTATCCGGGTTGAAAATCCCCTTGGATGCCAAAAAAAATCCGCGGTGTCTTCGTGCGCCCGCCTGCGTCCAAACCAACCGGCAGCCGCCCTTAGTCCATTTCCGCCAAAGCCGCGTCTTCCTGCGTCACGCGCACCACTTCCTCGACCGTCGTCTGACCGGCGAGAACCCGCCGCCAGCCATCCTGCCGCAACGACTGCATCCCGCTGGCCAGGGCGGCGGCTTTGAGGTCGCTGCCATCGGCTTTTTGCACCATCAATTTGCGCAACCGATCATTGATCTCGCAAAGCTCGAAGATCGCCACGCGGCCCTGATAGCCCGTCTGCCGACAATGATCGCACCCGGCGCCGCGGCGGAGGTTGGCGAGGTTCGCGCTGTGTTCCAACAGAGGAAATCCAATCTCCGCCAGATAGCCCACCGGATAACTCACCGGCCGGGCGCAATGCTGGCAGAGGGTGCGCACGAGCCGCTGCGCGAAAAATGCCTGCACCGTGCTGGCGAGCAGAAAAGGCTCGATGTCCATGTCGAGCAGGCGCGTGATGCCTCCCACGGCGTCATTCGTGTGCAACGTGGAAAAAACCAGGTGTCCGGTCATGGCCGCGCGGATGGCGATGTCGGCCGTCTCGTGATCGCGGATTTCGCCGACCATGACGATGTTTGGATCTTGCCGCAGGATGTGCCGCAAGCCGGTGGCAAAGGTCAGCCCGATCTCCGGCTTCACGTCGATCTGCGACACGCCCGGCAACCGGTATTCCACCGGCTCCTCGATCGTGATGATCCTGCGCTGCACGGAATTGATGCTGGACAGAAAACAATAGAGCGACGTGGACTTGCCCGATCCCGTGGGACCGGTCACGAGCACAATTCCATTTGGCTTCGCCAATAGCCGGCGGATCGTCGCACTCTGTCGGGCGTCGAGATCGAGTCGCTCGAATCCAAAGCTCTGCCCCTCCTGGCGCGAGAGCAGACGTAACGAAATGCTCTCGCCGTTGACGGTCGGGATCGTGGAAACGCGCACGTCGATGGAGTTGGCGCCCGCGCTGAGATTGATGCGCCCATCCTGCGGCAGCCGCTTTTCGGCGATGTCCATCCGCGCCATGACTTTCAAACGCGAGATGATGGCGTTTTGCAGCACGCGGAGTTGGGTCGGCACGGCGACCTCGTGCAGAATGCCGTCGATGCGATAGCGGATGCGCAGGTCATTTTCCAGCGGCTCGACGTGAATGTCTGTCGCGCGTTCCGCGATGGCTTCGCGGATGATCTGGTTGACAAACTTGACCACGCTCGCTTCCGGATCGTTCGCATTGAGGTCGGAAACGATTTCCTTGTCGGTGAGCAAATCGTCGAGCGCGCCGCCGCGCGATTTGAGGATTTCGTCAAAGGTCTCGGCGCCGACGCCGTAGAGCGTTTTCATCGTGCGCAGGAGCGGCGTGCGCGGCACGACGACAAATTGCACCGCACGCGCTCCCACCAGCCGCGAAGCCTCGCTCTGGCCGATGCGGTCGAGCGGGTCGTAGAGCGCGAGGCGCAGCGTGTTGTTTTCGCCTGTGCCGATGGGCACGATGAAATGCTGGGCCACGAAACGGCTGGGAAAAATCTGGAGCGTCGAGCGGTCGATCAGCGACGAGTCGATGCGCGGCTCAAACGGCAGCCGGAACAGCTCCGCAAGCCGCTCCAAAAATTTCGCCTCGTCCACCTGTCCGCTGTCGAGCACGGTATCGGTCCACGACGACGCAGACGATTTGGCACTATCCGCCAAAGCTTGCGCCGCCTCCGGCGTCGGACAACCGGCGGCCAGCAGCGCATCGAGCAATCCTTGGCGTAAAGAAGTCATCGGAAAAAATTCACCGAACAGTCCCCACACAGCTTAATCGTAATCGTAATCCTAATCTTGATCTTCTGCGCTCGCTAAACGTCCGAGGCTGCCTCCGACGGCAGAGACTAAGATCAGGATTACAATTACGATTAAGCTTTCCGAAGCGCTACTTTCTACTGTCGCTTGCGGGCGGGCGTTGCTTGACCGTGACCGTCGTCGTTGTCGTGGTGGTCACCGGCTTCGCTTTGGGAATGATCGGATCGAGTTGCTCGGACAGGCCGGGTTCGAGATAAAGTTTATTCTCCTCGTGAATCCGGTTGTGCTCCAACTGCGCCGCGGTGTTTGTGACCACGGGCCGCATCATGATGATGAGTTCGCTGCGGTTGTTGTTCCTGACCCGGCTGGAAAACAGGATGGGGCCGATCACCGGAATGCGGTTGAGATAGGGGACGTTGTTGCGGGTGACCTCCTGATTTTGCTGGATGAGTCCGCCGAGCACCACGGTGGATTGGTCCGGCACGGTAACCGTCGATTTCAACACCCGCGTGGCAATCGTCGGCACCGTCGTTCCGCCGACGTTCGTGCTGCTGCCGGCGACTGGCGATTTCACCTGCTGCACAAGGTCGAGTGTCACGGCATTGTCGCTGTTGATGAGCGGCACCACGTCAAGCTGCAACGCCACCTCTTTATATTGAATGCTAGAGGCGATGGCCGCCGTGCCAGTGTTGGTGGTCGCGTTCTGCAAAGTCTGCGTCGGGATCGCGATTTCCTGACCGCTGAGGATCGTCGCTTCCTTGTTGTTGGAAGTGAAAATCACGGGGCGCGAGATCGTCTTGAAGCGCCCGTTGCTCTCGAGCGCACGGATTGCCGCGGCGAAGCGGTTGCCTGCCGTGACGACGCCCGCCAGCCCGCCGAACCCGCTGACGCTGCTCAGTCCCAACTGCGCCAGCGAGGAAAGCGTGGAACTCGTCGAAGTCCCCGCGGTCGTTGTCGTCGAGCCGTCGGCATTTGTCACCGTCGTCGTGCCGGAGGTGGGCGCGGGGAAACGCGCGATGTTCGTCGAGAGCACGTCGCTGCCGCGCCGGCCGCTGCGGAGCAGGTAGTCGATGCCCGATTCGTGATCGTTGTTCAGCGTCAGTTCGCCGATGAGCACTTCGATCATCACCTGCGGCGCCGGCACGTCGAGTTGATCGAGCAGCCGCATGACTTTTTCCCGCGCGTCCGCTCCGCCCGAAACGATGATAACATTCGCCCGCGGATCGGCGATGATGCGCGTCGTGCCGATGACCGCCGAACGCGGCTGATCGCTGGTTTCGCGGGTCCGCAGCGATGGACCACCGAGCACGCCGGCCGAGCTGCCGCCTGTCGCGCCGCCGGAGTAACCGGAGGAGCTGCCAAAGCCGCCGGACGTGCTGTCGCCGAACAACCCGCCGGTGCTGTTGTTGCCGAGCAGGCTGCTGCCGCCCAACCCACGGCCGCCGCCCGCCGTGCTCGACGCGCCACTCGTTGTTGCGCCGCCCGCATCCTGGCTGCTCTGGTCATTCGTTTGACCCGGCTCTCGCAACGATTGCGCGAGGATCGGCAAAATGTCCGTCGCCGTGAGATAGCGCAAGGACCGGCGCACCGGCTCCGCGTAGGGCGTGTTGGCGTCGAACTCCGTGATCAGTTTCTCGATGAAATCCATGTCCGCCGGTCGCGCGACGACGTGAACGCGATTGGTTCGCACGTCGGGCGTCAGCGTGACTTTTCCCTGCACCACTGCGCCCTCGCTGAGGGTGGCCAGAATGTTCGCCGCCGCGTTCGGATTCAATCCCTGCAAACCGGGAATGGCGGCGTTTTGCTCGGGCGGCAACGGCTGGCCTTCCTCGTTGAAACGCCGGATGGGCCGTCGCTGCGTGCCGCCGGCGACGTTGCCCGGCGCGCCGCCCGCAGTCGTGGAATTGCCGGCTTTGTCGCGTTCCAACACGGCGTTGACAAATTCCACCGCCTTCGCCGCATCGGCCCGTTGCAGCTTGATAAATTTGTCCACCGCGACGGCGGGCGGCACATCGAGCGCATCGACCAGCGCAACGAGCCGGCGGATCGTGTGGCTGTTCTCGGTCGCCAGCACCGCGTTGGCTTCCTCCAGTGCGATGAACGACGTGTATTGATTTTGGATCGGAATGTAGAGCGCGAGCGCCTGCTGGAGTTTTTGCGCGGTGAGATAACGCGGCTTGAAGAGAAACGACACGACCTGCTCGCCCTCCGGCAACTGCGAGATTTCCGAATAAATCGGCGGACCGGTGACGCGGGCGTTGACCGTGGCGGGCAGAACCTTGATCACATCGCCGTCGCCTTGCACGAGCGAAAAACCGCTGAGCATGAGCTGGGTCTCGATCAGCTTGATCGCGTCCACGCGCGCCATCGGCTGATTGATCAGGATGGTGACTTTGCCCTGGACGTTCGGATTCAACAACACCCGCCTGCCGGTGAGCTGGGCATAGAAATCGAGCACGTCGGCGACATCCGTGTTGGGAAATTGCACCCGCACCACGTCGGCCGGACGCCCATCGCCTGTCGTGAGAGGCGGGGGCACCGTGGCGCCCGGCAGCGGCTGGGGTTGGGGCTGGGGCCGCTGCTGCGGTTGCTGCGCGCTCGTGCGTTGCACCGGGGTCGTCAGCAAACAAAACAGCACGGTCAGCATCCACAGAACCGAGCGGGAAGGAAAGCGCAGGGGCGGCACGCCCGCAGTTAAAGCAGCTTTGCCACCGCGGGTCAAAGCGGAACGCTACCCGGCTCGCGGGTGTGCGGCGCGGGCCGCGCGAGTTGCGCGCGTGGCGCGAGGTTTTATGCTGTCCCCGTGCTGTTTCGCCGATTTCCTTCGCACCTTGCGCGGTCCCAGGCGCGGGGAAGTGCGGCATTCACTTTGCTGGAAATTTGCCTGGTCGTTCTCATTCTCGCGCTCATCGCCACGCTGGCGGTGCCGAGCGTGACGGGCCTGCTCGCCGAACGCCGTTTGCGGGAGTCGCTTTACTCGCTGGACGACTTGGCCGCGACGGCACAGCGGCGCAGTATGGCCGAAGGGAAAACGTATTTGCTCGTCTGGGCGCCGCGCAACGCAGGCATCCAGCTTTGCCCGGAGGAACTCAGTGCCAAAGAACGCGCGGCTCTGCCTCCGACGCTCACGCCTGCCGCGGTGGCCGGTGGGCATTACGAGCTTACGTTGCCCGCGGCGCTCGTTGCCAATGCGCAGGCGGAATGGGCCTTCTGGCCCAGCGGCAATTGCGAGCCGGCCATCGTGCGCTATTCCGGTCCGGCCGGACGGTGGACGGCGTGTTATCAGCCGCTTACCGCGCGTTCCACGCTGGTGGAATTTCATCCGCGATGAGCGCCGTTTTTTCTTCCTCCAAGCACCGGCCGCGTGCGGCGTCTGGCATGTTGCTGCTCGAAGTCATGCTGGCCGTGGCGATCTTCGCGCTTGGGGTCATCGGCTTGGGCCGTTGCATCAATAATTGCCTCGTAATCGAATCCTTTCGTGCGCAGGACGCCCGCGCCCGCCAGGCGCTCGACAACCGGGCGGCGGAAATCCAGGCAAGCCTGACGCTGCCCGACGTTTCGCGCAAGACGGAGCTGGATGCGCCATACGCCGGTTACACTTTGGTTGAAACCCGGCGCCCGGCGGATTTGCGCAACGAACGCGGGGAAGCGCTCGCCGGTTTGTTCGAGATCACATTGCGCGCGGAATGGAAATCGCGCGGCGCAACGCAATCCCGCGAGACGAAGTTTTATCTGTTGCGGGAAGGATTCTGAACCGGAAATGCGCGCCGCAGCTTTTACCTTGCTCGAAATGATGCTCGCCGTGGCGATCCTGGCGATCTTCGGCGTCGCAGTCTATCGCTTCACTTCCTTGAATGTGGAGGTCGCCCGCCTCAACTCGGGCGAAGCCGAACGCCAGGCAATGTGCGCGGGCCTGACGCGGCTGCTCCAGACCCAGCTCGACGAGTTGCCCGCGCGGGAAGCCCAGGCGCTCCGGGGCACGCGCGGGCGCAGGAGCGACGACCGTCTAACCCTGCTGTGCCTGCCCGGCAACGGGCTGCTCGCTCGCGATGGCGCGCCGCGGCTCTGCACGTTGCACCTCCGGCCCGAGACGCACGAGCTTGGGCTGACTCGGGCCGCAACGTCCCCCAAAGACGAAGCGGATTTGCCGAACTTGGGAGGTGATGATGAATCCGACCCCGGCGGTGATTGGACCCCTTTGCTGTCCGGCGTCGCGTCGCTCGAAATCACGTATTTCTCCGCCCGGCTCAACGGCTGGCTGCCGCGCTGGACCGACGCCAATGCGTTGCCCGATCTGGTGCGAGTCTCGCTCTCTTTCATCGACGTGGGCGAGGACTACGAAACCACGCTGCACGTCCCGCTGCGTGGGCAGACCATCGTTAATTT
>JAFAXH010000002.1 GCA_019241085.1 Verrucomicrobiota bacterium | reverse complement strand
CCGCGAACGGAATGAGGAAAAATTCCAAACCGGCGAAGATCAGGATGCAGTTGAGGATGTGTTCACGCGGAAGCTTCAACGTGCCGACGCCATAGGCGACGAGAAACGCGGTGTAGATATAAAACGGCGTTTGCTCCGCCAGCCGGATGAGCGCGGATAGAAAGATCGGCTTTGGCTGACGCTTGAAGACTTCGGCCACCGGCGCCTTTTCGATGCGGTTCTCCTTTATCAAGCGGGCAAATACCGGCGTCTCCAAAATGCCGAGCCGAATCCACAATCCGACACCGATGAGCACCGCGCTGAGCAGGAAAGGAATGCGCCAGCCCCAGTTGTTGAATTGATCGCCAGAAATCCGGCTGAACACGATCACCGCGAAGTTCGCCAGCAACAGCCCCGCCGGCACGCCAAACTGCGGCCACGACGCGACGAAGCCGCGGTTTTTGTGCGTCTTCGACCATTCCATCGCGAGCAACACCGAGCCGCCCCATTCGCCGCCCACGCCGACGCCCTGGAGGAAGCGCAACACCGTCAGCGCGACGCCACCCCAGATGCCGATCTTCGCGTAGTTCGGCACCAGGCCGACGAGCACCGTGGCGATGCCCATGAGCAGGAGGGTGGAAACCAGCACGGCCTTGCGTCCGAGCCGGTCGCCGTAATGCCCGAAGATCGCCGCGCCGACCGGCCGCGCGACGAAGCCGACGGCGTAGGTGGAAAATGCCGCCAGCGTGCCGACCAGCGGATTTTCCTGCGGGAAAAATTCCTTGGCAAACACCAGTCCGGCGACGGTGCCGTAAAGGAAAAAATCATACCATTCGATGGCCGTGCCCACGGTGCTGGCGATAACTGCGCGCACGAGCATGGATTTGTCGGAGTCGCCGCCGGCCGGCGCGGGTTCACGGCTGCTGCTGAGGGGGGAGTTCATGGGAAGAAGGGGGGTTAAATTAAAATCGCCGGCCGCGGACAAATGCGGGCATCGAACTGCGGCTTGCTCACTTCTTCGTCGAAACAGCCTGCGGCGCGAAGAGCGTTGGCAAAATCCGCCCAAGCTCGCGATGATGTGGCTGCCACGATGCATGGTGGAATTTTCCGCCAAACCCTCTCGCCAACATGAACGCCGCTTTACCCGCCTTGCCCGACGTCCGTCCGCTGACAGGTCGCTCCGCGTTGGTCACCGGTTCAACGAGCGGCATCGGTCTCGGCATCGCCCGCGCGCTCGCGCAAGCCGGCGCAAGCGTGTGGCTGAACGGCTTCGGCGACGCGGCGGAGATCGAAACCTTGCGCAGCGAGCTGGCGGCGGCGCACGGCGTGCGCGTCAGCTACGATGCGGCCGACGGCACGCGGCCGGCGGAGATCGCGCGCATGATCGCAAGCGCGGGCGACCTCGACATCGTGGTCAACAACGCTGGCATCCAGCACGTCGCGCCGGTCGAGGAATTTCCCGTGGAAAAATGGGACGCCATACTCGCGCTGAATTTGTCGAGCGCATTTCACACGATCCGCGCCGCGCTGCCGACGATGAAGGCGAAACGCTGGGGACGGATCATCAACATCGCCAGCGCGCACGGGCTTGTTGCTTCGCCGTTCAAGTCCGCCTACATCGCGGCCAAGCACGGGCTGGTGGGCTTGACCAAGACCGTCGCGCTCGAAGCCGCCCGCTCTGGCGTGACGTGCAACGCGATTTGTCCCGGCTACGTTTTGACCCCGCTCGTCGAGCGCCAGATCGACGACCAGGCGCGGGTCCACGGCTTGCCGCGCGAGCGCGTCATCACCGACATCCTGCTCGCCAAGCAGCCGACGAAGCAATTCGTGAAAATCGAGGAGGTCGCCGCGCTCGCGCTGTTCCTGTGCTCGGATGCCGCGGCTTCGATCACCGGCGCGACGTTGTCCATCGACGGTGGCTGGGTCGCGGAATGATGCCGACGCACTCAGCGCACGAGATGCGTCAAGCTCAGGCAGAGATTCGGGAAAATGCAGAGCAGCAAAATGCCGACGATCATCAACCCGATGAACGGCAGCGTGCCGCGGATGATATCGCCCAGCGGGATGTCGGGCGCGATGTTTTTGATGACGAAAATGTTCAGCCCGACCGGCGGATGAATTAAGCCCATTTCCATCACGATTGTCATCACCACGCCAAACCACACGAGGTCGAAACCGGCGGCTTTGAGCGGCGGCAGGATGATCGGCGCGGTCATTAAGATGATCGACACCGGCGGCAGGAAAAAGCCGAGGCCGAGGACCAAGCCCAGGATGGCGGCGAGCAGCGCCCATTTGGAAAGGTGCAGCGCGACGATGGATTCGGCGGCCGTTTGCGAAATGCGCAGGCTGCTTATCACGTAGGAATAGAGCAGCGACATGCCGATGATGAACATGAGCATCGTGCTCTCGCGCAACGTCGCCGCGAGGATGGGAGCCACCTGCCGCGGACGCCAGACGCCGTAGATGCCGGCAATGAGCACAAGCGCGAGCACCGCGCCCAGCCCGGCCGTTTCCGAAGGCGTGGCCAGGCCGCGGTAGAGCGCGAACATGACGCCGGTGAGCAGGATCAAAAACGGCAGCACGCGCGGCAGGGCGCGCAGCTTGTCGGCGAAGGTGTAGGCGGTGTCATCGAGCAGCGCGGATTTTTCTCCGCCCGCCGCGTGGACCGATAATGCGGCGCGCCGTTCGCGGCGATATTCCCACGCCACGTAAGTGCAGAAAAGCGCGACGAGCAGCACGCCGGGAATGATGCCAGCGAGGAAGAGTTTTCCCAACGATTGCTCCGCCGCGACCGCGTAGAGGATCATCGTGATCGACGGCGGCAGGAGAATGCCCAGTGTGCCGCCGGCACCGATGATTCCCGCCGCCAGACCGGCGGAATATCCGCGCCGCCGCATCTCGGGAATCCCCGCCGTGCCGATGGCGGAACAAGTCGCCGGGGACGAACCCGCCATCGCGGCAAACAGCGCGCAGGCAAAGACGTTCACGATGCCCAAGCCGCCCGGAATCCAGCGCATCCACGCGTGCATCGAGCCGTAGAGGTCTTGCGCCGCGCGCGAGCGCCCGAGCGCCGCGCCCTTGAGGATGAACAGCGGTATCGAGAGCAGCGTGATCGAGGACATTTCCTCGTAAACATTTTGCGTGACCGTGTCCAACGCCGCAGGCGACATGAAGCAAAACATGAACACCGTCGCCACCGTGCCGAGGGCAAACGCGATGGGCACGCCCGAGAGCATCAGCACCAGCGTGGCCGCGCCGTAGAGAAGGCCGATGGTCGTGGTGCTCATGCGGTCGTGCTTTTTGAAAAGCTTCCGCTGACGCGCAGCCACACCTGGCAGCCGAGTTGCAACACGAGCAGGCTCATGCCGGTGGCCATCAGCGAGTAGGGAATCCACAGCGGCGGCGCCCAGGTGCTCGAAGTCGTCTGTCCTTCCCGCCACGCCTCGGCGCAGAGCGTCCACGATTTCCACGCAAAAAAAGCGCAGAACAATGCCGACACGCAATCCACAAAAAATAAACGCAAACTGTTTGCACGCGGCGAGAGCACGGCTTCGAGCGCGCCGATGCCGACGTGTCCCCGATTGGCCTGCACCATCGCGCCGCACAGGAACGTCGCGCCGACGAGCAGGAACACCGCGACCTCATCCTGCCAGTCGGTCGGCGCGTGGAAAAAATACCGCACCACGACGCTGTAAGAGAGCACCAGCGAGGCGGCGACGAGCGCGAGCATGGAGACGATGACCACGCCGCGATTGATCCCATACAACGCCCAATCGAGCCAGTTGCGCGAGGTCGGGCGCGGCACGAGCGGACGTTCCGGCGCGCCGCCCGGCAGCGTGCTCGCGGCGTCTTCAAAAGCGCCGTGACCGCTCATGTCATTTCACGTCTTCGGCCAGCTTGATGAGCTTGGCGCACGACTCGTTGCGCGCGGCGAAATCCTTCCACGCCGTGTCGCGAGAGATCGTCCGCCATTTTTCCACCACGGCATCGGAAAGGTCCACGACCTTCGCGCCGGCTTTCGTGTAAACGTCCGCCACGGTTTGGTCGTCGGCCTTCGCCTGCTCGGTGGCAAATTTTTCCATCTCCTCGCCGACCGCGCTGATGGCAGCTTGTTGTTCTTTCGTCAATCCGTCGAACACCGATTTGGACATCAGCAGCGGCTCGAACATGAACCAATACGCCTTGCCGCGCCCCGTGGTCAGCGCCTTGGAAACTTCCTCCAGCCGAAACGAGATCAAGCTCGTGGACGAGGTCAACGCCGCGTCCATCGCGCCGGTTTGCATCGCCGCGTAAATTTCGTTGGAAGGCAGCGAGACCACCGCCGCGCCGGCGGCTTTGAGCACGAGGTCCATCTCCCGGCTGCCGCCGCGGATTTTCAAGTTCTTCGCCGACTCCGTTCGACCACCGGCGCGCCCCGGCTGGCCATGCCGCCGGCCTGCCAGATCCAGGTGATGATCTTGACGCCTTTTTCATCCAGCAAACGGGAAAGTTCCTGGCCCACCGGCGCCGTCCGCCACGCCGCGCCTTGTTCATACGAAGTCACCAAGCCGGGCATGAGCGTCATGTTCAACTCGGGCATTTCGCCGCCCGCGTAAGCCAGGGGAAAGAGACTGAGGTCGAGCGCGCCTTTGCGCAACGCGCTGAACTGCGCGTTGGTTTTCATCAACGACGAGCCGGGATAAATCTCCAGCTTCAGCGAGCCGTTCGTGCGCTTCTCGACTTCGGCCGCAAATCGCCGGCAGAGCCGGTCGCGGAAGTCGCCCTGCTCGGGTGTGCCGCCCGGAAATTGGTGGGAGATTTTGAGCGTCCTGGCTTGTGCGTGCGCGGCCGGCGACGGACCGGCGACGGCCAGCAGCAGCAGCGTGGATGTCGCCGCGAGAAATGCGGCGCGGACAATCAGGTGGGAACGGGGGATCATCATGGAAGGATGGGGGAGATCGCCGCGGAAAATCGCACGCGGGAATCCATGCAGAGGTTCGCCCGCGAGAGGACAAACGGTTGCACGCTCCCTGCATTTTATCCCAGCTTGCCGAGCCAGTTGAGCAAGCCATCGGGGCTGCGGAAGTCGTCCACACTGCGGCATTGCGCGCCCGGCAAAATCCGGTTCGCCATGCGCGCGAGCGCGTTGCCGGGACCGAGTTCCAACGCGGCAGTCACGCCAGCGGCGCGGCAGCTTTCCAGACAGGCCGCCCAATCGAGCGGCTGGCTGATTTGCGCGGCCAATTTTCGCGCGCCATCCGACACGTCGAACACCGCGTCGCCGTCCACGCCGCTGAGCAAGCGCACGCTGTCGGGGACTCGGTCGGGCCACGCGATTTGCGCCAGTGCTTCGCCAAAATCTCGGCTGGCTTCCGCAAGCAACGACGTGTGCGCGGCGACGGCGACCGGCAGCAGCCTGGCGGTGATCGCGCCCGCCTGAAGCGCGGCATCGCACACGGCGCGCAACGCGTTTTTTTTCCCGCCAACGATGAAAAAATCCTCGTCGTTGACGATGGCGATTTCAGTCTCCTGCGAGTGACAGAACGCCTCGACCAGCCCGCGCCGCAATCCCCGCAAGGCTGCCAGCCCCGTGTCGTCGCCGGCAGCTTCGTCCATCAAGCCTGCGCGCACGCTGGCAAGTCGGAAAATCTCAGTTGGCGCCAATAGCCCGGCGCAACCCCACGCGGCGAGTTCGCCCACGCTGTAACCCGCGAGCACGAGTTGTCCGGGCAAGTGCGGACGGACGACCGCCCACGCTGCGAGGGCTTGCGTGCAGCACAAAACTTGTCCGTTGCGATTAGAAAAAAGGCTCGCTGCATCCGCATCGCGCACGAAGCGCGCTGGCTCCACGCCACCGAGCGCCTGGCCTGCCGCGGCGAGGATCGCCTCTGCGGCGGGCGATTGCGTGACAAGATCGAACATGCCCGCGTGTTGCGTCCCCTGGCCCGAGCAAAGGATGGCGAGGGACGCGCTCATGCGGTGGCAAGGAGAGCGGCGCTCGCGACGGATTTTTCCGGCACCGCCGCCGGAGCTTCGAGCGCGTGAACAAAAAGCGTCATGGCGAGCAGGTCGGCGCTCCCGCCGGGGCTGAGCCAGCGGGCCACGAATTGCCGATGAATTTTCTCCGCCTGCATTTGCCAATCGCGTTGGCCAACGCCGCCGTGGGCCAGAAAATCTCGCGCGCTCCGCTGCGCAAAACGCAAGCCGGCCGCGCCACCGCGGTGCAGGAGATTCGTGTCTGCCAACTCCGCGATGAGCGCGAAACAAGCCTGGACCCGCGCCGCGTTTTCATCGCAGTTCGCCTTGCGCCGACCGGCCAGGAAGGCGGGCAATCCGACACGATAAACGTGCGGAAATCCAGCCGCCGCCTCCGCCCGCGCGCCGCCCGCGCCGTAGCGCCGCCGCGCCCGCGCGCCGTGACTTTCCCCCCGCTCCGACGCACCGCCGAGGATCTCATCGCCCCACTGCTGCCGCACCCATGCGCCGAGGTTCTGCGCCGGCCGCGCCCCGGCTGCCGCACATAATAAGCCAAGGCCGAAAATCACGCCGCGGTGCGTATTGATCCCGCCGGTCGCCGACAACATCGCCTGCTCGCCCGCGCGGCCGATGGCGCGCATCGCTTCCCACTCGATTTGCGCCGCGCCAGCCTCGGCCAACGACGCAAAGCATGGCCGCAACGACTCGGCTCCGGCGCGCATCGTGTCCGCATCCATGTCGGCGTGGCTGCCGGGGTCGCGCGGGCTGACCAGACCGGGCTTGGGCCGAGTGGCAATCTCCAACGATAAGGCCGTCACTGCGAGGTCGGCGATACTCTCGGACGACTGCTCGGTTGTTCGCCCAGGCGATGCTTCCAGCGCGTTCCTCATGCTGCTTCGGCTTCGGTTGGAAACAAGCTCGCCCGTGCGCGGAGCTGCACGCCGGACATGGTTTTCACCAGAACTTCCGACGCGGCATCCGTGCGCCATTCGCGCCAGTGCACGCCGCTGCCATCGGGCAGGAGAATTTCTCCGTCGAAAGGCAGCACGCTTTTCGCGGCAATGCTCGCGAGCCGACCGACCAGACGGTTGGCATCGTCGGCAGTCCGAAGTGGCCACAACAGGTCCAAATCTGAACGCGCCGTGACGTAAGCCAGCCCGGTCAAGCGCTGCCAAAGCCAACTGCCAAAAACGCGCGGTGATTCGACGCCAGTTTGTTTCGCCGCGTCGAGCAACTGCGCCGCGAGCGGCTGCCAGACCGGCGGCAGTTCAGGTTGCAATTCGCGCAAGGTCAGCGGCGGCACGCGCTCTGCGATCTCGTCGGGAAAAAGCTGCGCGGCGAGGCGCGCTTTGCCGCAAGCCGGCGGCAAAGGAAGCGCCACGGGAATCTGGTCGGGCGCATCGCCCGGCGCACGGCGCCGCACGATCAACGGCCGCCGGCGCTCGGCCCAACGCGCGACGTGTGGCAGCGTCGGAAAGCGGGGCTGTGCTTGCAGGATGCGCAACCAAGCCGCGGACTTCACGCGCAGCAGGTCGTGCCGTTGCCAAAGCTCAATCATGGGCGGCAGCAGCAACTGCTTCCTGCTCGACGCGCCGGGCAATCTCTGCCGCGTGGAGACGGCCGCCGCGGGCCAGACCGAGCGCGGCACGCTCATCGCGCGTCGGGCGCGGTTCTTGCAAAGCTGCGGCCAGTTTTGCAGACAGCTCGACCGGGTTTTCCCACACTTCCTGCACCGCGCCGATGGGCAGAGCGTGCGCGAGACCGGGCGCGAAAACCGGCGTGTCTTTGGCCAGCGTTTCGAGCCGGTCGAGCGGCAGCTTTGTCACGCGCGCAATTGACGGCAAATCCATCACCATCGGGTCGCCGCCGGGCACGGCGACGAGTTGATCCAAAGCCAGCCCCGTGGCGATGAACGCACCGGCGGCGATGCGTCCAAAAATAATCCCGAGCGTGCGATGCCCGCGCTGGCTGGCGAGGAGAAAACATTTGGTCAAGTGCGCAAGATATTCGTTGAGTCCGAGCAGCTCATCGCGCCGGCGCATCCGCTGGCTCTGCGCGTCGATCAAGACGACAATCGGCCGGCCCGGTGAGTGGCGAATGATTTCCAAAACATGTTCCGCCAACGCCAGCGCGCCTTCCACTCCGAGCGGCGTTTGCTCGACTAACCCCAGCACTGCAACCGTCTCGTTTTGGCCGTAGGTCGCGGTGCCAACGAGGATGCCGTCGGCTTCGACGCGCGTCGCGTGGCCGGCGGGAAACAAGGCGTCGAGCAATTCAGCGCGCGTCATGGTTGGCCTCCGGTTGCGCTTGCGCGATTTGGTTAAAATCTTCGTCGGCCAAATCGGCGATCCGCGCCGCGTCGGCGAGGCGCATCCTTTGCCAGATTTCCGGCGCATCCTGGCACGCGCCGAATTTTTCCAATCGCTCGGCCAAGCGCGCCTGCTCGCGTGCCAGCGTTGCCAAATCGAACGCGGGAATCCCTCCGTCGAGCAACGCCAAAGCCGCCGCGCGGAAACTCTCGATGCGGTCCGCTGCATAGGCGCCCGCGCCGCCGAGCAGCCGGCGCGTTTTGCCGCCTGTCGTGCGCCAGACGAGCGGGCGGTCGAGGCTGTCAAATTCCTCCGCGCCCATGTTGGTCTCGATCACCTCCGGCCCCGACACGCTCGTGCGGCCTTGCTCGGAAATGACGACGCGACTGCAACACGCCGCGAGGATGCCGCCGCCGCCGAACGCGCCCGCCCTTCCGCCCACGAGCGCGATGACAGCCACGCCGGCGGCGCGGGCTTCCACGAGGGCGCGGATGATTTCGCTGACCGCCAGCTCGCCGACGTTGGCTTCCTGCAAACGCACGCCGCCGGTATCGAGCAACAACAGCACTGCGCGCGGTGACGTTGCCTCCGCGTGATGATCGCGCGCATAGCGCAGCAACCCGACCAATTTCGCGCCATGCACCTCGCCGAAGGTGCCGCCCATGAAACGCCCTTCCTGTGCGGCCACGAGCACCGCGCGGCCTTGCAATTTGCCGCGCCCGACGATGATGCCGTCGTCAAACGCCTCCGGCAAATCGAAGAGCGCCAGGTGCGGGCTGACGGCGCGCGCGGTGGGTCCAAGAAATTCATGAAACGTTCCCGCGTCGAGCAGCCCCGAGATGCGCTCGCGCGCCGTCGCTTCATACCAACTGCCGGTCCGCGATGGCACGAGCGCGTTTTTCATTCGCTGGCCTCCATTGTCATCAGCCGCACGCCTTGCGCCAGGCGCAGCGACACCGTGTCCGGCCGCGCGCCGCAGTCGTTGATGGAAATTCGCAGTCCGCCCGGCGCGTGGCGTTCGATGAAATCCTCGATCACCGCGCGCCAGACTTCGCCGAAACCCGCCGCCGGCGTTTTGACGTGCACCTCACAGCGCACGCCGTCGAGCACGCGTTCGAGCAAAACTTCCAGGTTGCCCGACGCGACGACACCGACGAGGGCGTGCGGCGATTTTCCCGGCGCCCGCTGCGCCGCGTCGCGCTGGATGAACAAGGTTTCCATGGAAGTGGGCGATGTCGGGTGGATGACGATCTACGCGAACTACAGGTTGCAGCAACGCTGCCTTGTATTCTTTGAAACGTGGCGGCAAAGCGGAGGGACAATGGAAAACCTCACGCAGAGACGCAGAGTCGCAAAGGTGGAAAGAAGAATTTGATAGTTGATAGTTGAAGGAAAAGAACGCGAGTCGGATTGTTCTATCAACAACCAACTAACGACCTCTTCTTCCTCTGCGGCTCTGCGCCTCTGCGTGAGGTTTCTCTGGTCAAGATTACCAATTACGAAATTTCCCCGGCGGCGCATACAAGCCGCCCGACCACTGCACAAGGTCCTTGACCGAGCGGGCCGCGAGCAGTTGCCGGTTGGCATCGAGCGGATTGATGCCCAAATCCTCCGGCCGACGGATGATGCCGCGCGCGCGCAACTTGGCAACCTGCGCTCGATCCCGCGCGCGCCCGACCGCCGTGAATCCCGCCACGCCGCGGATGGCTTGCTCGCGTTCCGCCGGCGTGCGGCAGAGCAGCAGATTGGCGATGCCTTCCTCGGTGACCACGTGCGTCACGTCGTCACCGTAAATCATCACCGGCACGACTTCGAGCCGCATCTTTTTGGCGAACTCCACGCTCGCCAATTCTTCGACAAAAGTCGGCGTCATCCCTTCGCCAAACGTTTCGAGCAATTGCACCACGAGCTTGCGCCCGCGCGTCATCGCCGCCGGGCCGTCGCTCGCCTCGCGTCCGGCTTTGAGCCACGCGGCGGAAGCATGGCGGCGGCCGTGCGCATCCGACCCCATGTTCGGCGCGCCGCCAAAGCCGGGGATGCGCGTCGGCGTCACCGTCGAGCTGTTGCCCGCGAGGTCGATCTGCAAGGTCGAGCCAATGAACATGTCGCACGCATACAATCCCGCCGTCTGGCAAAAGGCGCGGTTCGAGCGCAGCGAGCCATCGTTGCCCGTGAAGAAAATATCCGGCCGCGCGCGCAGGTATTCGTCCATGCCGACCTCCGAGCCGAAGCAATGGATTTGCTGGACCCAACCCGACTCGATGGCCGGGATGAGCGTCGGATGCGGATTGAGCGCCCAATGCGTCGCGACCTTGCCCTTGAGGCCGAGCGCCTCGCCAAACGTCGGCAACAACAATTCAATCGCCGCCGTGCCGAAGCCGATGCCGTGATTGAGCCGTTGCACGCCGTATTCCGCGTAGATGCCCTTGAGCGCCAGCATCGCGATGAGAATCTGCGTGTCCGTGATCTGCGCCGGATCGCGGGTGAAGAGCGGCTCGACGAAAAACGGCTTCGGCGCCGCGATGACGAAATCCACGCGGTCGCCCGGAATGTCCACCCGCGGCACGCGGTCCACGACTTGATTGACCTGCGCGACGACGATCCCGTTTTTGAAAGCCGTGGCCTCCACGATGGTCGGCGTGTCCTCCGTGTTCGGCCCGGTGTAAAGGTTGCCCGCGCGGTCCGCGCTCACCGCCGCGATCAACGCCGCGTGCGGAGTGAGGTCGATGAAATAACGCGCGAAGAGTTCGAGATACGTGTGGATCGCGCCGAGCTGGATTTTGCCCGAGTTCAACGCCCGCGCAATGGCGCCGCTCTGCGGTCCCGAATACGAAAAATCGAGCCGGGTGGCGATGCCTTTGGCGAAGAGATCGAGATGCTCCGGCAGCGTGACGCCCGATTGCACGATGTGCAGATCGTGCAATCGGGCGCGGTCCGCCTTCACCAATGCCGCAGCCAGGAAATCGGCTTGCTTCTGGTTGTCGCCTTCCAAACAAACGCGGTCGCCCGGACGCAAGACCGCTTCGAGCAAAGCCGTGGCGTCCCCGGCGGCCACGAGCTTGCCGCCACCGACGGCGAGTATCGCGCCCGCTTCCAAGCGCGCCTGCCGCGCGAGTCTTTGGGATTGCCATTCCGACATAAGGAAGAACCCGCAGCAACAACTCGCAGGCGAAGGGTAAACCACTAGAGCACCGCCCGCTTGCGCCGGTCAAACCGCTTGCCCGCTGCCTTGGTTAGGAATGGGCCTCACGCAAAGACGCAAAGGCACAAAGGAAGAGAAAGCAGGGTGAAGGTTGGGCCTTCCGTTTCGGCTTCGTCTCCCTGCTGGCATCACGACTGCTATGGCTGGCACCATGCCACTTTCCCGTCTGATCCTTTTCCTCTCCCTGTTGGGCCTCGACGCCACGGACCTCGTGGAAACGCAACCGTCGCCATCGCTTTCCGAAGAATCCTGAGCAAGCCAGCCGACCGGCCCCAGGCTGGTGCGCGCTCAGCAGTTCTCGCCCCGCGGTGGCGCACACCCCGGGATCGCCGCAAGTTTGGAGCCGGCAGCTTCGTCTCGCAAAAAACCATCCCTGCCCCTGCCGCGCGGCGGCGTGCCCGAGCCTTCCACCTGGACGCTGCTGGCCTTGGGCCGCGCGCGGCGGGTGGCAGCGTAAAGCACGTAAGCGGGGCACAAGGGGGAGAAGCGCGCCGTCCGCGTCGGGCCGCGCGTGGAGGGGGGAGCCTTTTCGTCAACATTTTTCCTTGGCAAGGCTTTGCGCAGTGCTCATCCTCAGCCCTCTCCATGCTGAGCACGCCGCCGCCCGCCGCCCTTCGTGCCCGCCCCCTCCCACGCCTCGTCCCGGCCGCGGCTGCCGCCAGTGTCGCCGCCTTGCTGCTGGCGGGTATCGGCGAGGTCGGCGCCCCGGTTGCCCTAGCCCAGCAGCTCGCGAGCGGCACCGTCGATACCTGGGGCGCCAATTCCTACGGCCAGCTCGGCAATGGCGCTGTGACCGATAGCTCCGTGCCCGTGGCCGTGAGCAGCGCCAACGGCTTCAACAACACGGGCGTGACGGCCGTCGCCCCGGGCAGCGCCCACAGTCTGGCCATCCAGAACGGGACCGTCTATGCCTGGGGCCTCAATGGCAGCGGGCAGCTTGGCAACAACTCCACGACCCAGAGCAGCGTGCCCGTGGCGGTCAGCGCCGCCAATGGTTTCACCAACACGGGCGTCACCGCCGTGGCCGGGGGCGGCGCCCACAGCCTGGCCCTGCAGAATGGAACGGTGTATGCCTGGGGCTACAACAACTTCGGCGGGCTGGGCAACAACTCGACGACCCAGAGCAGCGTGCCGGTGGCCGTGAACAGCGCCAATGGCTTCACCAACTCGGGGGTCACGTCCGTGGCCGCGGGCAACCTCTACAGCCTGGCCATCCAGAATGGGTCCGTTTACGCCTGGGGCTACAACACCTTCGGCCAGTTGGGCAACAACTCGACGACGGACAGCCACGTGCCCGTCGCCGTGAGCAGCGCCAACGGCTTCACCAACACCGGCGTCACCGCCGTGGCGGCGGGCAGCGCCCACAATCTCGCCCTGCAGAACGGGGTCGTCTATGCCTGGGGCTTCGATACCCAGGGCGAGCTGGGCAACGGCACAAATCCTACCGACAGCCCGGTGCCCGTGGCCGTGAACAATGCCAACGGCTTCACCAACACGGGCGTCACCGCCGTGGCCGCCGGCTACGCCCACAGCCTGGCCCTGCAGAACGGGGTCGTCTATGCCTGGGGCGACAACTCCAAACGCCAGCTCGGCACTGCCTCGTTGGCGGTCAGCTTCGTGCCCATACGGCTGACTCTCTCGGGCATCACCGCCATCGCCGCCACCAGCTACAGCAGTTACGCCCTGGCAGGCGACGGCAGCCTGTGGGTGTGGGGAGACAACTCCCGGGGCGAACTGGGCGATGGCACCACGACGGACCAGTCAACCCCCGAGCACCTCCTGCCGCCGAGCGGCTACCTCTACACGGCCCTGGACGGCAACGCCGACGGCAACCACGTCGAGGCCATCCTCTCGCCCGCGGCGGTGCCCGAGCCTTCCACCTGGGCGCTCCTCAGCGCGGGCGCGCTGACTCTCCTCGGCCTCGGCCGCGCCCGGCGCCGGCGCAAGGCGCTGGCCTGAGAGAGTTGGCTCGCCACGATTGATTCGCGACATGCCCCGCCTTGGCTTATGCCAGGACGGGGTTTTGCGTTTCAGCTGAAGCATTCGGCACGCATGGCAAAGCTGATGAGCGCGGAATGATTTTTGTTTTGCCACGCCGGGGCTATTCCTGCATTACGCACGAACTCTAAATGAAACGCTCTTACTGTTCTGCACCCGCCTGCGCCCTTGTGCTTTTGGTTGTCGCATGCGGCGTGCTCTCGCCCAGCCGGGCGCACGCCGTCTTTACCTTCACCTTGAGCCAAGTCGGCCCGGACGTGGTGGTTACCGGCAGCGGCACCTTTATCACGACCGGCCTCACTTTTTCCAACAATGTCAATGGCACGCCTGGGATAGCGCCCAGCTTTGGAAATTTACTCGTCAGCCCCACCGGCGCTCAGCCGTTCGCGGTCTATTCGGGCATCACCGGTCCGGGCAGTTTTGGCAGCGGCACAGGGGCCACTGAGTCCAGCGGGACCGGACCCGACGCCGGCGTTAACGGTTCGAATCATGTCCTTGGACTGCCGGTCGGCTACGTGTCGGGCACGTTTTTTACCGATAGTGCCACCTACAACAACGCCACCTTCGCCAGCCTGGGCTTCACGCCAGGCACCTACACCTACACCTGGGGTAGCGGAGCCACCGCCGACTCGCTGACCGTCACCGGTGTCGTGCCCGAGCCGAGCTCCTGGGCGATGGTGGGCGCGGGCACGCTGATGCTCCTCGGCCTCGGCCGCGCGCGGCGGCGCGCGCTCGCCAGCCGCCACTGCGGGTAGTGGCTCCAATTTGCTCGCGCGGGCAAAAGGAAGATAGGGGAGCGCAGGCTTCCAGCCTGCCCCGTCCGGCATCCCTGCCGGACGGCTCTCTTCTTTTGTCATCCTGAGCGAAGTCGAAGGACCTCTTGCTGAATGTCTGGCTCGGTGGATTCACAAACCACCCACACGACACGCTGCGAGCCAAGGCAAGCAGCAAGAGGTCCCTCGACAAGCTCGGGATGACAAGCGGAGGAGGCAGCAGCTTGCCGGCAGGGATGCCGGCAACCGCGGGCAGGGATGCCCGCGCTCCCTTTTTCTTGCGCTTTTCCTCGGTATATCCTTGCTTCTCGAAGCTGTCCCTTTGCCTTGAGACGCGCGTCTTTTCCCTTCCAAAGCGCGTCGTTTCCCTTTCGGAGCCTTCCTTCCGCCTTCCGATGCCTGTCTGTTGCCTTGCGGAGCGTTCCTTTTCCTTTTTGGAGCGGTTCTTTTCCTTTGCGCAGCCTCTCTTTTCCCTTCCGAAGGGCTTCTTTTCCCTTCCGAAACCCTTCCTTTGCCTTACGGAAGCCTTCTTTTGCCTTATGAAGGGCTTCGTAAGGCAAAAGATCGCCTCCAAAAACCTTCCTCACCGCGCCGTAAACGCCCGGTGACGCGGTAAAACGCCGCTCGCGCTCGCCGGGGAACGCGTTTTTCGCATTTTTTTTCGTAGAGACACATCCGTGGCAAAGAGGCTGCTTTGCTCGGAATCATCCGCGGAAGCCATTGTCTCCGAACGAGCCGCGATGCGCTTCCCCGGTTTTCACTTGATCCCAACCCAGCCTTCACAGGCATCGCCTTGCCTAACCTTTATGAACGTTAAAACTTCCATCGCCTTTCTCACCAGCTCCAGCGACCCGCTGTTGCTGAACACCTGCACCGCCGTCGGCACCGCCCTGCCGAACAACCCGAACTTCCCCACGCCCGACCCGACTCTCGCTGTCATCAACGCGGCCATCGCGGACTTCGGCAGCGCGCTGGCCGCGGCGGCCAAGGGCGGCTCCGAGCTGATCAGCCTCAAGAACCAGAAGCGCAGCGCCCTCGTGGGCGTCTTTCGCAAGCTCGCCAGCTACCTCAACCTGAACTGCGGCGGCGACTTGACGAAGCTGCTCTCCTCGAAGTTCCCCATCCAGAAGACCGACCGCACGCCCGCGCCGCTGTGCGCCGTGCCGAACGTCCCCGCCGTCACCCAGGGCGCCGCCAGCGGCTCGCTCGATGCCGCGACCGGCGCGGTGACCGGCGCCCTGGTCTATAACTGGAGCCTCGCCCTGGCCAGCGCGCCGGACGCCGAGCTGGCCAGCCAGCAGACGACCACCGCCTCGACGACCTTCGCCGGGTTGACCCCCGGGCAGGTTTACGTCGTCTTCGTCAACGCCACCGGCACCGCCGGCACCAGCGACTGGAGCCAGCCGGGGCAATGGATGGTCGTTTGATGGCGTGGAACCTGATCGCCAATCCTCCGCCCGTTGTTCCCCGCCGGGCTGGGGAAATGGTGCCCAGCAAGCTCGGGAAAAAAGGGGCGGCCGGCATCGCTTTTTGTTTGACCGACGGGCGGAGTGCTCCCATTCTCCGCGCGTCGTCCACTTTCAACCGCACGCTCTTACGATTCGCTCCATTTAATGTCTCAATCTCACGACGCCTCTCGCGTTGGTGTTGCTGTATCGTCCACCACTTCTCTGAGTTTTCCGTCCAACCCAGCCACCGCTCTCAATCATGAGAGTCACGGTGACAGCTTTGTCAGCGCCGCCGGCCCCGCCGAGGGCCGCAGTCTGCACCTTTCGTTGCGCACCCGCCTGTCCGACTGGCGGCTCTTTGCCGCCGCCGGCGGCGCCGCCTTGGCCGCCACCACCAGCAGCGCGGAGGCAGCCATCGTCAACGGCTCGCTCAACCTGGATTACAAAATGGGCGGCAACGCGAACTCCAACTTGAACAAGACCTTCAAGGCGGCGTTTGGCACGGGCGCGCTCGGGCTGTTCAGAAACACCGCCCGGACGACCTCGAACTTTAGCAGCCACAGCGGCGCCAGGGCCTACGGAAACAACTTCAAGATTTTTGGGGGCGGCACCAGTTTCAATGGCGGCGGTAACGCCCTGAACTTTGCCAAGGGTCACTCCGTCTCGGGAAAGCACCCGTTTCGGTTCGGCACGCTCGCAACTGACGTTCGCATCGATGGCAACCCGAATAGCTTCGGAGGCAATTTTGGCCTCAACAAAGTAGGCTACCTAGGCTTGAGCCGGGCCAACGGCGGCAAGGGCTGGATTCAGGTGGAGATTCTGGATCAAAACGGCGACGGCCGGCCCGACGAGGTCAAACTGCTCAACTACGCCTACAACACGGCGGCCAACGGCCCGATCCTCGCCGGCGGGGGCTTGCCCGCCAGCGTGCCCGAGCCATCGAGCAAGGCGCTCGCGCTCCTCGCGCTCGGCGCGGGCGGTGTCCTGGCCTGGCGCAAGGCCCGGCGCGAGCACGGTCTGCCGCCGACCACCGGGCCGGTGGAAGCGGAGCCGGCGGCTTGAGCGGGCGCATGGGATAAAGTTCCCCAAACACGCCGCCAAACTCCTCCGTCGCGGCATTTTCCTTTTGACAGCCCGGCGGCGCGTTCTGTTAAATCCGCGCTGCCATGAAACCAGCGCTGCGCACCGCCTACGCCGATCTCACCCCGGTGAACCATCGCTTGGCCGACTGGCGGCTCTTTGCCGCCGCCGGGGCCGCGGGCCTCGCCGCCGCCGCCCACGCCGACGCGAGCATCATCTACGTCGATCCGGCCACCAAGCCGACCGTCACCTTGCCGGCGGGCACGTTCAATCAAGCGCGCTCGGGCAACGCGCCGTTTGCCATCGACGGCGTGGCCGCCAACTTGGCTGTTTTTCACCATGTGTCCGCCAATTTCAACGGCAACACGGCGAAACTTGCCTTCGGCGGGGGAATCTTCGCGGGCACCGCCGGGGGCACCGCGGAGGTGTTAAACTTTGCCCGCGGGTCGCAGGTCGGCGTGGGGCAGCACAGCACCAGCACCGTCCCGGGGCTCGCGTTGCTCGGCCGAGACGGCACCGTCCCCGTGAGCCACCTGAGAGTTGGCGAGTTTAAGACCGGTCAGACGGGTTTTGCCGGCTTCCAGCTTCCCGGCAGCAAGGGCGGCGGCAAGGGGTGGATTCGGATTGAACTGCTCAACCCCGACGTCCACGGGAACTTCACCACGGTCGAAGCCATCGATTGGGCCTACAACGACGCGGGCGGCGGCATCAACGCCGGCCAGGGCATTCCCCCTGTGCCCGAGCCATCGAGCAAGGCGCTCGCCCTGCTGGCCCTCGGCGCGGGCGGGGTGTTGGCGTGGAGAAAAGCCCGGCGCGGGCGCGGCCTGCCGGCGACGACGGGGCCCGTGGAGGAGGCCGCCGCCTAGTTCGTGAGTCGCCAGAAAGTTCTCTTCGTCGGCTCGGACGCGGCGGATTGGAACGCGAGGCTTGGCACGCAGGCAGCGTTTGTCGTAAGTTGACGGCGCGCATCACATTTCCTCACCTCCGTCCATGCCGTCCACCGCCGACCTTGCCCGCCGCATCGCCGAAGAAGCCGCCACGCTACCTGTGGAAAAACAAAACGAGGTGCTCGATTTTGTCCTGTTCGTGAAAGGGCGCGCGCAGGAGGCTGAGACCAGTGACGACGCTGCTTGGGAGCGCACGCTCGCCGATGCCCGGCCGCGGCCCAAGCTGGACGCGTTCTTGCGCGCGGCGGCGGAGGAGGGTGAAGAGCCGCTGGACGCGAGGCGATTGTGATCTCGACGGCGCGACCGAGTTTCTGGCGCGCGTTGGCGGCCCTGGACCCGACGGTGCGGGAAGCGGCGCGGCGTGCTTACCGTTTGTTCGAAACGGACCCGGGCCATCCTTCCTTGCGGTTTAAAAAGCTGGCGGGACGCGACGATATTTGGTCTGTGCGGATCAACCAGCAATACCGCGCCGTCGGCGAGCGGCACGGCGACAAGGTCATCTGGTTCTGGATAGGCTCGCACAACGCTTTTGATCAACTCTTCAACTGACCGAACGAGGCTGGGGGGCTACGTTAACATGAACCAGAAAGTCCTCTTCATCGGCTGGGACGCGGCGGATTGGAAGGCGATCCATCCCTTGATGGACGCGGGCCGGATGCCGCACCTCCAGCGGCTGGTGGAAACCGGCGCGATGGGGCGGGTGGCGACGCTCCAGCCGCCGCTCTCGCCGATGCTCTGGACCTCCATCGCCACGGGCAAGCGGCCCTTTAAGCACGGCATCCACGGCTTCTCCGAGCCGACGCCGGACGGCCGGGGCGTGCAGCCGATCACGAATCTTTCGCGCACGAGCAAGGCGGTGTGGAATATCCTCAACCAGGAAGGCAAGCGGAGCGTGGTCGTCGGTTGGTGGCCGAGCCATCCGGCGGAGCCGCTGCACGGGGTGACGGTGTCGGATCATTTTCACAAGGCGCACCGGCCGCTCGGGCCGGAGGGCGTGGAGGGTTGGCCGCTCTTGGCGAACGCGGTGCATCCGCCGGAGTTGCACGACACGCTGGCCGAACTGCGGATGCACCCGCAGGAACTCGCGGGGCCGATGCTCGTGCCGTTTTTGCCGGCGCTGGAAATGATCGACCAAAAGAGGGACCGGCGCTTTTCGATGTTGTGCAAAACCATCGCCGAGTGCGTAAGCATCCACTCGGCGGCGACGTGGCTGTTGGAGAATACGGAGTGGGATTTCTTCGCGGTGTATTACGACGCCATTGACCATTTCTGCCACGGTTTCATGCACTACCATCCGCCGCGGCAGCCGTGGGTGAGCGAGGAGGACTTTGAGAAATACTCAGAGGTCGTTTCGACGGCGTATGCCTTGCACGACCAGATGCTCGGCACGCTGCTCGCGAAGGCGCGGGCGAAGGCGGGCGGGGAGGAGAAGCTGAACGTGTTGCTGATGAGCGACCATGGCTTTCACCCCGACCACCTCCGGCCGCGAGCGATTCCGGACATCCCGGCGGGA
>JAFAXH010000070.1 GCA_019241085.1 Verrucomicrobiota bacterium | reverse complement strand
TCGCAGGCGGTGTTCCGCGTGCTCGCCGGCGTGCAACCAGCGGCGGCGTTGAAGTTTTTTGTCGCCGCGGCCCGTGTCGTCGTCACCCGGATGCGCAAAACCAACGCCCGCTACATCGACTCGCTCTTTCTCGTCGGCCGCAGTCGCGCTCTGATGCGCGACCTCATCAACGACTGATTTTTTTAATAAAAAATTTCCCCGCTCCCCATGCCGACGACCGATGCCAGTTCCGCTGCTTTTCAACACACCTTGGGCAAGCCCGCCAGCCTCGCGGGCGTCGCGCTGCACACCGGCGCGCAGGTCAAGCTCACCTTGCGGCCCGCGGCAGCCGGCAGTGGGTTGAAATTTAAACGCGTCGATCTGCCCGACGAGCCGGAGATCGCGGCGAAAATCGAGAACGTCAAAACCGTCGAGCGCGCCACAACGATTGGCGAAGGCCACGTCAAAGTTCACACGGTCGAGCACGTCCTCAGCGCGCTCGTCGGCCTCGGCGTGGACAATGCGTTGATCGAGATGGACGCCAACGAGCCGCCCATCGGCGACGGCTCGGCGCAGCCTTTCGCGGAACTCGTCGCGCGCTGCGGCGTGGTCGCGCAGGCCGACGCGCCGCGCGCGATTTTTGAAGTGCGCGAGCCGGTTCACATCGAGACGAAAAACGGTTCGCTGCTCACGATCGTGCCCGATGAACGCTTCCGCATTTCCTGCACGCAAGTCGGGCCGGGCGGGCGATTCACGCAGTTTCATTCGCTCGAAATTACGCCGGAGACATTTCGCAAGGAAATTGCGCCGGCACGCACGTTTACTTTTTACGAAGACATCGAGCCGTTGCTGGAAAAAGGGTTAATCAAAGGCGGCTCGCTGGAGAACGCGGTCGTCATCCGCGGCGATGCGGTGTTGAGCAAAGAGCCGCTGCGTTTTCCCGAGGAGTTCGCCCGGCACAAAATCCTCGACATCGTCGGCGATCTCGCGCTCTTCGGCCGGCGGATCAAAGGCCACGTCATCGCCGTGAAACCGGGCCACGGCGCGAATGCGGAACTCACGCGCGCGCTCGCCAAGCAGCACGCGCAGACCGCCGCGCTCGCGCCCGCCGCGCCGGTGCCGGTCGCGCAAACGGCGCTCGACATCAACGAAGTCATGCGCCTGCTGCCGCACCGTTATCCGTTCCTGCTCGTGGATCGCGTGGTCGCTTTCGAGGGCGACAACAAGTGCAGCGCGGTGAAGCAGGTGAGCATCAACGAGCCATTTTTCCAGGGCCATTTTCCGGGCTACCCAGTCATGCCCGGCGTGCTGCAAGTCGAGGCGATGGCGCAGGTGGCGAGCCTCTTGATTTTGCGGCAGGAAGGCAACGCCGGGCGCATGGGATTTTTCATGAGCGCGGACGGCGTGAAGTTCCGCAAGCCGGTGGTCCCCGGCGACACGCTGTTCATCCACGCCGAGCTGCAAAAAACGCGCCGCAACATCGCCAAGGCAAACTGTCATTGCACGGTGAATGGCGCGGTGGTCAGCGAGGGCGAATTGGTCTTGAGTCTGCTCAACCGCTGACCGCGCCATGTCGTCGTCGCCGAATGCGCGCATTCACCCGACGGCAGTCGTGGACGACGCCGCCGAGCTGGGTGCGGACGTGGAAATTGGACCTTACTGCGTGATTGGCGCGAGCGTCCGGCTCGGGGACCGTTGCCGGCTGGCGTCACACGTCGTCCTCGCCGGCCCGGCGAACATCGGAGCGGACAATGTTTTTTATCCGTTTGCCTGTGTCGGGCAACGGACGCAGGACTTGAAATACACCGGCGAACCGACGGTGCTGGAGGTCGGAGCGGGCAACACGTTCCGCGAATTTGTCACCGTGCATCGCGCCACGTCGCCGGGCGGCGTGACGCGCGTCGGCAGCCGCGGAAATTTCCTCGCCTACACGCACATCGCGCACGACTGCACCGTGGGCGACGACGTGATTTTTTCCAACAACGGCACTCTCGCCGGACACGTCGAGGTCGGCGCGCGCGCGATCATCGGCGGACTGACGGCGGTGCATCAATTCTGCCGAGTTGGCACGCTGGCCATCACCGGCGGCTGCTCGAAAATCGTGCAGGACGTGCCGCCTTTCATGATCGCCGACGGCAACCCGGCGGAAATCCGCGGCATCAATCAGGTCGGCTTGGAACGCGCTGGTTTCGGACCGGAAATCGTGCGCGCGCTCAAGGAAGCCTACCGCATTATTTACCGGTCCAAGCTCAATACCAAGCAGGCGTTGGAACGGCTGGAAGCCGAACTGGGCACCTTCGCCGAAGTGCAGCAACTGCTCACTTTCATTCGCGAGAGCAAGCGCGGGATTGTGCGCTGAG
>JAFAXH010000101.1 GCA_019241085.1 Verrucomicrobiota bacterium | reverse complement strand
GACAGAGACCATCGCGCAGCGACTATGGATTGTGGATGAAACTCGAACGCGAATTAGAGGTGCGACGTAACCGACCGTCGCCTAATCCTGCGATGGAGCTAACCGGCTCCGCTGTCACGCTGGCTGCTTCCACCCCCGCCTTGCCGCCATGTAGCTTTGCCGCAGGTCTAGTCACAGACGCCTCGGCGAGGCGTCCCTACCGGTTCACCAATTCACCGTCGCGCGGCTGGCTTGGTCTTCGAACCAATTGACGATCTGGTAATGGTTCACCGGGCCGGCTTCGCGCAAGACTTCGTCGTAGTGGATGTGTGTTTTGGAGGCGACGTTGATCGTGCGTCCGACAAAGGTGCCGTAAACGCCGTTGTAGCCGCGGAGACGGTCATCTTGCTGCGAAGTGTTCCCGCTGACTAGAAGGTTCAATTGATTCAAAGTGGCCGTGATGTTGGCTTGGTCCGCCTGCGCGGCGGCCAGGTCGCTCGCTACTTTCTTTTGCTGGCCGGGTGCGCCGGTCTTCTGATACTTGGCCAGCTCTTTGTTATAGGCCGCCATGTCGCTGGCGTATTGACTTTGATACGCGGCGAGCTGCGCCTGGAGAGTCGTGATTTGCGTTGTGTCGGTCGGTGCTGTGCCAGTGCCTTGGGCCGTGGCGGTGCCGACATTGAGCGCGAGCCTGACGTCATGATTGGGCGCGTAAACGATCCCCTCGAAATCCTGGTCGGTGGCGATGGTGATCGAACGGCTCGGGTAGGTGCCATCGGCATTGGCGGGCGGTTGGATGCCGTTGATGAGCAGCCGGCTGGCGAGAAAGTCGTCGTTCGTGAAACCGTGTCCTTGCAGGTTGACGTTGCCGGTGACGTAGAAGATGGCCATCACGCCAGGCGCCAGCTCGATGGTGCTGGCGCCGCCGGTGACGATGTCGCCCTGCACGTAGAATTTGATGTAGGAAGGCGTGTTGCGCGGCGCGCCACCGACGCCCGCCATCGGGCCGACGACCGAGACCGTGATGCCGCCGGCCGACAGGTCGATGCCGTTCAACCGCACGCGGGTGGGGTTGCTGCGGTCCGAGCTGGCGGTGAAAGTCGTCGGGGTCGTCACCGTCGCGCCCAGCGGCACGGTTGCCCAGCCGGTGAGGTCTTTCACCGGCGGCAATTCCTGGTAAAAGTCGGCCCGTTGCTGGCCGCTGACGTTTTCGCCTTGGTCCACGGTGCCGTCGTTGGTCATGGCATCGCCCATCACGGTGGCGCCGTTGGCGTTGATGAGGCTGCCGTTGGTCGCCAGGTTGCCCATGTTGCCCGTGTTGAGGCTGCTGTAGAGTCCCTTGCTCGAATCGTAGCTGTCGATGAGCACGTCCTGATTGCCCAAGTCGATGGACTTTTCCGCCATCAGGGCGTTGCGAAAATCGGTCAGCGGCTTGGCCACCACCTCGATCAACCGGCTGACGTAAGGCCCGGTCGTGTTGGGATTGACCGGCTGGTTGGTGCGCCAGTCGTTGAAGAACGAAAACTTCCGCAGCCGGTTGTCGCGCGCGTCGAGATTGGCCCGCAGCGGCCCGCTGACGCCGGCGTAGCCCAGCGAGCGGATGCGATACCACCAGCGCGCCGTCGGGTCCGCCGGCTGGTTGTCGCGTTGCTCGTTGATGAACGGGTCGATGCTCGGCGGCGCGGTCTGCGCGAACGAGGTGTTCGGCGTCGGCGGCGCGTCGCAGCCCGGCACATCGACAAAGACCCGCGTGCCGAGCATCGACGCGCCCTCGCCGCCATGCACGGACTGCATTAAAAACGGCATCTGCGGGTCGCCGCTGGGAAAGGCGCGGCCTTGGTTCGCATACGTCACGCCGCCGCTCGTCGCCGTCGCCCAGTTTTGGAAGGCCGGGGTGTTGTTGATGACGTGCCGGCGCAGCTCGTTCATCGCGATGTCCACGCCCGCCTCGCAGCCGATGAGCGCCTCCTGCCAGCTCGCGCTCTGGTAGGTCGAGTGGTAGCGCGCGTTGGCCGAGAACAGGATGCCGGCGGCCACCGTCGAGAGGATGCAGATGACGACCAACACCAGCACCAACGTGCTGCCGCGCTGGCGGCGAAAATGGCGCGCGCCGCGTCGGATTTTATCTGTGGCTGTCATTGTTGCGCAGGAAAATCGTGTTGTGCAGCGTGATGAAATTGGAATTCGGCGTGGCTGGCGTTTGGAACATCGGATGAAAGCTCGCCGTCACCCGCGCCTGGAGCGGCGGATTGCTGTTGTTGTCGGGCACCACCATCCAGAGAAAGGGAGCCACGCCAGCCTTGGCCGGATCGGGCGAGGCGGCCGCGACGTTGTCCGCCACGCGCGCCTGCGCCGGCGCCTGGCCCGTGAGCGTCTGGCCGGCGGCGACTTCTTCCCGCGTGATGCTGCCCGTGACCGGATCGCTGCCGGGCGTGACATCGAAATGATAATAGATCAGCGGCGGCAACGCCGGGTTGCCGTAGATGGCGCGCGAATGATCGTCGGGGACAATCGGCAGGTTCGGCAGCGGATTGACGTGCTGCTTGTCCGCGGCGTCGAAATAATAATAATCGGGCAACGTCAGCGTGACGCCGTAGCCATCGCCGTCAAACGTCACCACGGTGGCGCGGCGCAAATCCATCGAGAGATAATCCACCAGCCGCATCTGATCGCTCAGGCTGGCGGCGTATTGCTCTGTCGCCGCGTAGCTCTTTTGCAGGTTGGCCATCGCCGCCAGCGCCGCGCCAAAGATCACCGCGCCGATCATCATGGCGAGGAGCATCTCGACCAGCGTGAAGCCCGCGCGCGCGCTCCGGCGGGTTCGGAGAAAAATTGGCTGGCTGGTTCGCATCAGTTCGCGTTCGCCGAGGGGTTATTTACTGATGCCCCATTTGGAGACCAGGGTGCAGGCACTCCGGGTGCGTTGCCTTCCCCAACTCGGCCAGGTGATGGTGATGTTCACCTGCACGACTTCCTGGTCGGGCAAAGTGGCGGCTCCGCTGTCGGTGGCAGCCGTCGCGTTGTAGCCGCTGCAGGTGACGACAAATCCGCCGGGCGGCGCGGTCGGCGTCCCGCTCGTGGGCGTCAGGTTCACCACCTTGCCGGCGGGCAGATTGACCGGGGCGACGGTGATGTATTCCACCATGCCCGGCAGCATCGCGCCCGTGTCGATGGCGGCGTCGGTCAACTGTCCGGCCATCAAGGCGCAGAACGACGCGCTGTTCGTGATTTGCAGCCAGTTCGCCAGCCGCACCTGCTCGACGCGCGTCTGCAATTCCTGGCTGGCGTTGACGGTTTCCGTCGCCGAGTGCAGCATCCGGACGGCCAGGGAATTCAAAGAGAAAAGCGAGGCCAGAAAGAGAGTCAACAACGCCCCCGCCACCGCCGTCTCCACCACGGTGAATCCCCCGCTGGCCGCGCGGGCATTTCGCCGCCCAGAGCAGCGGGAGGCAAAACGAGTAAAATTGGAGTAAAAATAGTTCATGGCGATCATCGGCTGCCGCTTCAGGGAAACCGACGCACCGGCGCTTTTTGTTCTGGCGTGGCGCGGAAAGTCAAAGATCGAATGAAGCAAGACCCGCACCGTGCGCAGCGGCGTTTTGGATTCAAAGGGGCGAGGAACGGGTCCGCCGCGCGAGCATGCTTGCGCTGTGAGGCTTATTGCTGAATAACCCCTGCTTTTTTGAACACGACATCCCTCCCGCTCGCCGCCGGCCTTGTCGCAGATACACCCGAAGCTCGCCGCGCCGATGCCCTCAACCGGCTGCACGCGCGCCTGCGTCGTTGCCGGCGTTGTCCCGCCATGCGTCCGCCGCCGGTGCCGGGACGCGGCGACGCGCCGGCGCGGGCGGGCAGCCGCGTGTTGCTCGTCGGACAAGCGCCCGGCGTGCGCGAGCCGGTGGTCGGCAAGCCGTTTGCGCACACGGCGGGCAAGACGCTTTTTCGCTGGTTCGCCAGCGCGCTCGGCTGGACGGAGGAGGAAACGCGCGCCCGCATTCATTTTGCCGCCGTCTGCCGTTGTTTTCCCGGCAAGGCCGCCAGCGGCAACGGCGGCGACCGCGTGCCCGCGCCGCAAGAGATTGCCAACTGCGCGCCGTGGCTGAGCGCGGAATTGGAAATCATCCAGCCGGCACTCGTCTTGCCGGTCGGCCGCCTGGCGATAGCGCAATTTCTGCCGGGCGCGGAGAAGCAGAAACTCGACGCCTTGGTTGGCCGCATGTTTCCGCAAGCCACGCATCGGCTTCAGCCGGCGATCGCGTTCGACCTGCTGCCGCTGCCGCATCCTTCCGGCGCCTCGACCTGGCACCGCATGGAGCCGGGGCGCACGTTGTTACTGCAAGCCCTCGCGCTGCTCGCGGCGCACCCCGCCGTGCGCGCGCTGCTTCACTCACCGCTTGTCGCGCGCGATTGAGCGGTCATGGCTTTGCCAAACGCGATGGCTGGTTTTTCAACCCAACGGTAAACCGCGGCGGCGATGGCGACCGTCAGTGCGGCGCTCGCCAAATGACAAAGCAACAGCGGCGGACGCAGCCACAGCCCGGCCTCTCCCGGCGAAATGCACCACTCGACCCAGCGGATCGCCACGAGGTGAAACAGATAAAGCGAATAACTAATCGCGCCGAGATAGGTCAGCACGGTGTTGTCCACCCGCAGCCACGCCACCCAGACCGTGAAAACCACCAGCGCCAGCAGCACCGAGAGCTGGCCGGGCAGCGGCCCCGGCTCCAAGCCGAGCAGGAACCATTTCAAATTTTTATCGGGCACATCGATCAGCACCAGCGCCAGCACTGTCACGAGGCCCAACGAACGCCAATGCGCGCGCAGGTCCCGCCGGAACCCGCCCGTTTCATCGTAAGCCATCCGAAACAACGCGCCCCAGAACATGACCGCCAGACTGAGCAGCGTCGTGGATTGCAGTTGCGACAGAGTCCAGTGCGTGCCCGCAAATCGGTCGCTCATTTTCAGGAGCCGCGGCAGCGCGGTCCACACCACGACCAAGCTCGCCAACACCGCGCGGCGCTCCAGCCCGCGCGCGAGATAGAGACCGAGGCACAAGCCGTAAAAAAGCAGTTCGATCTCCAGCGTCCAATAAACGCCCAGCAACCGCGGCTGACCGAGCGTGTGCGGGAGCATCGTCGCGTTGGCCGCCAGCGCCGTCCACGACCAGGTTTGCGCAGACATCCGCCAAAGCAATAGTCCGCCCAGGATCGACACCCAATAAGCCGGGTAAAGCCGACAAAAGCGCCGGATGAGGAAACGCCGCACGCTGCCCGCGCGCACGTTGCCGAAGCTGCGCGGAATGACGAACCCGCTGATGGCAAAAAAAATCATGACGCCCATCCGGCCCGGATCGAGCAGCTTCGGCCACGTATTCAAAAATCCGAGGAACGCCGGCGTTGGGCTTGTCTTGTCCTCGAAGGCTTGGGCGAAGTGCAGCCACATGACCAGCCCGGCGGCAATGCCGCGCAAACTATCCAGATGCCGGTAGCGCACGGGCACCGCGCCCGTTGCGCGGGCAGGCGAGGGGAGAAAATCAGGGGCGCGCATTTCCGCATAAATTCATCGCGCGGCGGAACGGTTGACGGGAAGCAAATTCTTTCAACGGCAAAACGTGCGCGCTTCACTCACGCGCCCACGGGATGCCAGACCGTCTTGAACTCGACGAAGGCGCCGATTTCCTCCACGCCTTGCACCGACGTGGCAAACCAATCGACCGGCGCGGCATCATTATCCGCGCGTCGCATGTGCAGCCGCTTGACGCTCGCTGCCGCGCCGAGGTCGAGCGTTTTTTCCTCGTCGGCGGTGACGTCCGCCGCGTCCAGCGCGCGCAAGCCTGCGTGCGTGGCAAACGTCGGCAGCAATTCCGCGCGCAAGCCGGTGAGCAAGTTCACGACGCCGGCGGGCAGGTCGCTGACGGCGAGGATTTCGCCGAGCAAAATCGCGGGCAACGGCGCGGCCTCGCTCGCCAGCGCGACGACCACGTTGCCGCTGACAATGATCGGCGCGAGCTGGCTGAGCAAACCGAGCAACGGAGTTTCCGCGCCGCCCGCGGCGAGCACGCCAACTACGCCCATCGGCTCGGGCAGGGTGAAGTTAAAAAACGGGCCGGCCACAGGATTCGTGTTGCCGAGCACTTGGGCGAACTTATCCGCCCAGCCGGCGTAATAGATGAGCCGGTCCACGCTCGCGGCGACCTCGCGCCGGGCTTCTTGCAAAAGCCTTGCATCATCGGATTGCGCCACGCACGCAGCGAGTTCGTCCGCGCGGGATTCGAGCATTTCGCCGAGACGGTAGAGAATCTGTCCGCGATTGTAAGCCGT
The DNA here is from genome assembly GCA_019241085.1 of Verrucomicrobiota bacterium. Classification (GTDB taxonomy): domain Bacteria; phylum Verrucomicrobiota; class Verrucomicrobiia; order Chthoniobacterales; family SZAS-18; genus JAFAXH01. Next base: position 702 of record JAFAXH010000101.1, on the reverse strand, counting down.
CCGCGCCGCCCAACCCGGTGCGGCTTTGGCGGCAGCCTCGACGGCGTTGCGCAAATCTTTGCGCGTGCAGCGCGGCACGTTGCCGAGGAGTTGTTTTTTCTGATAAACCGGCAGCACCCGCCCGCTCTCCGACCGAATGAACGCGCCGCCGACGAAGACCTTGGGAGTTTTGGTGATGGGAAGACGGGGCATACGATTTTTGAACGCTGAAATGGCCTCGCGCAAAGGTCGCAAAGCCGCAAAGGAGGGGAGAAGAAAAATGGGAAGATTAAAGTTCTGGCGGAGATTTGGGCAGTCCGTTGGCGAGGCGGCGGATGTTGTCCTTTAGGCGCGCAGCGCCGAAGTTAATTAGCAAACCCAAGCGCTTCTTCGTCAGGCGTAGTTGCGTGAGTAATTGCTTCGCGTGAACGGCACTCAGGCAGTCAACCGATTTTAATTCTACTATCACAAGGTTTCCTACGACAAGGTCCGCGCGGAACCCTTCATCGAACTTTAATCCATCATAAACAATCGGAATCGGCACCTGCCGCGCGACTTCCAGTCCGCGTTTTCTGAGTTCATGCGCCAGAACGACTTCATAAACAGTCTCCAATAATCCTGGCCCAAGCGCCGAATGCACATGATACGCCACATCCACGATCGTTTTGGCCACGTCATTCTCGTCCATTCCCTTCTCTTTTCCTTTGCGGCTTTGCGAACTTT
>JAFAXH010000054.1 GCA_019241085.1 Verrucomicrobiota bacterium | reverse complement strand
CACCTTGAGCTCGGCGCGCTTGAACGAGGGCACCGGACCGGCTCCGTCACCCTCCAAGAGCGGTCGATGAAACTCCTCGATCGCCTGGCGGCCGTGCGCCGTCATGCCCCAGACATTGGTGAAATCGGCATCTTCGTGAAAAACCATGGCAAAGGCGTGGGCATCGAGCTTCGCGAACGCCTCGCCGAATGCGGCAATGAGCCCATAAATCGGCTGCTCGCCCGAATTCTGATTGGCAACGTCCGCCCCCCGCGCCCACAAAGAGAGCGTAAATACCAGGAAAGGGATGATGGTGAAACGCCGCATGGTGGAAAATGTCATCGGAAGAGCGTTATTTGTTTGGTGCAGTTCGGTAAGAACGGTTGAGCCCAGCATTTAACAAGGCGACAGGCTGCATTCTCGCAAAGGATAAAGCGGCCGCTCGCCACCGCCGGCCGCTTCACTTCGCGGAGAGCGTGCCCGTGAAGCTGCCGTCGCCTTGGTAGTTGTCGATGAAGGTGTTGTTGCCGCGGGTGACGATCTGGCCGCCGCTACTCGTGCTCAAGCCCGTGGCGTTGGCGCTCACCGTGCAGGTGTCCACGTAGATGGTGCTGAACGGCCCGTTGCTGGTGATGGCAGTGCCATCGCCCGTCAGCGTGCAGCGCGTCAACGTGATCTGCAAAAAGGTGTTGGCCACCCCGTTGGTTCCCCCAAGCACGCCAACGGTGCCACCGGCGGCCACGCAGTCGGTCAGGACCATGCCCACGCTGTTACCGGATGCATCGCCGCCAAAGCCGGTGTAGCAGTTGCGCATCTGCACGTTGCGGCCAACCACGGCTATGACTGCGTTACTCGTATTCCCAGCGTTGGCGTAGACACCGAGGTTGAAGTTGCGGATCAGGCAGTCGTCGAGATAGAGCGTGCCCTGGCCCATCTGCACCCCGGGGCCGAAGTTGTTGGCACCGCCGCCTTCGATGATGAGCCCGCGCAGGCTGACGACCGAGCCGAAGCCGGAATTGATGTTGATGCCGCTGGCGTCTCCGCTCACGGTGACAAAGCCGTTGACGCCGGGCGGCACGGTGACGGCAACGCTTTTCGTGATGCTCAAGGCACCGTAGCCGGCGGTGTCGAGAACCACGATCTCCCCGCCCGCAGCCACGGCATCGTGCGCGGCTTGGAAGTTGCGCTTCGGGCTGCCGCGGCTGCCGTCGCTGGCGTCGTTGCCGTAGCTGGCGACGAAGATTTTGGTGCTCTGCGCGTGTGCCGCCGTCGCCAAAGGCAGCATAGTCGCGGCGGCGGCGGCGAGCAGCAGCAGCAGCCGGGCGAGGGGTGCGCGGGCGCGGAGGGCACGGCGGCGGATCATCGTGGATTGCTTAGGCACGGCAGACATGGTTAAAAAGCGTTAAGGTTTAGAGCCTGTCGTTCACTTTGGGTGAGATAACTTGGGCACCTTGCCTCGGGGTGACTGGCAAAGTCTTTAGGCCGGGTCTGAAATTTTATGAAAAAACCTGAAGCGGGCGCGGACGCGGCGGGCCTGGCGCTTCTCTACGAGTTTGGTGACTTCCGGCTGAACGCGGCGAGCCGGCGACTGAGCCGGCGGCGCAATGGCTCGCCGGTGCCCCTGACTGCCAAGGCGTGCGAAGCGTTGCTTTTTCTGGTGCAGCACAGCGGCACCGTGCTCGACAAGAACCGCCTCATGGAGGCCATCTGGCCCGACAGCGTGGTGGAGGAAAACAACCTGAACCAGGCGATCTCGACCTTGCGTCGCGCCTTGGGGGAACGCCCCGGAGCGGAGCGCCGCTACATCGTCACCATTCCAGGCCAGGGCTACCAGTTCGCCGCGGAAGTGAAGACTTCGGGACAGCTCCAAAATGCCGTCGCCACGAGTGCGGCGAAGACGCTCGCGGTGCTGCCGTTCAAACCGCTGGTCGCGGAGACGCGCGATGCCAGTTTGGAAATGGGCATGGCCGATACCTTGATCGCCCGGCTAAGCAGCATCCGCGACTACACCGTGCGCCCGCTCAGCGCCGTGCGGCGCTACGTGGAACTTGAACAAGAGCCGCTGCTGGCCGGGCGCGAACTCGGCGTGGCCTTCATTCTGGATGGCAGCATCCAGAAAAGCGGCGCCGACGTGCGGGTGACGGTGCGGCTGCTGCACGTGGCGAGCGGCGAGGCGCTCTGGGCTGGCACCTTTGACGAGAAGTTCACCGATATCTTCTCGGTGCAGGATGCCATCGCGGAGCGCGTCGTCTCCGCGCTCGCACTGGGACTCAACCGGGAAGAAAAGCAGCACCTCACGAAGCGCGATACGCAGAATCCCGAAGCCTATCAACTCTACCTAAAAGGTCGCTACTATTGGTGGAAGACCGTGCCCGAAGAGTTTCGCAAGTCCCGAGACTACTTTCAGCGCGCCGTGGACGCTGACCCTTCCTACGCGCTTGGCTACTGCGGCTTGAACTCATTCTACGGCTACGGCTCGGCGTTTGGCATGTTGCGGCCGGAGGAAGGCTGGCCGCGGGCCATCAAGGCAAATACCAGGGCGCTGGAGCTGGACAATGGTCTGGCCCAGGCGCACAACGATCGCGGCGCTTACCGCATGGTTTATTACCGGGACTGGCAGGGAGCCGAAGACGAAATTCGATATGCCGTCGAGTTGAACCCAAACTATACGGAGACCCACTATCTCTATTCTTTTTTCCTCGTGACCCGTCGTCGCTTCGACGAAGCGATCGCGGAAGCGAAGCTTGCTCTCGAACTCGATCCGTTGTCGCTTCGCCTGCACCAACACCTGGGAACCAGCTACTACTACGCGCAGCGCTACGACGAGGCGGTCAAACGCTTCCAACGCACGCTGGAACTCGACGCTGACGCTGCCGCTGTCCATGCGGCGCTCGGTGATACCTTTGAACAAAACGGCCTGCACGACCTGGCAATCGCCCAATGGGAAAAGGCCAGCCATCTGGACGGTGACGACGCGCTGGCCACTCTGCTCGTCGAGACTTACCGGCAAGTGGGTTTCTCCGCAGCGATCCGCGCGGTGGCTCAGGAAAGGTTGCAGCAGCTCAATCACCGCCGCGCGAACGGCAGCTACCTGCCGGAAATTGAATTCACTCGTCTCTACCTCCGGCTTGGCGAGAAAGAGAAGGCGCTCGACTCGCTGCAAAAAGCCGCCGCCGAGCGCAACGTCTTCGCCCTCCTGCTCAACTGCGATCCGTTTTACAAGAGCCTGCTAAAAGCTGGCCAGCTTTCCGCGATCTTAAAGCGCCACGGACTTGTTTGATTCCAATTTTACAACTCCGCGAGTCGCCTGCGGCTGGATGGCAGGCACGCCGCGGTTAGAGCGGTCGCCCCGGTTTGGAATCTTCTTTCTCCGGGTCTTTCCCACGCGACGTTCGTAGCGGGTCGCCCCGAAGGCAGGCGACCACCCAAGGCACTTGATTCCGCCTAGTAGTCCCGCACAGCCGCGCTGGGCTGGGCCGGGCGCCTACTGCGCGCTGACGGTGTAGGGAAACGTGTTGTTGCTGGCGTTATTCGCCAAGGCGTTGTTGCCGCGCGATACCACCTGGGCGTTGTCGGCGCCTAGCGCCCCGTTGGTATTGCCGGTGAGCGCGCAGTTGCTCGCCCGCACCCGAGGCATACAGCCCATACAGGTAGGCGCACACCTTGCAGCCCTCCAGAAAGCAGTCCACCGCGCTGCCAGAGTTAGACGTCTCGGTTGCCACGCCATCGTTGCTGCAGCCCTCGATGCAGCAGCCGCTGGCGTTGACGCGTACGAAAACGGGATAGTTTGTTATCATGGTCAGCCGCTCGGAGCAGCCGCGCACGGCCGTGTTGTAGATGGTGACCTGCACGGGGTTGTTGGCCTGCGCGGTGTTGTTGGGATTCACGCTGATGCCACTGGCGAAGTTGCGCACCGTGCAGTCCTCGATGGCCAGCCGGCCCACGCTCGCGGCGGGCGATGCTCGCGTTTCCTTTGGAGGAGGCGCTCCCGCCCTCAATGATCAGCCCGCGCAGGCTGACAGCATCCGCGTAGTCCGCCGCTACGCTGATGGCGGTGGCGGTGGCGGAGACGGTCACAAAGCCGTTGACGCCTCGGTTGATGTCCAAGGCCCCGTAGCCGGCCGCGTCGAGCACGACGATGTCCCCGCCGCTGGCGACGGCGTCGTGCGCGGCTTGGAAGTTGCGTTTCGGGCTGCCGCGGCTGCCGTCGTTGGCGTCCTTGCCGGTGCTGGCGACAAAGATTTTGGAAAGCTAGGCGTGCAGCGACGCAGCTGAGAGCCAGAGGCAGGCGGCGGCGGCAAGGAGGGCGGGAAGCTGGGCGCGCGCGGCGAGTAGGCAGCAGAAAGGTGTTTTCATATCCTCTGTATCGCGCCGCCCTACTCCAAGGAGAAAGCTACCGCGAAGCTGTTGCCGTTGGTGTTTTGCTCCAGCGTGTTGTTGCCGAGGCCACCCACCGCGCCGGTGTTGCTGTCGCTGTTGTTGAATACTCCGGTTGTGTTGTCGGTGATCGTGCAGTTGCTGACCCCCACGGTCCCTGAGTCCTCCTGGATTCCGGTGCTGTTGCCATGCACCGTGCAGCCATCCAGGACCAAGCCCCCTCCATGAAGATAGGCACCCCTCCCGCAGCCCTCCAGCCGGCAGCCTTTAGCCAAGGTATAAGCGTTGGCCCGATCGTATGGGCTGACGTTGGTTGAGGCATACAGTCCGTAGGTGCAGCCCCGCACTGCCGTATTGTAAATGGCAACTCGCACCTGAGTGCTGGAAAAGAGATCGATGCCTAGGGCGAAATTGCGCACCGTGCAGTCTTCGATCGTCAGCGCGCCGATGCTGGTCACGTAAATGCCAAAGCCTCCCAAGTTGCTGCTGCCGCCTTCCACGATCAGCCCGCGCAAAGTGACAATGTCGTTTGCACCCGCGGCGACCGTGATGCCATTGGCGCTGCCGCTGACGGTGACAAAGCCGTTGACGCCCGGCGGCACGGTGACGGCCAGGCTCTTGGTGATGGAGAGCGCACCGTAGCCGGCGGTATCGAGCACGACGATCTGGCCGCCCGCGGCGACTGCGTCGTGAGCGGGCTGGAAGTTCCTTTTCGGCGAGCCGCGGCTGCCGTCGTTGGCATCGTTGCCCGTCGAGGCGACGAAGATCTTGGTCGCCTGCGCGTGGAGGTGCGCGGCGGGCAGCAGCAACAGCAGCGCCAGCGCAGCGCTTAAAGGCCATTTCGCCGCACGGCGGCGCTCGCAAGCTTCGTTTTCCATCGGGCAGGTCTCCTTATGATGAGGTGTGGGGTCGCGAGGGAATTCACTGGGGGCTAAAGTAGTCTGTAAAGCCGTCGTCAACGGTGAATCCCACGTTGTTATTGCGGCGCGTAGCTGTGCGCCCTCTATACCCGGCGTTGTTTTGCTGGTAAGCTCCTAATTCGTCGGAGATGCCGATGATCGTGCAATTACTGGTGTATATCTCCGCTTTGCCACGAGCCAAGAACCCAATGGCATCGCTAAAGAGCGAGCACTTCTCCAAAACGAGGATTAGCGAAGGGTCTGACTCTTGATAACTAAAGTCGTCAACGTTAACAACGCCATAAGGGCATCCCTCCATCCGGCAATTACTGGCTACAGTGCTGATGAGGTTTGTTCTTTCCAAGCCGTAATGGCAGTCGCGCATCGTCGTGTTGTAAACGGCAACACTTTGACCGTCGTGGAGAGAGATGCCCGCGGCGAAATTGCGCACCGTGCAATCTTCGATGAGCACCATGCCCGAAGGCCCCACGCTGATACCGCAGGAGCCGCTGGTGCCGTCGCCCATGCCGCCACCCTCAATGATGAGTCCGCGCAGGGTGACCACGTCGGTGCTGCCCGCATTGACAGTTATGCCGCTACTGCTGCTGCCACTAACCGAGACAAAGCCGTTGACGCCGGGCGGCACGATGACGTTGACGCTTTTGCTGATGTTCAACGCACCGTAGCCAGCGGTGTCCAAGACGACAATGTCGCCGCCGGTGGCCACCGCGTCGTGCGCCGCCTGGAAGTTGCGCTTGGGGTTGCCACGGCTGCCGTCACTGGAATCGTCGCCGTAGCTGGCCACGAAGATTTTGCTCGACTGCGCCTGCAAGCGCGCGGGCAAAACCGCCACGAGAGCGGCCGCAGTGGCGACGAGCAGCAGCACCCGGAGAGACAGAGCGTGCGTGATCATAAAGCGGGGGTCCCGGGTTACTTGGCGCTGTAGGTGCCGGGGAAGGTATTGCCACCGGCGTTGTTCACCAGCGTGTTGTTGACGCGGCTGATCACCTGGCCGCCGGAGACGGAGGAGGCCCCTTGGCTGGCGTTGTCGGTGATCGTGCAGTTACTGGCCAACAGCACCGACGTCGCGCCGTTGGCGAGGAGCCCGACGCCGCCGCTGTGCACCGTGCTGCTCTCCAGGGTCAGGTCCACCGCGCCATTCGTGCCAGCCGCGCACTCGGCACCCGTGATCGTGCAGCGATCCAGCCGGCAGCCGGTGGCCACGGCATGCACATTGATGGCGGCGCTGTTGGAAAAATACAGCCCGTATTGGCAGGTGCGCACCGACGTGTTGTAAATGGCGATCTGCGCCGCGGTGCTGGCATACGCGTAGATGCCTTGGCCGAAGTTGCGCACCGTGCAGTCCTCGATGGCCAGCGTGCCCACGCTGCCGACGTAAATGCCCGAGCCGATGCTGCTGCCGCCGCCCTCGACGATCAGCCCGCGCAGACTGACCGTGTCGCCCGAGCCAGCGGTGATGCTGATGGCGTTGCCGCTGCTGACGGTAACAAAGCCGTTGACGCCGGGCGGCACAGTGACGGCCAGGCTTTTCTTGATGGCCAGCGCCCCATAGCCGGCGGTGTCCAGCACGACGATCTCGCCGCCTGCGGCGACGGCGTCATGGGCGGGCTGGAAGTTGCGCTTGGGGCTGCCCCGGCTGCCGTCATTCGCATCGTTGCCGTAAGAGGCCACGAAGATTTTGGTGGCTTGGGCGTGAGCCGTCGTCGCCAAGGCCAGCGTCGCGGCGGCGAGCAGCAGCAGCAAGGCGAGGAGCGCGAGTGTCCGCCGGAGGGCCCGGAGGCGGAGCATCGGTTGTTTAGGCATCGGAGACATGGTGAGAAAGCGTTAAAGGTCTAGAGCCGATCATTCACTTTGGGTGGAAATAACCTTGGGCACCTTGCCTCGGGGGAAGCGGCAAAGTCTTTAGGCCGCGTCTGAATTTTTATGAAAAACTCTGAAGCCGGCGCGGCGGGCGCGGGCGCGGACATGACGGGCACGGCGGCGCTGCTCTACGTGTTCGGCGACTTCCGACTAAACGCCGCGCTGGTGCCGCTGCTCTGCGCCAAGGAGGCAACCATCCCCTTTAACCTGGCCTGCTACGCCGCGGAGTTGGGCGAGCTAAAGGCGGCCAAGGAGTAGCTATGGAAGACGATGGGGCTGAATGCAGAAATGAAGCTGCGGGCCTTGGAGGAACCTGACTTGGCGCCAATCTGGTCGGTAAGAATGCAAACAGGAGCAAGCCTTGGTAATACTCGGCAGAGGTTCAATTTGGTTTTATAAGCCGCAGGATCGCAAAGGTCGAAAATCCAAGTTTTGCCGCTCCCAATTCATTGCTCCGTCAGGGCGGGTTGCCCGTAATTAGGACAGAATACTCAGTATTGCAATACCCAAGGGGCCCCACTGGATGTTATGGCATGCCGGGTCATGTTTGGCTCGGCCCCACAGGCCCACCTACCTGCCTACTTGCCTTTCATCTTTGCCCAACGCTTTCGCGCCGCTTACGCCAGCTTGGCCTTCGTTGCGGCACTCATGGTGCGCCGTTTCGATTTTGCCGCTGCCTTGCCCTGCGTCGATAATGCTGCTTCTGTCGATCCTTTCAACCTGGCCCAACGAGCACGCGCAGCCGCCGCGATTCTGGCTCGTGCGGCTGGGGACATTTTTCGGCTTCCATTTTGACGATCTGCGAGGGTGGCGGATGCGCTTGCAGCAGGTAACAACGAGCTGCTTGTGCCAAGAATGGCATTCAATTCCGTTTGCAGCCGCTCGACTTCCTTCGCGATGTCAACGGCACGTTCTAGAACTCATTGCAAAACTCCCGTCTATGCGGATGCTTGAGCCATGAGAGAGAGTTTGTCAGCGACGCGCAGTGGGAGAAGATCGCCACGCAGCTCCGGCGCACCAGCAAAACGGGCCGGCCGCGGGCCGACGACTGGCAGCCCCTCAACGCCATTCTCCGCGTGCTGACGACCGGCTGCCGCTGGAACGGCCTGCCACGCGAGTATGGTCACTACTCGACCGCTTGGCGGCGGCTGCGCGCCTGGGCGACCGACGGCACGCTCTTGCGGCTCTGGCGACATCTGCTCGGTAGCCTGCATGCGGCCGGCAAGCTCGACTGTGGAGCCGCTGCGCGCTCGATGGCTCGTATGTAAAGGCAAAAAGGGGGGCGAGAAAGTTGGCCGCTCCAGGGGCGGGCTAGCCAGCAAGCGCCACGCGATCGTGGACGGCCACGGCACGCCCCCCGGGCTTGCACCTGGACAGCGCCGCGGTGCATGATTTGACGGCCGCCGAGCCGACGCTGCGCTCGATTCAGGTGCCGCGCGGCCGGGGCTGGCCGCGCACCCAACCCGGCGGACTGGCCGCCGACCGCGGCTACGATCGTTGCGCGTTCCGCGACAGCCTGGCGCGGCGCGGCATCCGCCACAGTGTTCCGACTCGCCCCTTGCCACCGGGCCACCGCCGCCAGCGCCGCTTTCGCACGCAGGCCGATCTTTCCGCGCACCGCTGGAAAGTGGAGCGTTTCTTCGCTCAGTTAAACGGCTTTCGCCGGCTGGGCGTTCGCTTCGAGCGCTTCAGCGACATTTACCTCGGCTTCCTGCACTTGGCTGCCATCATGATCTGCCTGCGCCGCCTTTTGCAATGAGTTCTAGGATTACGATTAAGTAGAAAAGAAGGCAGGGGTCGAACGCTGTCCGTCTGCTTGCCGCTCCCTTGGCGGCAGTTTACCCTGCAATTAGAAAAATCTGCTGGCGCATTTTCTCGATGCGATAACGACGGCGTGATTTTCTTATTCCCCCCAACCTTATGGCTCAATACAAAGCTCCCCTGCGCGACATCCGCTTTTTGCTCGAAGAAGTCTTCGACTATCCGCACACCATCGCGACCTTCGAGGCATTCCGCGACTTCGACCTAGACACGGTGATGGCGATGGTCGAGCAAGTCGGCGACTTCGCCGCGAACGAGATGCTGCCTTTGAACAAATCGGGCGACGCCGCCGGCATCCAACTCGATCCCGCGACGCACACCGTCACCACGCCCGCCGGTTACAAGGAACTCTATCGCGCCTTCGTCGAACAAGGTCTCGTCTCGCTCACGCAACCCGCCGAGTTCGGCGGCACCGGCGCGCCGCATTGCTTGAACACCGTGCTCGGCGAAATCCAGACTTCGTGCAACCTCGCCTTCGCCCTCGCTCCCGGCTTGTCGCACGGCGCGATGGAAGCTTTGGAACATCACGCCGCGCCGGCGTTGCGCGATGTCTATCTGCCAAAGCTAGTCTCCGGCGAATGGATGGCGACAATGTGCCTGACCGAGCCGCAGTGCGGCACCGACCTCGGTTTAATTTCCACGAAAGCTCAAGCCGAAGGCGACCACTGGAAACTTACCGGCACAAAAATCTGGATCACCTGGGGCGAGCACGATCTCACGGAAAACATCATCCACCTCGTCCTCGGCCGCCTGCCCGACGCGCCCGCGGGCATCAAAGGCATCTCGCTTTTTCTCGTGCCAAAAATCCTGCCCGACGGCACGCGCAACGCCATCACTTGCGGCGGGCTGGAGCACAAGATGGGCATCCACGCTTCGCCCACTTGCGTGATGAACATGGAAGGCGCGCACGCCTGGCTCGTCGGCGAACCGCACAAAGGCATGCGCGGCATGTTCACCATGATGAACGCCGCGCGCTTGATGGTCGGCGTGCAGGGCCTCGGCGCGGCGGAGTTTGCCTACCAGACGGCATTGCGTTTTGCCAAAGAAAGAAGGCAGAGCCGCTCGCTCAATCCCGCGCGGCGCGAGGCGGGACAAGCCGCCGATGTTATCCTGGTCCATCCTGACGTGCGGCGGATGTTGCTCAACATCAAGGCGAGCAACGAAGGCTTGCGCGCGCTCGCCTACTGGACGGCTATTAACACCGACCTCAGCCGCAGCCATCCCGACGAACGCGCGCGGCAGGGCGCCGCCGACCTTGTCGCCTTGCTCACGCCGCTGGCCAAGAGCTACCTCACCGAGCGCGGCTTCGACAACATCTCCGACGCCATGCAAGTCTGCGGCGGCAGCGGTTACACGCGCGATTGGGACATCGAGCAGACCATGCGCGACGAACGCATCGCGATGATCTACGAAGGCACCAACCACATCCAGGCCATCGACCTCGTCGGCCGCAAGCTCGGCGAAGACCACGGCCGGCTCTACCACGTCTTTGGCGAGAAGATCAGCTTGTTCTTAAAAAAGAACTCCGCCAACAGTGCGCTCACCGACTTCGCCCTGCCCTTGAGCAAAGTCTTCGGCCGGCTCAACGAAGCCACGCAGCTCCTCGCCACGCAGGGCCAGCCAGACCCCGAGTTCGCCGACGCCGTGGCGTCAAACTACCTGAACCTCTTCTCACTCACCGCGATTGCTTACCTTTGGTGCTTGCAGGTGAAAGCCGCGCTCGGCCAGACCGACGCCTTTCATCTAACGAAGGTAAAGACCGCCCGCTACTTCTTCGACTGCATCCTCCCCGAGACCGCGACCCTGAGCGCGCTCATCCGCGCGGGGAAGGGGAACATGATGGACTTTGCGGTGGAGGAGTTTTAGCGCCATGTTCGCGCTCCGCGTCAAAGGGTATTTTTTTAATTATTTGAGCACAGAAATGGAGGAATTACAAAATGAGAATGGGTAACGATGAGTTCATTCTTTACATTCGTAAAAAACGGTGGTGGTGCTGGTAGGTCAACACAGGTGCTGGGTCGAATGATTTGGGAGTGGCTCCGAGACAATGTGCATGATGCAACTAAGGTTGCAGAAGACCAACCTTGTCGCTGGGGAGACACTGGTGCATTTATCAATAGCGATGACCTTCCTAAAACGGCTGCTCAATTTTCCTTCGACCGATCGGAGCTAGGACGCATATTCGATTACTTAGACACACTCTAAAATGGAATTAATGGAAGGTTGAACATCCGCTAAATTCCTTTTTCTTATTTCCGAGTTGCGTTTGGGAACGGCTGATTTGTGTCCGTGTGGGCTAAGGATGACAGCGCGGCGCTTCGGCGTATCGTTTTCGCCTCCCCCTTATGACAACTTCTCTCCTGCCTTTTGACTTCGGACTCGGCCCGGACATTGATCTCTTGCGCGAATCGGTGCGCGATTTTGCGACGAAGGAAATCGCCCCGCGCGCGGCGGAGATTGACCGGCAAAACGCCTTCCCCAACGAACTCTGGCCCCGGCTCGGCGCGCAAGGCTTGCTCGGTGTGACGGTCGCCGAGGAATACGGCGGCGCGGCGATGGGCTACCTCGCGCACATCGTGGCGATGGAAGAAATCTCGCGCGCATCGGCCAGCGTCGGATTGAGTTACGGCGCGCATTCGAATCTGTGCGTGAACCAGATTTTCCGCTGGGGCAACGACGCGCAAAAGCAGCGTTACCTGCCGCGGCTCATCAGTGGCGAGTTCATCGGCGCACTGGCGATGAGCGAGAGCGGCGCCGGCTCGGATGTGGTTTCCCTGCGGCTGCGGGCGGAGAAACAAGACGACGGCGACTTCGTTCTCAATGGCACGAAGATGTGGATCACCAATGGGCCGGACGCGCACGTGCTCGTGGTCTATGCGAAGACGAATCCGGCGGCCGGCGCGCGGGGCATCACGGCATTCCTCATCGAAAAAGGGATGTCCGGCTTTGCCACCGCGCAGAAGCTCGACAAGCTCGGGATGCGCGGGTCGAATACTTGCGAACTCGTTTTTGAAAATTGCCGCGTGCCAGCGGCGAACGTGCTGGGTCCGCTCGATGGCGGCGTGAAGGTGCTCATGTCCGGCCTCGATTACGAGCGCGCCGTGCTCGCGGGTGGACCGTTGGGCATCATGCAGGCGTGCCTCGATCTCGTGCTGCCGTATGTGCACGAGCGCCAGCAATTCGGCCAGGCCATCGGCGAGTTCCAGCTCATCCAGGCAAAGCTCGCCGACATGTATGTGACGTTGAACTCCTCGCGCGCTTATGTGTATGCCGTCGGCCGCGCGTGCGACGCGGGGAAGGTGACGCGCCGCGACGCCGCCGGGGCGATCCTGTTGGCGGCGGAGAATGCCACGCAGATGGCGCTCGACGCGATCCAGCTTCTCGGCGGCAACGGTTACATCAACGAATACCCGAGCGGCCGGCTCCTGCGCGACGCCAAGCTCTACGAGATCGGCGCCGGCACGAGCGAGATTCGCCGGATGCTGATCGGGCGCGAGTTGTTTGAACTCACGGCTTGAGCGGGCGTCTGATGCGCCGCGCGACTTGCTGGTTTTAGCGCCGCCGCTCCCAGCTTAATCGTAATCCTAATCTTAATCTCAGTCTCTGTTTCTGCCGCCGGAGGCAAGAGCAGCGTGCTGCGAGCGCAGAAGATTACGATTAGGATTAGGATTACGATTAAGCCTTTCGTTTCATGCGCCGCCCTCGCCGATTCTTCCTTTCGATTATTTCCCCGCTGCTTCTGCTGACTCCGAGCTTGCTGGCGCAAGAACAGGGGGGGGCGCCTGCACCGACCGCCAGTGCTTCCCCACCGCAACCGCAACCCTCGCTGCCCGCCGCGACGGCCTCGGAACTCTTCGCGCAGCTAGCGGCGTTCAGCCCGCTGCCCGTCTCGGAAACGCGGCGCGAGATCAAGCACACGTTCTGGACGAACCGCGTGCGGCTGGCGCTGAACTTCGGCGCACTGATCGGCGACGGCTTTCTCGTCGTGCAGGCGCAGGACCGGGCGCGGGTGACGCCGCTCGGGCGCGAGCTGTTGCGCCGGGCGCGCTCGCTCGGCGTAGGCGCGCCGCTCATCGCGCGGGCGCAGCACTTGGAAGAACTCGGCGCGGCGGGGCGCTGGAACGAGTTGAAGCTGGAGCTGGTCGCCGCGCAGGGCGACGTGGAGGCAGCGCTGGCGACGTTGCACGATGAGGACCTGGCGATGTTCGTGCGGCTCGGCGGCTGGCTGCGCGGCGTCGAGTGCGTCGGCGCCGCCACGGCGGAACGTTACACGCCCGAGCGCGCCGCCGCGCTGGCCCGGCCGGCGGTGATCCGCGATTTTCTCAGCCGGCTGGAGCGGCTCAATCCGGCGTTGAAAGAAAACCTCGTCGTCGGTCTCACCGCCGGCTTGCGTGAAGTCCTCGCCGCGCTCGACAAGCCGGAGGGCGAAGCGGTCAGCGCGGCGGAAGCGCGCCAAGTCTGGCAAACGGCCGCCCGCATGAACGCCGACATCGCCAAGCCCGATGATGCTTGAAGCGCGGCGGTCTTGGTTGATACTCCATTCCTGCGCTCCGACGATCTTCTCGCTCGCATGAACCTCGGTTTCCTTCGCTTTTGCGCGGCAGGCGCGCTGCTCGCGGGATTGTCGCCGTTTTTCATTGGCAACACGCTGGCGCAGGAAACGGCGCCTTCGCCTTCCGTGGAGGTTTCCTCCGTGACAACGCGCGAGCGGGTGGTGGCGTTGACGTTTGATGACGGGCCGCACGCGACGTTCACGCCGCGCCTGCTCGACGTGCTCAAGGCGCACGGCGTGAAGGCCACGTTTTTCGTCATCGGCATGAACGTCGAGCAGAACCCCGACGTGCTCCGGCGCATTGCCGCCGAAGGGCATGAAATCGGGAATCACACCTGGAGTCATCCGAACCTGGCGAAGCTGCCGGAAGAAGCGTGGCGGGCGCAGCTTCAACAAACGAACGATGTCATCGTGCGCACGATCGGCGCGCCGCCGCGCATCGTGCGACCACCCTACGGCGACATCACGCCGGAGCAGGAGGAGAACATTGGCAGGGATTTTCATTACCGCGTCGTGCTCTGGTCGGTCGATCCGGACGACTGGATGGAGCCGCTGCGCCCGATCCTGCTGCGCCGCGTGTTCACCCACGCGGAACCAGGCTCCATCGTGCTGCTGCACGACATCCACGCCTCGACGGTGGATGCGATGCCCGCGCTGATTGAAGGTTTGCAAAAGCGCGGACTGCGCTTTGTAACCGTATCAGAGTTGCTGGCCCTGGAGTCGCCGCCGCAACCACCCGCCACCGCCGCCGCGGCGCAACCGCCGCCGCAGCGAGTGGTTCCCTGACGGAAGAAAGCAGGCCACTCGCGACGGCGCCGGGTTTGAAGTAGGACGATGATCGCAAATCCTCCAACTCCGACGACGGCGACAACGACGACGCGGGCAGCTGTGGAAACGCCAGCCGCACCCGGCATGGCGGTGGAACCGGGATGGCGCGGCCGGTTGATGAGCATCGACGCGTTGCGCGGGTTCACGATGTTCTGGATCGTGGGCGCGGATGAGTTGGTCGAGGCGCTGGAGAATATCCACGACAAAGGCTTCCTGCGGAACCTCGCCCGGCAGTTGCGGCATAAAAGCTGGGAAGGCTTTTCGTTTTACGACCTGATCTTTCCGCTCTTCCTGTTCATCGTCGGCATCTCGATCGCGCTCTCGCTGCCCCGGCACCTCGCGCGGCACGGACGGGCCAAGACGATCCGGCACATCCTCGTGCGCGCGGCGATTCTTTTCGCCTTCGGCGTCTTTTACAACGGCGGCATGCGCAAGCCGCTCGAAGACATTCGCTACGCCGGCGTGCTCCAGCGCATCGCGTTGTGCTATGCCGCCGCGAGCGGACTTTTCCTGTTGCTGCGCGCGCGGGGAATTGCGGTAGCGGTGACGGTCATCCTGCTCGGCTACTGGGCGCTGCTCGCCTTGGCGCCCGTGCCCGGCTACGGACCGCCGACCTTGGATCAAGGCACCAATCTCGTGGACTGGCTGGACCTGCACTATCTGCCGGGCAGCCTCTTCCAACCTGACCACGACCCGGAAGGCATCTTGTCCACCGTGCCCTCGGTGGCGACTTGTTTGCTGGGGGTGCTCGTCGGTCTCTTCCTGAGTAATCCCGCCTTTGACCTGCGGGAACGCCTGCGCGACCTCGCCTTCGCCGGCGCGGCATTGGTCGGGCTGGGATTTCTTTGGCACCTGAGGTTTCCCATCATCAAAGAACTGTGGACTTCTTCCTTCGTGCTGGTATCCGGCGGTTACAGTTGCCTGTTGCTCGCGCTGTTCGCCTGGTTGATCGACGTGCGCGGCCGGCAGCGTTGGGCGCAGCCTTTTGTCTGGCTGGGGCTGAACTCCATCTTCATCTATCTAGTGACCAACGTGGTCCATTTTCACCGCATCGCCGAACGCCTGGTGGGCGGAGATGTGGACGACTTTTTCGATGAACACCTCATCGATGGAGCCGGCAGTCTCGTGGCGGCCTTGCTGACACTTAGCATGGTGGTAGGTCTGGCCTATTGGATGCACCGCAGAAAAATCTATCTGAAAGTCTGAACTCGCTTTCAGCGCGTGCGTATCCACCTCGCAGGAGCCAGGACAAAACTATCTGCCAGCCATCGGTGCGCGGCCGCGCAGGTTCTTTCTGTGGCTGCTGACAACTCTCCGACAAGGCGCTGATTACTTGCGCTCCTCGATAAAGATTATTGAAAATAGAAATAGACTATCTAGTTGACTATTAGCTCAGAACATCTATTCATCCACTTTATGGCCACTACCTTAACAGCCCCATCTCTTGATCAACTTCAGCGCGCCGTTGTCATCTCCCGGGAAATCGAGAAGCTCCAAAACGAGCTAAACGCGATCCTCGGCGGCAGCAGCCACAAGCCAGCCAAGAGCACCAGCAACACCAGCGCCACCGGCAGCGGCCGCGGCAGGCACACCATGTCCGCGGCAGCTCGCGCCAGGATCGGTGCGGCAGCCCGCGCGCGCTGGGCCAGGATCAAAAGAGAACAAGCCGGCAATGACGCCGCACCTGCCGCCGCGAAGTCCAAAGGCGCCGCCAAGCCGAAGAAGAAGCGGACGATGAGTCCGGAAACCCGCGCCAAACTGGCGGAAGCCGCCAAGCAGCGTTGGGCCGAGAAGAAAAAGCAGGGATAAGATAAAAAGGTAAAAGGAGAGCTTAAGCCCAGATACGGTGCAGCGGATTCGCCAGCTTCACCTTTATCTGGGCGTGCTCTTCGCCCCGCTGGTCATCTTCTTCGCCTTTTCCGGAGCGTTGCAGACCTTCACGCTCCACGAGAGCACGAAGGATGGCAGCTACCGGGCGCCAGCCTGGATCGCCACGCTGGCGGAGATTCACAAAGATCAGCGCACCGTGCGTGCCGCCGGCGTGCATCCCTCCACGCCGCTGCGCTGGTTCATCGTGTTGATGGCGCTGGGACTGATCGTGACCAGTCTTCTGGGCATTTACATGGCTTTCCGGTTTCATCGGACAAACCGTGCAATCATCTGGGGCTTGATGGCACTGGGGGTCATTGTTCCCGTCGCCCTGCTCTATTTGCACTGAGGTTTCCGGCAGCCCAGGCTGTGTGTTCGTTCCGCATCCCGGAGTGCGATGTCGGAATGGACTGTCCGCTGCGCACGCGGATAATGGGTCTAGGTAACGGAACGCTCCAGCAGACGATCCCATGGCTTCTTCTATTTCACGGCTTCCTGCGAGAATCTGGCAGCGCCTCGGACGAATCCCGGCGTTTTTCCCCGTTCACGAACGGATGGATGACTGGGGGCGCCGGCTTGCGTTCTACTCGAAGTCCGCCGAGCGGCAGGCGAGCCTGCGCACCTACCAGCAGAGCCAGAGCACCGCGGATTTCTTTGCGTTTATCTCCAACATGACGGGCGTGGCGCCTCACCAGATTGAGGATGAGATCGTTCGTTTTTTGAATTTTGCTGGATCGCACTCGCCGGTGAACGTGTGCGAAATCGGCACGGCCGATGGCGGGACCAACTTCTTGCTGAGCCAAGCCATTCCTTCGGTGAGGTTCATGCTCGGCATCGACTTGTTCGTCAAGAACACGCATTGCCTGAAATTCTTTTCGCGGCCGGGACAGGAGTTGCACTATCTGAACGCTTCTTCCTACGCGCCAGCGACCATCGACAAGGTGCGCGGTCTGCTGGCGGGAAGGAAACTGGACCTTCTCTTCATCGACGGAGATCATACCTACGATGGCGTGAAGAAGGATTTCGTTTTCTACAAAGAATTCGTGCGCGAAGGAGGCATCATCGCCTTCCACGACATTGTGCCGGACTACAAGACGCGCTTCGGACGCGAGACTGGCCGGTGGGCGGGCGAGGTGCCGGCGTTCTGGAGCAAGATCAAGCCGCTCTATCCAAGCCACGAGTTTATCCAGGATCGCGAGCAGGATGGACTCGGCATCGGCTGCATCGAATATCAAGCGGCGGTCCAGTTGCCCGCCGGGCTTTGATTTTGGTGGAGACCGGCCTATTCCGCGCCATACGCTGACGAACGTTTCGTTCCTACAGAGCGCGATTTTTCATACGGTCGGAAGGCTCCCAAGACACGAAGATGCTGGTGTCCGCGTTGGATCATAGGACTGCGGAAAACTCTTGTAACACCATGAAAATTCGTATTCACCTTTTGGCTCTTGGCTCGCTGCTTCTCGTCGCAGGTTGCGAGCAGAAGATCGTAACTCCGCCGGGGCAGCCCACCACGGAAAAGAAGACGGAGACCAACAACACCACCGTCGTCAATCCGCCAGGAGGCGCCAAGTCAACCACGACGGAGACGACCACCACGGAGCACAAGTAGCGCAGGCCGGCCGGACATCGCCAGCTCTGCTGCGCTACGAAGGAAATGCGACGTGGAGTTCCTCCACTTGCGCGGTCGTGAGCGGGCGGATGGCGTGGCCGCGCAGGAGCAGATGAAGTTTCGCCGTTTCCTCCAGTTCCTCGACCGCGCCAGCGGCGGCGGATAGCGAGGAGCCGGCGACGACTGGACCGTGATTGGCCAGCAGGACAGCGTGATGTTTGCCGGCGAGGGCGCGCACGGCTGCCGCGAGTTTTTTGTCGCCGGGCCGGAAGTAAGGCACTAGCGGCAGGCGGCCGATTTTCATCACGTAATACGCGGTGATGGGTGGCAGCACGTCGGCGGGGTTCACGTCCGCCAGGCAGGAGACGGCGACCGCATGGGTGGAGTGCAAATGCACGATGGCGCCCGCGTAGGGCCGCACGTCATAGACGGCAAGATGGAGAAAATTTTCCTTCGTCGGCGCGTCGCCGGAGAGGAGGTTGCCGCGGTCGTCGAGCTTGGAAAGGCGCGCGGGATCGAAGTCGCCGAGCGAGACATTCGTCGGCGTCATCAGCCAGCCGTCCTCCACGCGCACGCTGATGTTGCCGGACGAGCCGGGCGTCAGTCCGCGTGCGAAAAGGCTCGCGCCCAAGCGGCAGATGGCTTCGCGTTGTTGCGTTTCGGTCGGCGTCATGACGTGGGATCGCGGCGAGCGGATTTTTTGAAAAAATTAAATCGTCACGCCTTCTTCGCGCAGGTAGTCGGCGATGATCCGGTCGAAGCCGCCCTCATCGCGCGGGAAGCCGAGCGCGTCGGCGCGCGCGGTGTCGAAACGCGCCGGCCAGGTTTGCACGATGGCTTTGATTTTCGGGTCCGGCTGCCAGCGGATGCGCGTCGCGGTTTTTGCGCCGGCGGCGCGTTCCAGCGCGGCGACCATTTCTCTCACACTCGCCGTGATGCCCGGCAAACTGAGCGAACGCACGGGGCCGATTTTCTCGCTCGGCACCTCGAAGGCGTGGAGCAAATTTTCCACCGCCAGCCGCGGCGAGATGAGCCATAGCTCGGTCTCCGACTCGACGGGGCAGACGGCTTCAACGCCGTTGAGCGGCTCGCGCAAAATGCCGCTGGCGAAGCTCGACGCCGCGGCGTTCGGCTTGCCCGGCCGGATGCTCACGGTCGGCAGGCGCACGGCGCGGCCGTCGAGGAAACCTTTGCGGGTATAATCGCCGACGAGCAGTTCGCCGATGAGCTTCTGGATGCCGTAGGAATTTTGCGGCTGCGGCGTGGTGGCGTCGGTGACGATCTCCGGCAACGGCTGGCCGAAGACGGCGACGGAACTGGTGAAAACAAACCGCGGCCGGCGTCCGAGCCGGCGGCAGGCTTCGAGCAACGCGCGGGTGCCATCGACGTTCACGCGCAAGCCGAGGTCGAAGTCCGCTTCCGCCGCGCTGGAAACCACGGCGGCGAGGTGAAACACGCCGTCAGTATCGTCGCCAAACGCTTCCGCGATCAGCCGCGGGTCGGACGCATCGCCGATGGCGTAGCGCACCCGCGGATCGGCGAGAGCATGCGGCGGCTGGGCGATGTCCACGAGAACGAGTTCGTTAACAGGCTGCGGCGTGCTGCCGTTCACCCCAGCGACCTGGCCACGCCGCAACAACTCCTTGGCGACGCGCTGGCCGAGAAAGCCGCCGCCGCCGGTGATGACAATTTTCATGGATTAAATCCCAGCTTTGGACTTTGGAAAAAAGCCGAGCCGGCCAGCCGACGTTTTGTGAATTTCCCGTCGGCTGGCGCGCAGCTCGACGGCGTCAAACTCGGGTTACTGTGATCGGATTCGTAGCCACCGAGCCTGGCACGGCCGCGGCGGGTTCTTGCGTGACGGTTTCACGGCGCATCAACAGCACGATGATCGCGGCGATGACTGCTCCGGAAGTCAGCACCAACAGGCCGGAGGAAGGGTTGCCCGTGACGTTGGCCACCCAGCCCATGATAGCCGGGCCGAAGTAGCCGGAGAGGTTGCCGATGGAGTTGATCAACGCGATGCCGCCGGCCGCCGCGGTGCCGCTCAAGAATGCTGCCGGCATGGTCCAAAATACCGGCATGGTGCACATGATGCCCACGGCGCCGAAGATCAAACCGACAAAGGCAATGGTCGGCGAGGGCGCCAGCCAGGTCATCGCGTAGCCGAGACCCATTAGCCCGCACGAAGCGGCGAAGTGCCACCGGCGCTCGCCGGTGCGGTCCGAGTTCCGGCACCAGAACACTTGGGAGATTGCGGCGAGGCCGTAGGGAACCATGACCAGGAAGCCCGTCTGCGTATTATTAAAGCCCATCCGCTTGATGATCTGCGGCATCCAGAAGCCGAGTCCGTAAAGGCCAAGGATGATGAGGAAATAGACCAGCGCGAGCACGAGCACGCGCGGGTTGGCCAAGGCGGCGCCGAGGCTCATGTGACCGTGCTTCGCGCGGGTGGCGCGATCCGCGTCCATGACGGCAACATGCTCGGCGCGCTCGGCGTCGGTGAGCCAGCTCGCCTGCGCTGGCTGGTCGGTGAGGAAGAAGAGCGTGGTGAACGTCAGGATGATCGCGGGCACGCCTTCCAGAAGGAACAGCCATTGCCAGCCTTTGATGCCGCCGGCGCCGTTGGTCGCATCGAGAATCCAGCCGGAAAGCGGCGCGCCGAAGACGTTTGCCAGCGGGATGCCGAGATAGAAGAGCGCCATCACCTTGGCCCGTTCCCGCGCCGGAAACCAGTAGGTGAGGTAGAGCACGACGCCGGGGAAAAAGCCGGCTTCCGCCAGGCCGAGACAGAAGCGGATGATGAAGTAAGACCACGGCCCTTTGACAAAGGCCATCGCCATCGAGAGCGCGCCCCAGGTGAACATGATGCGGGCGATCCATTTGCGCGCGCCGAACTTTTCCAGCGCGAGGTTGCTCGGCACTTCCGCGAAGAAGTAACCAATAAAGAACAGCCCTGCCGCCTGACCATAAGTGGCGGGATCGATGCCGAGGTCCTTGTTCATCGTCAGCGACGCAAAGCTAACGTTCACGCGGTCGAGGTAGGAAACGAAGTAGAGCAGGATAAGGTAAGGCACCAAGCGCCAAGTCACCTTGGAAAGAAGCTGCGGCGAGAGGTGGTCGGAGACGGAGGTAGATGGAGGGGAAGCAACTGATGAGTTCATAGGGGGGATGTTGTCTGGCAGGGTGTGGTTCGTTCTAGGCAGGGAGTTTCTGGAAAGCAGATAAGAAGAAATCGGGCGCGCCGAAGTTGCCGCTCTTCAGCGCCAGCGCGAGGGCCGGTTCACCGGAGGTAAAAGTCCACGGCACGCCGGGGTCAATCGTCGGCCCGATGCGCAGCACGCGGATGCCCAGTCGCTCGACGGCGGCGCTGGAAGTTTCGCCGCCCGCGACGATCAGCCGGCGCACGCCGCCGGCGCCGGCGACGAGGCCGTGCGTGATCTCGGCGAGCGCGCTCTCGATTAAATGCCCGACGTGCTCGCGGCCGTGCGCCTCTTGATGTTGGACGACCGTTTCCGGCGGCTCGCTGGCGGCGATGAGCACCGGCGGGCCAGTCGCGTCGAGCCGGGACTGCGCCCAGGCGAGCGCCTCGGCGACGACACGTTCCTTCCCGGCCAGGAGCGCGCCAACTTCGACGCGAAATAACGGCCCGCCACTTTTCACAAAATGTTCAATCTGCCCGAGCGTCGCGCGCGAGCACGAGCCGGCGACAATCGCCGCCGGACCTTGCACCTTCGGAAAATCCTGCGGCGCGGCGCCCGTTCCCGCCGAGCGGCGCAGATGAACGGCCAGCCCGCCGCCAAGGCCGGAGCCGCCGGTGGTGAGCGCGAGTTTTTCACCCAACGCCGCGCCGCCGATGGCGACGAGATCGTCCTCGTTCACCGCGTCCACGATGGCGTGGCGACAGCCGGCGGCGCGGAGTTTTCGGAACTCGCCGCGGATGGCTTCCGCGCCGCGGCTGACGGCGGCAAAATCGACGAGGCCGACCTGGTGCGGCGTCTGCCGGCCCAGGACGCGGACGAGGTTCGGGTCGGTCATCGGATTGAGCGGATGATTTTGCATCCCGGATTCCGACAAGAGCGCGGAGCCGACGAAAAGGTGGCCGTGGAAAAGCTTGCGCCCGGCCTTGGGAAATGCCGGACAGAAAATCGTGAAATCCCCGCCAACTTCGTCCAGCAGCGCGTCGGCCACCGGCCCGATGTTGCCGGCGTCGGTGGAATCAAAGGTCGAGCAATATTTGAAAAACAGATGCGCCGCGCCGGCTCCGCGCAGCAGGCGCGCGGCGGCGAGCGATTGGCGCACGGCGTCGGCGGCCGGGATCGAGCGGGTCTTCAGCGCGATGACGACGGCGTCGGCGTTTTGCGCGGCGGCCGGCAGCTTGCCGCTGCCAGCGTCGGGCAGCCCGAGCAGCAGCACGGTGGTCAGGCCGGCGTTGACCAACGTGTCGGCGAGATCGGTCGCACCGGTGAAATCATCCGCCACGGAGCCGAGGAGCAGGGCCATAATTTTTTTTGGAAAATTGAAAACGTTACGCCTTCGATTTCAGCCACGGTTGCAGCCAGCCCAGGCCGGCGCTGGTGCCGGCGCGCGGGCGGTATTCGCAGCCGACCCAGCCGTCGTAGCCGAGTTCGTCGAGCAGGCGGAAAAGGAACGGATAATTCAATTCATTCGCCTCGTCCGGCTCGTGCCGCTCGGGGACGCTGGCAATCTGGACGTGGCCGATGCGCGGCATCTGCTGGCGCAATTTCGTGGTGAGATCGCCCTCGACGATTTGCGCGTGGTAGCAGTCGAATTGCACGCGCACGTTCGGCGCGTCGAGCTCGGCGCAGACGGCGTGCGCTTCATCCTGCCGATGGAGAAAATAGCCGGGCATGTCGCGGGCATTGATGGGTTCCAATAAAATTGTCACGCCCTGCGCGGCGGCCTGCTGCGCGGCCCACGCGATGTTTTCGATGAACACGTCATGGTGCGCGCCGCGGAACAAGCCCGCTTCGAGCAAGCCGGCCATGACGTGCAGCCGCGCGTTGCCGAGCACGGCGGCGTATTCCAACGCCTGGCGGATGCCGGCTTGAAATTCCTCCTCGCGTCCCGGCAGCGAGGCGATGCCGCGCTCGCCCTTGGCCCAATCGCCGGGCGGCGCGTTGAAGAGCACCTGCGTCAAGCCGTGCGCGTCGAGCCGGGCGCGGATTTCGCGCGCTTCGTGCTCGTAGGGAAAAAGGTATTCGACGGCGCGAAAACCATCGCGGGCCGCCGCCTCAAAGCGGTCGAGGAACGCGTGTTCTTCATACAGAAAACTGAGGTTGGCGGCGAAGCGCGGCATGGGCGGAAAGCGATGGTTTTTAAGAAAAAAATCCGGTGCGCGTCCGGTGATCAAGCGGACTTCGGCGCGGGCACGGTGATGCCGGGAAACGTCTTGATAACTGCGGAATCGTCCTCGCGCCCGTGGCCAGCCGTGGAAGCCGCCATGAACATCTGGTGCGCGGTGGCCGAGAGCGGCAGCGGGAACTTCGTGGCGCGCGCGGTGTCGAGCACCAGGCCGAGGTCTTTCACGAAAATATCCACCGCCGACAGCGGCGTGTAGTCGCCGCGCAAAATGTGCGGCACGCGGTTCTCGAACATCCACGAATTGCCCGCGCTGTGGGTGATGACTTCGTAGAGCGCGTCGGGATTCACGCTCTCGCGCAGCCCGAGCGCCATCGCCTCCGCCGCGGCGGCGATGTGAACGCCGGCGAGGAGTTGATTGATGATTTTAACTTTCGTTCCCTGGCCGTGCCGGTCGCCGAGCCGATAAACTTTGTCCGCGATGACGGCGAGCACTTCCTCGCACGCTGCGTAGGCTGCCGCCGGCCCGGAGGTCATCAACGTCATCGTTCCCTCCGCTGCTTTCGCCGCGCCACCGGACATCGGCGCATCGAGCAGGTGAAGGCCGCGCTCCGCGAGCCGCTGGCCGAGGCGCGTCACATAGTCAGGCCGCACCGTGGCGCAGGCGAGCACCACGCCTCCCGGCCGCATGGCGGTGGCCGCGCCTTGGTCGCCGAAGAGCACGGCGTCGGTCTGCTCGGCGTTGACGACGACGACGATGACGACTTCGCACGCGCTGCCGAGTGCCGCCGGGTCGGCGCACGGCACGCCGCCTTCGGTTTTGAATTGTTCGAGCGCCTCCGCGCGCACGTCGCAAGCGTGCGTGGCAAAGCCGGCGCGCAGCAGCGAGCGCGCGACGCCCATGCCCATGGCGCCGAGGCCGATGACTCCGACGGATCGTGTTGAATTTGTCATAAATTAGAAAAAAAAGACAAGCGCGGCGCGGGGTTCGCCGTTTCATCAAGGCGTCTCGAACTTTGCTGCCGCGAGCCGCCGGGCGGCGTTGAACATGTGCGCCTGCGCGGCACCGCGCGCGGCCAGGGCGTCGCGGCGTTCGATGGCTTCCACGATGGCCTTGTGTTCGTCCCGCACCTGCCGCGCGAAGTCCAGGCGACGCGCTTCGTTTGCACGGGTGATCTGCGTGGCGGCGGTGAGGTATTGCGCGAGGAAATCGAGCGTGCGCAGGAAATACGGATTGCCCGTGGATTGCGCGATGACGCGATGAAACGCCACGTCGGGCGCCACGCCGTCGCCGCCCTTGGCAACCTCGGAGTCGATGGCCCGGCGCGCACTCTTGATTTTGGCGAGGTGCGAAGCGGAACGCCGTTGCGCGGCGACGGCGGCCACCTCGGATTCGATGGCGCGGCGGAGTTCGAGGATTTGCAGCACCGCCTCGGGCGAGTCGATGACCGACGCGTCGATCTTCAACGGCCGCATCGCCGCCTGCGCGGTGACGAAAACTCCGCTGCCCTGGCGCCCGTCGAGCAGCCCGTCGTGCTTCAACCGCGAGACGGCCTCGCGCACGACCGTGCGGCTCACGCCGAACTTCGGCGCGAGCACGGCTTCCGGCGGCAGCTTCGCGCCGGGCCGGAGCTGGCCGGACTCGATCTGGGTAAGCAACGCTTGGGCGACCTGATCGCTCAGCGTGGGGGCAACGCTGACCTTCTCGAACATGAGGGGAAAAGAAAATCGGTGAGGTAATCTGGTTATCATACAACTTTGCGGCAAAGCAAACGGAAAATGCGGGAAAGATTTTTTTCCCTCGCTCTTCAACCCTCAGCGGTTTCCTCGCCTGCACGCCCGCGGCGTTGTTGTGCGCCGACGGCGTGCCGATTGATGCCTTCACGGACGACGAGGTGCTTTTCCGCCAACCGCTGCTGCCGTGGAGCGCGGAGCCTTTCCCGATGCCTTTCAACAAAGACTAGAAAGAGACGATTGTGAATGCGTCGGCCTATCTCAAACGCCGCGCTTGGTGCGGCTCAAGAACATGGCTCGTGGTCATCACGAACGCGCTCGCGCACGGCAAGGTGATTGACACCATCCAACTGCGGCAGGTGGCATGATGCCGCGCAAACGACCGGCACATGGAGCGATGTGCGCTCAACTCATGGCAAAGCAGAGAGTCGAGTTACCTAACGTAGCAAAGCTCAGCGACGGCCGGCGGGAACTTGCTACCAGAGGGTGTTCGCTGCAGCGCCGTGGTTAGGCATGGCCGAGCGCGTCTTCGAGGGTTTGCGCGAACTCCTCCGCTTTCCTGCCTGAGTCCAAGCGTGCCCTGAGGCCGCGCATCTCCTCGTCGCGCTTTGGATAGCTCGGGGAAACCATTTGCAGCAGTCGTAGCGCCCTTCCAAACAGACCAAGGTTCGCCAAACAGGTGGCTGCCATGAAGGTAGCATAGTCAGTTTTGATGTGTTCGGGCGCAGCCGTGACAAAATTCGCCAACAGCTTGAGGCACTCCACGTCATCACCGTCTTCATAGCGGCAGATTGCCTCACAAAGCAGCAGTTCAACGTCGCACTTGCCTCCCGCGCGTAACCTGCCGAGCAACTGGTCTGCCTCGGAGTATTGGTCGTCGTTGATGAGCCGATAAAGAACTTCGATGTGATGGTCGCTATCCATTGAGGGGAGGCAGTGCCCAACTATACGCCTAACCTGTTTATATACGGCAAAGCTGCAGGATAATCCTGTGCTCTGTCTCTTGATCCGAACTGAAAAAGCAGCGCATCCACCGCGCCTCCATTTGCAGGAAAATTTTTCAGAATCCTTCCGCCAACTGGCTGACCAAGCGGATGGCGGCGCGTTCGGCGGCCAGCGGAATGGCTTGACGTTCTTCCTGCGTCGGATCGCCGCTGATGAAGAAGTTCGTTTGTCCTTGAACCGTGCCGGAATCGAGCACCTTGCCGGTGCCGCGTTCGATCAAGCGATAGCGCAGGCCGAGGGTCAACGTGAACTCTCGCGTGAGCAACACGTTACCGCGGACGCTGCGCACCGGCGTGCGCACCACGCGATCAATCGTGCCTTCGAGCACGGCGTCGGCGGAAGTCGTCACGACGCTGACCTTGTTGCCGCTGTCATCCGTGCGGGTCGCGGCGGACGTGCCACCGCCGCCGCCGCTGGCGCTGGCAATTTCGTAAGTGCCATCCTGCTGGAATTGTTTGACCACCGTGCCGGTGACGAGCGCCTCCAGGCGCGGCTCCAGCGTGTCGTTGCGAAATGTCGGCACGGCGATGCTATGCACGTTTTGCAAGTAGCTCGGCTTGGCCGATCCGAGCTGGTAGCCGGCGCAACCGCCGACGCCCAGGCAGCCGCCAATCAAAAAAATCAGCGCGAGCCACCGCCGCATTTTCACTAACAACCCTAACTGCCGCGACGACGACGCGGGGCCGCGGCAAGGGCTGGCTGGCAAAGGAATCGTCGCCACGATTCGCGGGTGAAAAAGGAGAAAGCCGTGCCGCCGTCGCTCAAGGATTGGACGGCGAGGGGCTGGCGGCGGGCGCTGTTCCCGGCGCGGGCACATCGACCTGCGGCGTGACGGGCGACGGCGACGGTTCCGCACCGGGCGTCATCGGGCCGCCAGTCGGGTTGTCCGGCAAGGGCGGCTGCGCGCTGTCGGGGATCGGCGGCGGCAAGGCCAGCGGGCCGGAAGGATAACCGCTGCCGGTGCGCGGCGCGCCACCGCCACCGCCCGCGGCGGAGCCGGAGGCTGCCGTGGTGCCCGGTGCGGCGGGCGCGCTGACTGGCGGGCCGTTGTAGTCGGGCCGGCGCGCGGTGTCGGTCGTCGCCTGGAGTCGGCTGTTGTTGTTGCCACCGGCGAGCGGGTTATTGCCATTTTGCGGCGTGGCGGTGGGGTTCATCGCCTGCTCCATGGCGGCGTCGCCAAATTTCGCGCGCAACGCGGCGAGACGCGCCTTGGCTTGTTCGCTCTCCTTCGAGTTCGGCTCCTGGCGGATGACTTCGTTGTAATACACGATGGCGGCGCGATAGAGTTTTTGCCGGTCGTAATAGCGGGCGATCTGGAAGGCGCCGCCGGTCTGCTGCGTGCCGAGCGCGGCGAGATTTTCACGCGCTTGCGCGGCTTTTTCCGTGTTCGGATAAGCCGCGAGGTAATCCTGGAAAGTTTCGCGCGCCTTGACCACGGCGCCGCGGTCGTAATTGCCGAGGCGGCTGTATTTCATCCAGACAAAGCCGATCTGGTAGAGCGCATCGGCCGCGGCGGGATCGGTCGGATATTTATCGACGACGACTTGGTAGGCGGCGATGGCTCCGCGCAGATCGCCATCTTTTTCCTTGGCCTGGCCGATGCCAAATTGCGCCAGCGGGGCGTAGCGGCTGAACGGCGCGGTCCGGACGATGGCGCTGAAGATGGAGACCGCCTGCGCCATGGATTGCAGCGTCGGCACGCCGAGCAGTTTTTGCCGCGCGCCTTCGAGGAAGGCGGTGCCGATGCGGAACTCGCCTTCCAGCGCTTTGTCAAAATCGGACGAGCGCGGATAGTCGCGCACCAGCTTGTCGTAGGCGCGGAAGGCAGGGATGAGCTGGCCTTGTTTTTCCAGCAACTGGCCTTCCTTGAACTGCGCGCTCGCGGCGACGAGGGCCTTGGGAAAACGGCGCACCGTCTTGTGATAGCCAGAGATCGCGCCGGCGATGTCGCCGCGATTTTCGCGCTCCAGCGCGTTGTCAAACTGCGCTTGGGCGTCGCGCGCATTGGGCACCTCCTCGGTGCCGGGCGGCTGATAGCTGGCACCCTCGTTCTGGCGGATGACGAGCGGCGCGGGACAACGCCGCGGCAGCACGGCGCAACCCGCGGCAACGAGGAGCGCGAGGACGAGAGCTTTTTGACGTGAAAAAAAGAACATCGGCATGGCGGGGGCGGAGCGAATCGGCTGGGCGGGAAAACAGGCTAGCGACGTTTCCCCGGCCGGTCAAGCTAGCCAGGCTCGCCCCGCCCTGAGCGGAGCGCCGGCTTATTCCAAGGAAGAATCCGGCGGCAGCCCGCGCGACGTGGCCGCGACCAGCACCGGCGCGGACAGGGCGGCTTCCGTGCTGACATTGGCCGGGATGGGGTCCACCCGCACCCGACCGGTGCCGGAAGTAATCAACCCCAGCTTGCTCGCAGCCGCCTTGCTCAAATCAATGATGCGCCCGCCGACATACGGCCCGCGGTCGATGATCTGCACCACGCAGCACTGGCGGGTGCGCGTATTGGTCACCAGCGCACGGCTGCCCAGCGGCAACCGGCGGTGGGCGGCGACCATCTCGTCGGTCACCCACGTCCGGCCGCTCGCGGTGCGGCTGGCAAACGAGCCGCGGCGCGGCGCGTGCCAGCTCGCGACGCCGACCTGGCCGGCGCCGCCGGGGCGGAACGCGGGACCGTTGCCGCTGCCACCCTTGGAATCTGTTAAAGCGGAAGCCGAAACGGCGCAGCCGCCGGTGCTGCCAATGCAGGAAAAAGCGAGCGCTGCCAGGGCCAGCGACGATACTCGACGACGGATCGATCCCCGCCGACCCGACCGCAGCCGGCGGCGGACTTCGCGGACGCGAAGCGGCCATAAGCGCAGACGGTTCGTTTTTACAGCGAGATCATTAGTTTTTCTCATGGGCGCAGACAAAAGCATAGATGCCGGGGGGAGTGCAAGCATTAATTTTTCGACTTTTTCGACCCCTCGTTGCCGCCTGTGGATCGGCACATGTGCCTGGAATTTCGAGGATTGGCGCGATGTTTTCTATCCGGATAGCTTGGAAGCCGGCGCGCAGCTCGCTTATTATTCGCGCTACTTGTCAGCGGTTGAGATCGACTCAACCTTCTACAGCATCCCGCGGGCGGAGATCGTCGCTCGCTGGGCTGACGCCACGCCGGACGACTTCGTTTTCACCGCCAAACTGCCCCGGATGCTGACGCACGATGCGCGGCTGCGGCTGGACGCCCCGATCCCCGGTCATCCCGGCGGGAACGGCCGCGCCGTGCTGCGGGCATTTCTCGGCAGCTTGCGGCCGCTGGGCGAAAAGCTCGGCGCCGTGCTGGTGCAACTCCCGCCGAGCTTCCGGTCCACGCCGCCGGACGTGGAGACGCTGCGGCGGTTTCTCGACGCTTTGCCGGTGGGCGGCGGGGGAAACCCAGCGTTCGCGGTGGAATTCCGCCATCCCTCCTGGCACCGGCCGGCCATCGCGCAAGTGTTGCGGGAACACGGCGTGGCGTGGTGCTGGAATGACACAAGCCCGCTGGCGACACAGGCCGAGGCGCCGTTCGAGTTTTTGCCGCAGACGACAGACTTTCTCTATGTCCGGCTGCTGGGCGACTTGCAGACGAAGTTCCGCCCCGACACCGGCGAGCGCCAATATCGCTATGGCCGGCTGCTCTGGCCGCGCGCCGATGCACTGGAGAGCTGGGCCGCGCGGCTGCGCCAGCATTTGGAGCCAGCGACTGAGGGCGCGCCGTGTCGCCAGATTTACGTCCTGGTCAACAACCACTACGAAGGTTTTTCGCCGCTCACCTGTCAGCGGCTTGGCCGGCTGCTGGGCGTCCAACTGGAATTGCCCGCCTTGGCCGAGCAGAGCAAGAAACTGCCAGCCGTTGCGCCGGAAACGGACGAGCAACTCAAATTGTTCTGAAAGCTCAAAATCCCAAGCTCTAAGTTCGAAACAAGCTCAAAGCTCGAAACTCAAAAAAAAGGCTGTCAGCGAGATCGTTGGCAGCAGGATTTCGAGTTTGGGACTTTGAACTTGTTTCGAGCTTAGAGCTTGGGATTTTGAACTTCCCACCCTCAGCGGGTCACTCCGGCAGCGCCCTGAGTAGAGCGCGCATTTCTTCGTCGAACGCCCGCAGCTCCGTCACCATCTGCGGGCTTTTTTGCAACACCGTCTTCGTCAATTTTTCCACGTAAGCCGGGTTGCGTTCGGCCATCTCGCTCAGCGCCATGATGACTGCCAGCGCGTTGCAGGCGCTGTGCTTCACGGCGCGAAATTTATCGTGCATTTCGAGCAACTCCTCGCGGCTGATGCTCGTCGGCACGGAGGAAGATGGCGTCGGTTCAGAGGAAGCAGGCGGAGGTGAGACCGGTTTGATTGGCGACATCTGACGCATTATGTTGGAAATTCCGGTTCCCGGGGAAAAGAGAGGAAACGCACTGCAAGAGCGAAAGACTTCTGTCTGGCGATGACAACGCAGGAAACTATCAGAATCGGAGGTGCCCGCCAGCACAATCTCCAGAACCTGAGTTTGGAAATCCCGCGCGGCCGGCTGGTGGTCATCACCGGGCCGAGCGGCTCGGGCAAGTCGTCGCTCGCCTTCGACACGCTCTACGCCGAGGGCCGCCGACGCTACGTGGAAAGCCTCTCGGCCTACGCGCGGCAGTTCATCGAGCAACTCCAAAAGCCCGAGGTCGATTTCATCGAGGGCCTGTCGCCGGCCATCGCCGTCGAGCAACGCACCACGGCGGTGAACCCGCGCTCGACCGTCGCCACCACCACGGAAATCTACGATTACCTGCGCCTGCTCTTCGCCAGCGTCGGCCAGCCGCACGATCCCGCCACCGGCCGCGCGCTGCGCCGGCAGACGCCGCAGTCCATCGTGGACGACATTCTCACGTTGCCCGAGGGCACCCGGCTCATCCTGCTCGCGCCAGTTGTGCGCGGGCAAAAAGGCGAGTTCCGCGACGTGATCGAAAAAATCCGCCGCGAAGGCTTTGTGCGCGCCCGCATCGACGGCGAACTCGTCGAACTCGGCGGCCCGACGCCCGTGCGCCCCGCGAAAGGCCGCGAACACCAGATCGAAGCCGTCATCGACCGGCTCATTATTAAAGAAGGCGTTCGCACGCGGCTGGCCGACTCGGTGGAAACGGCGCTGCGTTGGGGGAAAAGCCTGCTCCTCGTGCTCTCGCAACCAGCCGGCGCGGCGAATCCGGCGGAGTGGGCCGAGACGACGTATTCCACCGCGTTTCGCGATCCAGAGACCGGCTTCACGCTGGCGCCGCTGACCACGCGGCACTTTTCCTTCAACAGCCACCTCGGCGCCTGCCCGGTCTGCCACGGCTTGGGCGTGGTGCCGGAGTTCGACGCCGGCCTGCTGGTGCCGGACCCGGAGAAAACCTTGGCGGAAGGCGCTGTCGCCCCGTGGCGGCGGGGAGTCAGCCCGCGGATGCGCGCCTATTACGCCGCGCTGCTCAAGGCGCTCGCCGCGCATTTCCACGTCGCCTTGGAGACGCCGTTCCGCGACACGCCGGAGCCGTTCCAGCGCGCCCTGATCTACGGCACCGGCGACGAACCGGTGACATTGCACACCTTGCAAGGCGAAGGCCGGGGCAAAAAACAGGTGACCGTCGCCAAACCCTTCGAGGGCGTCCTGCCGCAGGTGCAGCACCTTTTTGACACCACGAAAAGCGAGTTGACCCGCCAGCGCCTGCGCGCCTACCAAAGCCCGCGCCCCTGTCCCGCCTGCGAAGGCGCCCGGCTGAAGCCGGAAATCCTGGCCGTAACGCTGAGTGCCGGGATGGAAACAGGCAGGGACGCCTCGCCGCGGCGTCCGAAGCTTTCCGACGCCGCCGCCGGATCGGTTGACGCGGTGGAAGCCGGCTCTGCCGCACCGCCGTTAGCTGTCGCCGCGGACGCACCCGACCCCAGCCGGCCCGAGCCGGCTTTTGGCGGGGATCAAGCCGTATCTGCCGAAACGGGAGAAGTCGCCGCCCGCCGCGCGCTGAACATCCGCCAGTTCTGCGCCCAGACCATCGCCGAGGCGCGCGAGTTCCTCAGCCGCCTCCAACTCACGAGCCAGCAGCGGCAAATCGCCGCCGAGATCGTGCGCGAGATCGGCGCGCGGCTCGGGTTTCTCTCCGAAGTCGGCCTCGACTACCTCACGCTCGACCGCGAGAGCGGCACGCTCTCCGGCGGCGAATCGCAGCGCATCCGCCTCGCCGCGCAGATCGGCAGCGGCCTCGCCGGCGTGCTTTACGTGTTGGATGAACCGAGCATCGGCCTGCACCAGCGCGACACGAGCCGCTTGATCGCCACCGTCCATCGCCTGCGCGACCTCGGGAACACGGTCATCGTCGTCGAGCACGACGAGGACACCATCCGCGCCGCCGATCATCTCATCGACATCGGCCCCGGCGCTGGCCCGCGCGGCGGTCGCCTCGTGGCCCAAGGCACCGTCGCCGAAGTCGAGACGGTCGAAAATTCCCCCACCGGCCAATATCTCTCCGGCCGCATGACGATCTCCGTGCCGCGCCGCCGCACCGAGCCGAACGGCTGGCTCAGCGTCCTCGGCGCGCGCGAGAACAATCTGCAAAAGCTCGACGTGCGCTTTCCGCTCGGTTGTTTCACCTGCGTCACGGGCGTTTCCGGTTCGGGCAAATCGACGCTGGTCGATGACATCCTGCGTCGCGCGCTGGCCCGGCATTTTTACCGCGCCAAAGACGTGCCCGGCAAGCACGCCGGCCTCGACGGGCTTGACGACATCGACCACGTCATCACCATCGACCAATCGCCCATCGGCCGCAGCCCGCGCTCGAATCCGGCGACCTATTCCGGCGCCTTCGCGCCGATCCGCGAACTCTTTGCCCAGCTCCCCGCCGCCCGCGTGCGCGGCTACGACGCCGGCCGCTTTTCCTTCAACGTCCGCGGCGGCCGCTGCGAGCATTGCCAGGGCGACGGGATGATCAAGATTGAAATGCAATTCCTCGCCGACGTGTATGTGCCGTGCGAGGTCTGCGAAGGTCGGCGTTACAACCGCGAGACGCTGGAGATCACGTTCAAAGGCAAAAACGTCGCCGACGTGCTGGAGATGTCGATCGAGGAGGCGGCGCAATTCTTCCGCGCCGTGCCCGCCGTGTCCGACCGGCTCGACGCGCTGCACGCCGTCGGCCTCGGTTATCTCAAGCTCGGTCAGTCGTCCGACACGCTCTCCGGCGGCGAGGCGCAACGCGTGAAGCTCGCCGCCGAGCTGGCGAAAAAGGCGACCGGCCGCACGCTGTATCTTTTCGACGAACCGACTACCGGCCTGCACTTCGTCGATATCGCCAAGTTGCTCGAAGTTTTCTATAAATTGCGCGACGGCGGCAACACACTCATCGTCGTCGAGCACAATCTGGATGTCATCAAATGCGCCGACTGGGTCATCGACCTCGGCCCCGAAGGCGGCGCAGGCGGCGGTCGGCTCGTCGGCGCCGGCCCGCCGGAAGCGATTGCCGCGCTGCCTGCCAGCCACACCGGTCGCCACCTCACGAAGAAGCTGCTGCCGCGATGAGGAAAGGGCGCGTCATCATGGCTGCTGCGTTTGGCTGCGCGACAGAAAGGGGAGCGCGGGCTTCCAGCCCGCCCCGTCCGGCATCCCTGCCGGACGGCTTTTCCAATCGGGCAGGGACGCCTCGGCGAGGCGTCCGTAGAATTCAATCAGGGACGGCTCAGCGAGCCATCCCTACCGGCGTTTTGGTAGGGACGTTTCGCCGAAACGTCCCAAGCTTTCGAGCCATTGCGCCATTGCGCCTTAGTATCCTTTTCCTCACGCTCTTCTTCGCCCGCGCTGCTGCCTTCGCCGGCAACAACACCGCGCTCGATGCCGCGCGGCGCGCTCTGGCCGAGGGCGTGCCCGAGGTCGCGGCGGAGAAATTGCGCGAATCGCTGCGTTCCCCAACCGCGCAGCCGGCGAACGCCGAAGAGCGCCGCGCGACGTTGCTCTTGTTAACCCGCGCGCTGCTCGCCGCCAACGATCCCGCCAGTGCGCTGGCCACAGCGGAATTGATCCCGCCGCTGGCATCGGCGCGCGGTTTCGATCTCGAAGCGGTTTTCTGGCGCGCGCAGGCGCTCGCCGCGCTCGGCCGCTGGTCCGATGCCGAGCCAGCCTACGCGCAGGTGGCGCGAGCCGACAACATTACCAACGCCGCCACGCCGGAGGAAACCGCCGACATTTCCGCCGCGCGCTTTGGCTACGCGCGCGCCTTGCTCGCGCTCGGCCGGCGCGAGGAAGCGCGCCGCGCGTTTGAAGAGTGCGAACGCGACGACCCGGCGCGGCGCGCCAGCGCGAACCTGCGCCTGAGCGCGCTCGCGCTGCAAGACGGCCGCTTGGACGAAGCCGCCGCGCGGCTGGACGCCAACGCCGCTGCCGCCGCCGACTCCGTCAGCGAGACTCCCGCCCAAGCAGCCAACCGCCGCCTGCTCCGTGCCCGTCTGGCGTTTGCCCAAAAAGATTTTGCCGCGGCAGATAACGCGCTCGCTGCGCTCGAAAAAAATCCCGTCGGCTTGAATGAACGTCGCTATGCCGCCGCCGTGTTTCTCCACGCGGAAGTGCGCGCGGCGCGCAACGACGCGGCGGGCGCGGCGGCGCTGCTGACGGATTTTTTACAACGCTACCCGCGCAGCGTCGCGCTGACGGAAGCCTTCTCGCGCCTCACCGCTCTGGCCACGCCGCTGGCCGCGAACAGCAAGGCCGCGTTGCCCGTGATGGAAACGCTCGCGCCATGGCAGCACGACACCACGGCGCCGGAGCGTCAGGCCCGCGCCGCGCTGGCGCTCGCGCGTCTGCGTCACGCCGCCGGTGACGATGCCGCCGCCGAGACGGCGCTGGCCGAGTTCGCCAGCGACGGCCCGCTGCACGGCGCGCCGGGCGCGGTGCGTTTGCGCGCGCTGCTCGACCTGGCCGCGGTGCGCCTGCTGCGGAATGAGCCGGCGGCAGCGCAAAAGGCGCTGGCGGAAACGGAGGCGTTGTTGCCGGCGACGACCGGCACGACCGCAGCCGCCACGGTGCGGACCGAGCGGGACCTGCTCGCGGCACGCGTGCGTCTGGCGCAGCGCGACTTTGCCGGCGCCGCGCGGACTTTTGAGACCGTGGCAGCACGCGGCGGTCCGCTGGCGGCGTCTGCGTTGCGCCAGGCGGCATTGACGCTTTTGGAAGCCGGCGACGAGCGCGGCTACGCGGCGATGCGGGAGAAATTCGAGACGCAATTTCCCAGTGCGCCGCACCAGGAAGAATTCATGCTCGACGAAGGGCTGATGCGCGTGGCGCGGGTGCTGTCGCAGAATGATTCGCCAGCCGACGACCACAACAATGGCAGCGACAACGGTCGTGAGACGCGCGCCGCCGCGGCGACCTTGCGTCAGTTCTTGAAGGAAAACCCCCACTCCGCGCGCACGGCCGAAGCGCGCCTCGCGCTGGCGGAGCTGGCGCTGCTGCGCGGCGGCGACCTGCCCGCCAGCTTGAACGAAGCGCGCCGGCAACTGGCTTACGTGAGCAATCCCGGCGAACCGCAAAACAGCGGCAACAACGCCGCGCCGGCCGCTGCTCCCACGGTGGACCCGGCGACGGCTGAGCGCGCCGATTTTCTCGCGCTCTGGCTGGCGGACGCACCGGGGCCGACGCGCGACGAAACGGCGGCCATCGCGGCGGCCAACCGTTTTCTCGCCCGCTGGCCGCACTCGCCGCGGGTGGCGGAAGCGCGCCTGAAGCTGGGCGAGATTTATTTCCGCCGGGACGATTACACCGACGCGCAAACGCAGCTCGAACTCATCGGCCGCGAAGGCGGCACGGTCGCGCCGTCGCTCTACGAACACGCGCGCTACCTGGCCGGTTTGGCGGCGTTGCGCGGTTTGAGCGAGACCGGCGCGGACCGCGCGCTGTCGTTGTTTGAGGACGCCGCGCAGGTGAACGGTGTTTTGAAAACCGCCGCGCGATTGCGTCAAGCCGAGACCTTGCGCGACCGGCTGGGCCAGCCGGCGGACGCGTTGCGCATTTACGACGGCCTGCTCACCGCGCCCCCTGATTCAACGACGACGGATAGTCGTGGATCAACAGCGGCGACTCCGCCGGCGACAGCCGCTTCCAACTCAACTTCCGAGGCGCCGTCCGCGACGACGCTCCCGAACGAGGCGCGCTGCGAGGCATTGTGCGGCCGTGGCGAGACGTTGCTCCTGCTCGGTCGCCGCGGCGAGGCAGCGGCGGCTTTTGCCGACTTGGCGGCGCTGCCCGGCGCGAGCGCGGCCTGGCGTCAACAGGCGCTCGCGCGCCGCGGCGAGGCGTTGGAAAAATCCGGTGACACCGCCGCCGCGCTCGTGGCGTATCACGACGCGCTCGACGTGTTTGTTGCCGCACCGCCGACTGCCAGCCCTCCGGCGGTTGCCGACGCACCGCCCACCGCGGCGGCGACCGTGACTGTTTTTGATTTGACGTGGTTTTATCGCGCCGGATTTGCCGCGGCGCGCATCTTGAAAAACGAGAGCCGTTGGGCATCCGCCGCCGCGATCTACGCGCGCCTGGCCGCGGTCAACGGCCCGTTGAAAGCCGAAGCCGAGCAGCAACTCAACCAACTCCGGCTCGAGCATTTTCTCTGGCCGGAATGAAGAAGGAGTTGAGAGTTGAGAGTTGTTAGTTGAGAGCTTCGGCAATTTGAGAGACAAGCAGCTTCGCGCTCCGCCCAAAACTCTCAGGCTCTCAACTCTCAACTAACAACTCTCAACCTTCTCCGCATGCTTCCGCATCCCAAGCTCTTCATCCCTGGTCCCATCGAAGTTTCGGAAAAAACGCTCGCCGCCTTCAGCCGGCCGGTGATCGGTCATCGTGGCGCGGAGTTCAAGGCGCTCTATGCCGACGTGCAGGGGCGCTTGCGCGAACTCTTCGGCACGCAGCGGCCGGTGTTCGTTTCCACCTCTTCAGCTTGGGGCGTGATGGAGGCGGCGCTCCGCAATCTCGTGCCGACGGGCGGGCGCGTGCTCAACTGCATGAACGGCGCGTTTTCCGACAAATGGTTCGACGTGAGCCAGCGTTGCGGCCGGCAGGCCGAGGCGTTGAAGGTCGAATGGGGCCAGCCGATTTTGCCGAACTTGCTGGAGGAAAAACTCGCCGGCGGGAAGTTCGACGCCGTCACGTTGATTCACAACGAAACCTCGACCGGCGTGATGAATCCGCTCGCCGAACTCAGCGCCGTGCTGCGCCGGCATCCGGAGACGTTGTTCATCGTGGACACGGTGTCGTCATTTTCCGCCGTGCCGATTCCGATGGATGAACTCGGCATCGATGTGCTGCTCACCGGCAGCCAAAAGGCGCTCGCGCTGCCGCCCGGCATGGCGCTCTTTGCCGCGAGCGAGCGGGCGATGGCGCGCGCCGCGGAGATGCCGGAGCGCGGATATTACTTCGATTTTTTGGAGTTCCAAAAGAATGCCGAAGGCGACATGACGCCGAGCACGCCGAGCGTGTCGCACATCTACGCGCTGCAATCAAAGCTCGACGAGATTTTCGCCGAAGGCGTCGCCGCCCGGCACGCGCGCCACGCGCGCACGAACGCGCTCGTGCACGACTGGGTGCGGAAAAACGGCTTCGGTTTCTTCGCGCCCGAAGGCTTCCGTTCCGTGACGCTGACGTGCGTGGCCAACACGCGCGAGATCGACGTGGCCGCGCTGGTGAAGACGCTGAAAGCGAAGCACCATTTCGTGATCGACGGCGGCTACGGCAAGCTCAAGGGCAAGACCTTCCGCCTCTCAAACATGGGCGACGAGACGGAGGAGACGGTGAGTGAATTGCTCGCAGCGCTGGATGAGTGTTTGGCTACTTTATGAGTTAGGTGTCTAGCCCGTGAGCGTAGAACAACTCCACACTATTTTGGAGCCGATCTACCAGCGCCGCCAAGCGCTAGGCTTCGTGCATCTTTCTCCGACTGAGCAGGTCATCATGGCGGTATGGTCGCTCAAAGCCGAAGTTAATAACGGCGGCTTCGGACAGTATTTCGCCA
Organism: Verrucomicrobiota bacterium; assembly: GCA_019241085.1. Taxonomy (GTDB): domain Bacteria; phylum Verrucomicrobiota; class Verrucomicrobiia; order Chthoniobacterales; family SZAS-18; genus JAFAXH01. The sequence goes on along the minus strand of JAFAXH010000054.1, from coordinate 238 downwards.
ACTCCTCTGGCGAGCATGCCGAGACGGCCGCCGCTGCGCTCCAGCACATCGGTGCCGAGCGGACCCGAGGCTTACTCCTACGGGCGATCGCTATCATCGGTGGGTCGCCACCGCCGGGGCAAACCGACCGACAGTTGCTTCTTTCCCGGCTGCCTGTGAGGGCGCTTGCGCAACTCCACGAGCTAGACCTCGCCTTCTACGACAAGCCGGATGATCTCAACGCGCTTTTGCTCGCCTA
>JAFAXH010000015.1 GCA_019241085.1 Verrucomicrobiota bacterium | reverse complement strand
CGATAGTAGCTCGCGTTGTCCACGCCTTTGAACGACAGCGTCGGGCCGTAGTGATCACCCTCCGCCGTGTGGTTGTAAACCACGTCCAGGATCACCTCGATGCCGGCGGCATGAAGGTTTTTCACCATCGTCTTGAACTCGCGCACGAGTTCGCTGCCCGGCTGCGTGCTGCCGTAGCCGGAATAGGGCGCGAGATAGGCGAGTGTGTTGTAACCCCAATAATTTTTCAGTCCCTTCTCGACGAGCATCTGGTCATTGACCAGATGGTGCACGGGCAGCAATTCCACCGCGGTGACGCCGAGATTTTTGAGATAATCAATCGCCGGCTTGCTGCCCATGCCCGCGTAGGTGCCACGCTCGGCTTCCAGCACGTCCGGGCAGAGCTTGGTGAAGCCACGCACGTGCGTCTCGTAGATGATGCTCCGATGCAGCGGCGTGGCCGGCGGCGCGTCCGTCCCCCAATCAAACGCCGGGTCGATGACGATGGCCTTCGGCAGCCCGTAGGCGCTGTCGCGGTAATCGCGTTCGAGGTCGCGGTCCTCGCCTTCCGCCTGCAAGTCGTAGCCATACATCTCCGGCCCCCAGAGCACGTCGCCGGTGACGGCTTTCGCATACGGATCGAGCAGGAGTTTGGAGGGATTGAACCGATGTCCTTCCGCCGGTTCATACGGCCCGTAAACGCGGAAACCATAGTGCTGGCCTGGCCGCACCTCGGGCAGAAAGACGTGCCACACCTGGTCGGTGTTCTCGGTCATGCGCACCCGCACGCTCTCGACTTCCGCGTCGGGGTCGTCGAACAGACAGACATCGACGCCCGTGGCGTTTTCGCTGAACAGCGCAAAGTTCACGCCGTTGTGGCGCCACGTGGCGCCCAGAGGATAGGGAGTTCCCGGCCAGACTTTAATAGGCATAAGAAAAATGAGGGGCGAGAGCGGAAAAATCCCGGTGTCGCCCGTTAGCGAACATACGGTTTCCGTCCGCCGTGTGGTCCTAGGACATTCGTGTCAAACCCGGCAGCGACTCGGCGTGAGCTTGGCTTATTTGGCGGGTTCGCCGCCGAGCACCTGGAGGGCGCGCGGCACGTCGCTGGGACGCAACACCATCAGCCCGCTCGGCGCGCCGGCGCCCACGGCGAGGTAGGCGTATTCGATGTTGACCGCGGCGGCTGCCAGCTTGCGAGCGATGTCGGAAAGCCGTCCAGGCTGGTTGTTGATCTCGACGACGAGCACGTCGTTTTCCACCACCAGCGTGCCGTGTTCCTCAAAGATTGCCAGCGCGCGGTGCGTGTCGCTTACGACCATGCGCACCACGGAATGATCGACGGTGTCGGAAATGGTGAGCGCGTAGATGTTAATGCTCGCCTGCGCGAGCGCGTCGCACACAGCCGCCAGCGTGCCGGGTTTGTTCTCAAGAAAAAGGGCGAGTTGAGTGGCGATTTCCATGATGCCGCAGAGTTTCTGCGCACCAGCGCGGCTTGTCGATGGGAAAAGCGTCGCTGCCGTTTTCCAAAGACCGCAGGAGCGAGCTGCCGCGTTTTTGTGATTGTGAAAAAGACGGCGTCCATCGCCTCGTCCATCGACGACTGAGGCTGCGCCTGAATCCATTCCCGATGCAAAGCAAAGCCAAATTCCTGGGTCATCCGCTCCATCCGATCCTGATCGCGTTCCCGCTGGGATTGCTGCCCGTGGCGGTGCTCTTCGATTGCATTCATCTGGGCACTGGCAACGGACTCTGGGCGCAAATCGCTTATTACCTTATTGCCGTTGGCGTGCTGGGAGGCTTGCTCGCCGCGCTTTTCGGCACGATTGACTGGCTGGCCATCCCGGCGGGCACTCGGGCGAAGCGCATCGGCTCGCTGCACGGGGCGATCAACGTCGCCGTTATGGCGCTGTTTGCGCTCAGTTGGTGGCTGCGACGCGCCGACCCGACCAAGCCCGGTCTGCTCCCGATTGTGCTGGGCATCGTCGCCCTTGGCCTGGCGGGCGTCGCGGGTTGGCTGGGTGGCGAATTGATCTACCGACTGAGCGTCGGCGTGGACGAAGGCGCGCACCTCGATGCGTCAAATTCTCTGACGCATCGTTCGGCTCGCGACTAGCGAGCGCCCCTGGCCGCTCACGGCCAGGCCAATCGCGCGGGTGATGTTTTTCACACCCGCCCGGCGACGCTCGCAGCGACTGCCACAGGCGCTTGCGCGGGCGCGGCGGCGGCAGCGGTGACGGCGGCTTTCGGCGCGACCTTCCAGAACTTCGGCGCGAACGCCGGCCAGTCGGCAAAGATTTCCCGCGCCCGTTCGCTCTCGGTGGCTTCGAGGTGCTGATAGAGCAACGCTTTCACCATCGATTCCTCCTCGCCGCCGAGCCGCGCAAGACTGACCAGTTGAGGATTAATCAACTTGTCGAACTCGCCGTCGAGATCGAGCACGTAGGCCGTGCCACCGGTCATGCCCGCGCCGAAGTTGCGGCCCGTGCGGCCGAGCACCAGCACGGTGCCGTTCGTCATGTATTCGCAACCGTGGTCGCCGAGACCCTCGACCACCGCCGTCGCGCCGGAATTGCGCACGGCAAACCGTTCCCCCGCCCGGCCGCGCGCGTAGAACGCTCCGCCGGTCGCGCCGTAAAGGCAGGTGTTGCCCGCGATCATCGCGTCGTGCTCCGCGAAGCCATGTTCCGGGCGCGGACGCAGCACGATCACGCCGCCGCTCATGCACTTGCCGACGTAATCGTTGGCCTCGCCGGTGAGCACCAAGCGCACGCCCGGCGAGAGAAACGCGCCGAAACTCTGGCCCGCGCTGCCGTGCAAATTCAACGTCAGCATGTCGGTTTTCAAACCCGCCTCGCCGTTGCGATACGCGATCTCGCCGCTCACCTTCGCGCCAACGCTGCGGTTGACGTTGCGCACCTTGTAATCCAGCACCAGCGGGTTGCCGCGGTTGATCGCTTCGTTGGCGTCCTGCAAGATCACGTCGTCCAGCGGCCGGTCGTGCGCCTCGTCGTTGCGATCGCGCGTGGCGTGCCGCGGCGCGGTCGGATCGTCCTTGCTCACGTCGGCGAGGAGCCGTTTCAATTGGAGCGTGTTCGCCTTCGGATGACCCGGCACGGGCCGCTGCCGCAGATACTCGACGCGGCCGATCAAGTCGTGCATCGTCCGCGCGCCGAGCCTGGCCATCCATTCGCGGACCTCGTGCGCGACGGCGTTGAAGAAGTTGACGATGTATTCCGGCTTGCCCTTGAACTTCGCGCGCAATTTCTCGTCGAGTGTCGCCACGCCGACCGGGCACGTATTCAAATGACACTGGCGCACATAGACGCAGCCGCTGGCGATGAGCGCGGTCGTGCCAAAGTTATATTCCTCCGCGCCCAGCAGCGCGGCGTAAACGATGTCCTTGCCTGTGCGCAAGCCGCCGTCGGTGCGCAGCGTCACGCGGTTGCGCAGGCCATTGAGCATCAAGACCTGGTGCGCCTCGGACACGCCGAGTTCCCACGCGCTGCCGGCGTGTTTCACGGAAGAAATCGGCGACGCGCCCGTGCCGCCTTCGTGGCCGGAGATGAGGATGATGTCCGCGTGCGCCTTGGCCACGCCGGCGGCAATGGTGCCGACGCCCGCCGCGGCGACGAGCTTCACGCAGACGCGCGCGCGCGGATTCACCTGCTTGAGATCGTGGATGAGCTGCGCCAGGTCTTCGATGGAATAAATGTCGTGGTGCGGCGGCGGCGAGATGAGCGACACGCCGGGCGTCGCCTTGCGCAAGCGCGCGATGATCGCGCTGACCTTGTGCCCCGGAAGCTGCCCGCCCTCGCCCGGCTTCGCGCCCTGCGCCATTTTGATTTCGATCTCCTTCGCGCTGGCGAGGTAGGTCGCGTTCACGCCGAACCGTCCGCTGGCAATCTGCTTGATCGCCGAGTTCGCCAGGTCGCCGTTCGCGCGCATGTGAAAGCGCTCCGGGTCTTCGCCGCCTTCGCCGGAATTCGACTTGCCGCCGATGCGGTTCATCGCGATGGCGAGCGTCTCGTGCATCTCGGGCGAGAGCGCGCCGAGGCTCATGCCGGCCGTGGTAAAACGCCGTCGGATGTCTTCGACGGATTCGACTTCCTCGATGGGAATCGGCCCGGAAAGCGGCGGGACGATTTCCAATAAATCGCGCAGGTTCACCGGCGCAACGTTGAGCACGCTCTCGACGTATTTTTTGTAATCCTCCGGTTTGTTCGACTGCACGAACGTGTGGAAATTTTTGATCATCGGCGGCGTCACCGAATGCGCCTCGCCGCCGGGCCGGAACCGGAAGTAACCGGGGTTGCCCAAAGCCGGCGCCTTGCCGTTCGTCGCCGGTGGCGCGCCGGCGTAACCGAGCGCGTGCCGGCGCAAGCTCTCCTCGGCGATTTCCAAAAAGCCGATGCCCTCGATGGGCGAAAGCGTGCCGGTGAAACATTTCTCGATCAATGCCGTGCTGAGTCCGATAGCTTCAAAAATCTGCGCGCCACGATACGAGCCGAGCACGGAGATGCCCATCTTGCTCATGATCTTGAGCAAGCCAGCCTCCAGCGCCGCCTTGTATTTGCCGACCGCCTGCGCGTAGGTCGGCCGGCCCTCGGCGGGCAATTTCTCCAGCACTTCGCGGCACGTTTCGTAGCCGAGATACGGCACGATGGCGCTCGCGCCGTAACCGGTCAGACAGGCGAGCTGATGCACGTCGCGCGCTTCGCCGGTCTCGCAGATGATGGACGCCTTCATGCGCTTGCCGACGCGCGTGAGATGATGATGCACCGCGCCCATCGCCAGCAAAGCCGGCACCGGCGCGTGCGCGTGATCGACGCCGCGATCACTGATGACCACGATGCAATGTCCGGCGTCGATGGCTGCCTCGACTTCCTGGCAAATGCGATCCACCGCCGGCTCCAAGCCTGCGGCACCGGTGTCAGTCTTCCAAAGCGTCGAGACCGTCGCGGGCCGCACATCGAGCGAGGTTTGCGCCCGCAGCGCGGCGAGTTCGTGCTCGAATAGAATAGGCGACGCGGCGTTGACCAGCCGCGCGTGTTCCGGCGTCTCGGCGAGCAGATTGCGCCGCCAGCCCATCGTGGTGCTGAGCGTCATCACCAGCTTCTCGCGCAACGGATCGATGGGCGGATTCGTCACCTGCGCGAAGAGCTGCGAAAAATAACGATAGAGCAAGCACGGCTGCGTCGAGAGCACCGCCAGCGGGCTGTCGTCGCCCATCGAGCCGACCGGCTCCACGCCTTCGCGCAGCATGGGCTTGAAGACCACGTCGAGTTCTTCCGCCGTGTAGCCGAACGCGAGCTGCCGCTCGGTCAAGCCGAGGATATCGAGGTCGCCATCCGTGCTCGGCTGCGGCTCGGTCTTGGCGGGCACGAGGTCCGCCAGCCGCACCAGATTTTCTTTCACCCAAGCGCGATATGGCCGCTGCGCGGCGAGCTGTTCTTTGATCTCGCGGTCGCGCAGGAGCCGGCCTTGCGCGGTGTCCACCGCGATCATTTCGCCCGGACCGAGCCGGCCTTTGTCCACCACTCTGGCGTCGTCGAGATCGATCGCGCCAACCTCCGAGCCGAGCGAGAAAATGCCGTCGTCGGTCAGTTTGTAACGCGCCGGTCGCAGGCCGTTGCGATCCAGGCACGCGCCGACCGTCACACCGTCGGAAAAAACGAGCGCCGCCGGTCCGTCCCACGGCTCGTTGAAGCCGCGGTGATACTCGTAAAAGCCGATCAGGTCCGCGTTCTTCTCGTGCTCGCGCTGCCAAGCCGGCGGCACGAGCATCGTCATCGCGTGCAGGATCGAGCGGCCGCTCATGACGAGCGCTTCCACGGCGTTGTCGAGACTCGCCGAATCGCTGCCGCCGGGCTGGATGATCGGCTTCAACAAGTCGATGTCCGCGCCCCAGAAATCCGCCTGCAACTCCGCCTCGCGCGCGTGCATCCAGTTGCGATTTCCCTTGATCGTATTGATCTCGCCGTTGTGCGCCAACATGCGGAACGGCTGCCCGAGTGGCCACGTCGGAAACGTGTTCGTGCTGTAGCGCTGATGGTAAATGCAGAACGCGCTCTCGAAGTCGGGACTGGCAAGGTCCTTGTAGAATTTTTCGAGTGACGCCGAGACGAGCAGTCCTTTGTAACCGACGACGCGGCTGGAGAGCGTCACAATGTAAAAATTGTGAATCTTGTCCGACGCCGCGCGCTTCTCGATCTCGTTGCGCGCCAGGAAAAGCCGGCGCTCATATTCATCGTCGCTCAAACCCTCCGGTCGGGCGACGAGCACCTGTTCGATGCGCGGCATCGTAGCCTGCGCCTTTTCGCCGAGCACGTTGATGTTGATCGGCACCTCGCGCCAGCCAAAGAGAAACAGCCCGCGCTTTTCCAGCACTTCCTCGGTGATCGCCTTGGCCCGCGCCTGCGCGTAGGCGTTGTCGTGTGGCAGGAAACACATGCCGACACCGAGATCGCTGTCCTTATAAAGATAATGTCCGCGCCGCGTGACGATGTTGCGCAGCAGTTTGTAGGGCAACTGCGTGAGCAAGCCCGCGCCGTCGCCGGTCTTTGCATCCGCGTCGAGCGCCCCGCGATGGCCGAGGTTGCAGAGCGAGGTCAAGCCGTAGCGCACGATGCGATTCGAGCGTTCGCCGCCGACATGCGCGATGAAACCGACGCCGCAGGCATCGTGTTCATCCTCGGGCCGATAGAGCGAAGGCACCCGGTTGGCGGCGGCGTGGCAGGAGGCGTTGAGCATAAAAAAAAGCAGTTGGAGCGTGTGCGCTTTAGCGGTTCCGCCGCGGCATGGCGAGCAGAGAATTTCCGCGTGCGGCGGCGGGCGGATTTGATTCCAATGAAAATCCGCGCCCGCCTTGCGCCGAAGCCCTCTTCACCAGCGCGTGGGTCCCTTAAAAAACGGCCGACCTTAATGCACCGCACCGGCGGCGTCAACCAGCCGTTCGCGCCCACCTCCGGCGCAGGCCGGCCGCGCGGATTTTCGCGCGCTTAACCGGTCACGTTCGGATAGCTGCCGAGAATCTTCAAAAAACTGCACCGCTGCCGCAGACCGCCGAGCGCCGCGACCATCGGCGCGTCCTGTGCGTGGCACTGCGCGTCCACGAAAAAAACGTATTCCCACGGCTTCCGCTTGCTCGGCCGGCTCTCGATCTTACTCAACGAAATGCCCGCCTGCCGGAATGGCTCCAGCGCGCTGAGCAACGCGCCGGCTTCATCCGACACGCCGAAGAGCAGCGACGTTTTATCCTTGCCCGTCGGCGGACAATCGCTTGGCCCGATCACGAGAAACCGCGTGGCGTTGTTGGGCTGATCCTGCACGGAATGTTCGAGCACGAACAGCCCGTGCAGCTCCGCCACCATCTGCCCGCCGAGCGCCGCGGCATCGGCTGCCTGCGCGGCGAGTTCGCCCGCCCGCGACGTGCTCGACACCTCGATCAATTCGGCGGTGGGAAAATTTGCCCGCAGCCAGTTGCGGCATTGCCCGAAGACCTGCGGATGCGAATACAGCCTGTGGATCGCCTCGCGCCGCACCCGCGCGAGCAGGTGGTTCTCGATCTTCAACAAAATCTGCGCGCAAATGCGCAGGTCGCTTTCGATGAAAACATCGAGCGTGTGGTTCACCGCGCCCTCGGTCGAATTTTCAATCGGCACGACGCCGTAATCCGCCCGGCCGCGCGCCACGGCGTCGAACACGTCTGCGATGCCCGGCTGCGGCGCGTAGCGCACGCTCGCGCCAAATTTCGCCCGCGCCGCCTGGTGCGTCCACGTCGCGGGCGGGCCGAGATACGCGATGGCCAGATCTTTTTCGAGCGCGAGCGAGGCGCTCATTATTTCGCGGTAAATCGCGCGCAACCCCGCCGCCGGCAGCCGCCCGCCGTGCGCGGCGTTCTTCGCCGTCAGCGCGCCGAGCAACGCTTCCTCGCGCTCCGGCGCGTAAATTTCCAAGCCCTGCGTGCGCTTCAATTCGCCGACGGCGTGAACGAGGTCGGCGCGCTCGTTGAGCAAGGCAATGAGCCGGTCATCGAGCGCGTCGATCTTCTGGCGGAGTTCGCGTAAAACCATCTTAATTTAAAAATCCGAAGCTCGAAGTTCGAAGCTCGAAACAATCAGAATAAAAAATTAGAAAATCAAAAAATAGGAAAAACGGCGACCGCGCCGCATTTGCGCTCTGCGCTCAAAGTCTCTGCGTTTCCCCTTTTTTAAACCTTCAATTTTTTGACTCCGATTGTTTCGAGCTTCGAGCTTCGAGCTTCGAACTTCCCGCGTCCGCCGCTGCGGCGGACGCAAGGGGAGCTGTGCGCAACTCGGCGTTATTCGGCAATTCGTCGAGCGTTTTCAAACCGAAGTGTTCCAAAAAAAATTCCGTCGTCGCATACAGCAGCGGCCGGCCGGGCACCGTCAAGTCGCGCCCGGCGATGCGCACGAGACCGCGGTCGAGCAGCGTCTGCAGCACGCCGCCGACATCGACGCCGCGCACCGCTTCGATGCCCGCCCGCGTGACCGGCTGACGATACGCGACGAGCGAGAGCGTTTCCAACGCCGGCGCGCTGAGCCGCGGCGGCCGGTTGCTGTCGGGGTGCAACGCGCGCACCCACGGCGCCAGCTCCGGCCGGGTCGCCAGTTGCCAGCCGGCGGAGGTTTCCGTCAGCGCCATCGCGTGGCCGCCCGCGCGATAGCGTTCGGCCAATTCGCCGAGCGCGAGCAAAATTTCCGGCTCCCGGCTCGCCGCCCATTCCACGCTGGCCGGGTCTTCGGAAAGCTCCGCCGAAACCGCGGCGCGCAACGCCGCGCGCAATTCGGCCACGCTCAACGCCTTGGGCGAGGCGAAGAGCAGGGCTTCGATGATTTGGGCGAGGGAGAATGGGGACATCGGTCGGAACGACAAATCTGCCGGGGAACGGCGGAAAAGAAAAGGAGTCAGCGCAAGGAACTGCGAACTTGCCGCGCTGTCATCCCGAGCTTATCGAAGTTGGCATCCCAGGCAGCGACTCGCTGCTCGCAAGCATACTTCCCTGCACCTTTTGCCACATGAAACACCATAGCCCCGGCTTCTTGAAACTCGCGGAAGCCGCCCGCTCCCGCGTGCAGGAGATCGACGTGGCCGATGCCGCCGAGCGCGTCCGCTACGGCGACGCCCGGCTGGTGGACGTGCGCGAAGACCACGAATGGCAGGCGGGCCATCCCGCTGGCGCCACGCACCTTTCCCGCGGCATCCTGGAGCGCGACATCGAGAAGCTCGTGCCCGACTGCGGCGCCCCGCTCATCCTCATGTGCGGTGGCGGCTATCGTTCCGCGCTGGCCGCCGACGCGTTGCGGCAGATGGGGTATTCCAACGTTCTCTCCCTGCGCGGCGGCTGGAGCGCCTGGGTCGAGGCGCGGCTTCCGACCGAACAGCAGCCGGGCTGAACAGTCCAGCGCGAGATTTCTTGACCCCGCGCGCTAGCCGCCATCAGCAGCTCAACGGCGCGCAAGGTGGCGCGCCTTCCTTTTTCTTTCTGTGGGCAAGGCCGCCACCGGCGCGCGTTCGATTCTACCATTTGCCGCAGGCGCCAGTGCAGCCGGCCCCGCGAGCTTTTCACTCAATCCAATCCAATCCAATCCATCCATCCATGAATAAAAACCTGATCCTTGCCTTGGGCGCCATCCTCTCGCTGGTGCTTCTCTCGGATGCCCGCGCGAAAACCATTAAAATCCCCGAAGACTCGCCCGTCGTCTCCGTGAGCATCCCCAGTGATTGGGAGCCGGACACCACGGACGAAGGTGTGGAGTGCGAGTCGCCCGACAAGGAAGCGACCATCTTCTTTGAAGTCACCACGGCCAAGAAGATCGACGAACTCACCAAGGAAAACATCGACTGGCTGAAGAAACAAAAAGTCACCGTGGACCAGAAGACGGAGAAGAGTAACGAATTCGAGGCCGGCGGCATGAAGTGGAGCTCGGTCGCGTGGAAAGGCACGAGCGAGGAATGGGGCCCGGCCAACATCATCCTGGCCTACGCCGATTGCGGCAGCGGCAAGGTGCTGATGGTTACCTACTGGGTGACGGAGAAAGGCGAAGCCAAGCACGGCAAACAGCTCACCGAGATCCTCGACAGCGTGAAGAAACTCTAAAGTCGGACCAGCGCGCGAGCCGCGCTGGTTTCATTCATTAAACATAACCACTCCTCACCAACAACGGGCCGCCGCGGGCAATCCTTGCTCCGCGCGCGGCCCGTTCCGTTGTGGACAAACTCGCGGGAAAGGGAAGCACCAGGGTCCTCGCGCTCAAATTCCGTATGGGCACGGTTTTCCTGCTTCCTCGTTCCCAAGTTGCCCTTGGGTCTAGCCGAGAATCGCCGCAATCTCGTGCGGCAGTGCATTCCGGCCCGCCGCAGCCTTGACCTCTGCCACCAGACTTGGCTCGGTGTAGAAATGATCCGTGATGATCGCCATGCAGATGGCCTTGCCGGACAAATACAGACCGATCCATGCCGCGGAAAACTTGAAAGGGTCGGTAATTACATACTTGGCGCAAAGCTGGACCAAAGCCGCGCCAAAAAAGACAGATGCGCCTTTGCCACAGGGCAGTCAAAGCAACAGAGTTTCGGAGTCAATTCTACTGCGTTTGCTCCAAGTATGTAATTACCGCGGGACCAGACACCGCCGGGAAGGATGCCGCTTGGAAAACGCGTTAGCAACAAAGCATCGGCGGGATCGGCCAAGCGAAGCCGGTTTGGTCAAGTTCATGCACGGCGCGGCGTCGAGCGTGGCGATTTTTTGCCAGAATCCACGGTTGATGGATGGCGGGTGTTTGCGTTTGCCGCTGGCGCAAGGAGCGGCACAACGGTTCTTTTCAGCGGCGGCATACGCTTTGCTTGGATGCTCATGCCGTGAAAAGCTCTTTTCTGCTTCTACTTGCCATCACGGTGCTCCTGAACGGCCAACCAAGACCACTTCCGCCGGACCTGACCAGCGACGGCACGGGCTGGGACCCGATCCGCACTTCCGCCCCGATTAAGCGGTAATCTCTGCCCGACGGAATGGGGTGACCGACGGGACTCGAACCCGCAACAGCCAGGACCACAACCTGGAGCTCTACCATTGAGCTACGGCCACCGTTTTCCGAGGCAAACGAAGCGCGAGGTGTCTAGCGCCCGCGAGCGGTAATGATTGCCGTGGCCCGGCGGGATTGCAACGGGAAATCCCTCACCGCCGCGTCGATTTAGCTGGCGCGCGAGGTCCGGGCGGCGTTGGGGACGCGATTCCCACGGCAAATCCTATCCCGCGCGCTCATGTTGTCCTTCTTATCAGCCACGCACAAGGTGCGCACGCCGGTGGCGGAGATCGGTTATTTTGACGACGGGCCGGCGGATGGCTTTCCGCTGGTGCTGCTGCACGGTTATCCGGACGATGCGCAGACTTGGGATGGCGTGGTGACGGAGCTACGGGCGGCGGCGCCGGGGCTGCGGCTGTTGCGGCCGTTTCAGCGCGGGTGCGGGCCGAGCCGGGTGACGGCGCCGGATGCGGCGAGCGGGGAATGCGCGGCGCTGGCGCAGGATGCGTTTGATTTCGTGGATGCGCTCGGTTTGGGCGAGCAACGGTTTCTGTTGGTCGGGCACGACTGGGGGTCGCGAGCGTTGCACGCGGCGGCGGTGCTCGCGCCCGAGCGGTTGGCGCGGGCAGGATTTGTGGCGGTCGGGTCGCCGTATGGCAGGCCGCCGGAATGGGGCGAAGGACATTTCCAGCAAGCGCGGAGCTTTTGGTATCAATGGTGGTTCCAACAAGCGGCGGGACGCGCGGCGTTGGAGAAAGACGCGGGCGGGCTGGCGGATTTTTTGTGGCGGATGTGGTCGCCGACGTGGCAATTCGATCCAGCGGAATTGGCGGCGGTGACGCCGAGTTTTCTAAATCCGCAATACGTCGATACGGTGCTCCATTCCTACCGGCATCGTTGGGGCAACGCGCCGAGTTGTCCGCGCTACGATGCGGCGTCGGCCAGGGTGCAATCGAACCCGCCGATCCCGGTGCCGGCGACGTTCATCGCCGGCGCGGCGGACGCCTGCACGCCGCCGGCGCTGTATCGGGAAAATCAGGCGCTCTATGCGGCGGGCGTGCGCTGGGTGGAGCTGCCGGAGGTCGGCCATTTCCCGCAACGCGAGGCGCCGACGGCCGTGGCGCGGGAGATTTTGGAACACTTGCGCGAGCGCGGTCTGGAGGTCTTTGCGCGCGCCGGCGAGTGAGAATGGCGGTAAGGGATGAGCGGTTTGGATGGGGGAAAGTGCCTCACGCAAAGGACGCAAAGCCGCAAAGGGAAGAAAAGAACTGAAATGGTTTAAAATTGCCGAGCGCCTCCTCGTTCTCTGTCATCCCGAGCGAAGTCGAGGGATCGCTTGCTGAATCTCCGGCTCGGTGGACAACCGCCGCGAGCCAAGGCAGGCAATGAGAGGTTTGGCTTCGCCTGTCTCCGCTGCGCTCCGGCTCTCAACTTCGCTCGGGATGACAACGGAGAAAGACCCCTCCTCATCTTCTGCCTTCCCTTTGCGGCTTTGCGGACTTTGCGTGAGGCCATCATTGCGAGGCGGCGCGGCCGGCCTTAGTTTGAGCCAACAACAAAACATGACCGCACTCGATCCGGCTTTGGTTGATAAAATTCTCGCGGGCGAACGTATTTCCGCCGCCGAGGCGTTGACGCTTTATCGCGATACTCCCCTGCCCGATCTCGGCGCGCTGGCAGACGCGCGCAAGGACCTGGCGAAGGCAAACGCCTACGACGGTCACGGCCGCGAGGTGGTGACTTATATCATCGACCGCAACATCAATTACACGAACGTCTGCAACGTCTATTGCAAGTTCTGCGCGTTCTATCGCACGGAGAAAGACTTCGATCATTACGTGCTATCACATGAGGAGATCGACCAGAAGCTCGATGAACTCACGGCCATCGGCGGCGTGCAGATTCTCATGCAAGGCGGGCATCATCCGAAGCTCGGCATTGACTATTATCTCAACTTGCTCGCGCACATCCGCGCGAAGTATCCGCACATCAACATCCACGGATTTTCGCCGCCGGAGTTCAATCATTTCGCCGAGGTGTTCGGATTGCCGTTGCGCGAGGTGATTACAAAGTTCAAGGAAGCTGGGCTTGGCTCGATCCCTGGCGGCGGCGGCGAGATTCTCGTGGACCGTGTGCGGCAGCGGATCGCGCCGTTGAAGTGTGATTCGGATCATTGGCTGGAGGTCATGGCCATCGCGCACGAACTCGGTTTGAAGTCGAGCGCGACGATGATGTTTGGGCACGTCGAGACCGTGGAGGATCGCATCGAGCATTTGCAGCGACTGCGCGATCAGCAGGATGCGACGGGCGGCTTCACGGCGTTCATCTGCTGGACGTTTCAGCCGGAAAATACGAAGCTGCGCGCGACGCCGGTGGGCACGGCGGAATATCTGCGGATGCAGGCGCTCGGGCGGATTTTTCTCGACAACTTCGAGAACGTGCAAAGCTCTTGGGTGACGCAAGGTCCGAAGATCGGCCAGATCGCGTTGCGCTACGGCGCGAATGATTTCGGCAGCGTGATGATGGAGGAAAATGTCGTGAGCAAAGCGGGCACGACGTTCCGCATTAACCAAGATGAAATTGAGCGGCTCATCCGCGAACTCGGCTACGAGCCGCACCGGCGCGATAATTGGTATCGGCTGCTGGATTGAAGCGCGGATTATTTAGACAGAATTAACAAAATTAAACAGAATTACCGGAGGAGAAGCGAAAGAATGCAAATCCTCCGCCAACAGGTTTGTCTTCCGATTGCTCAACGGTTTTTCTACTCTGCCTAATTCTGTTTAATTTTGTTAATTCTGTCTAAAACTCCGATCATGCACCGCATCGACGATTGCACTTCCTCAGCCTACGATGTCGCCATCATCGGCGGCGCGCTCAGCGGCGCGGCGACGGCGTTTCAATTGCTTCAGCGCGCGCCGGAATTGCGCGTGGTGATCGTCGAAAAATCGGAGCAATTTTCCCGGCGCGTCGGTGAATCGACGGTCGAGATTTCTTCCTACTTCCTCGGCCGCGTGCTCGGGCTGACGGCGCATTTGAACGAGAAGCACTTCGTCAAGCAAGGGCTGCGCTATTGGTTCTACAACGACCGCGCCACGACGCTGGGCGAGTGCTCCGAGATCGGCAGCAAATTCAACGTCCGCCTGCCCGCGTATCAGCTCGACCGCGCGGTGCTCGACGAAGAAGTGTTGCGTCGCGCCGTGGCCGCGGGCGCAGAGTTGCGCCGGCCCGCGCAGGTCGTCGGCAAAGTGGAACTCAATGCCGGCGGCGAACAGAAATTCGTCGTGCGCGACGCGGCCTCGGGCAAAGAAGAAACGCTGCGCGCGCGCTGGGTCGTCGATGCCAGCGGCGTGGCGGCGTTGCTCGCGCGGCAAAATGGCTGGTGGCAGGCGAACACCGAGCATCCGACCACGGCTGTCTGGTCGCGCTGGCGCGGGGTGAAGGATTGGGATGGATTGGAGTTAATGGGCCGTTATCCCGAGTGGACAAAATCGTGCTACGGCCTGCGCTCGATGGCGACCAATCATCTCATGGGCGACGGCTGGTGGAGCTGGTGGATTCCGCTCAAGGGCGGCGACGTTTCCATCGGCGTGACGTTTGACCAGCGGCTCGTCGATTTCCCGAAGGAAGGCAGCGTCGGCGAGCGGCTGAAAGCATTTCTCTGCCGGCATCCGATTGGCCGCGAGCTGTTGGAAAATGCGACGTGGCAGGAGGGCGACGTGCATCTGCGCAGGAACCTGCCGTATTACTCCAACACGCAGGTCGGCGACGGTTTTTCGCTTGTCGGTGATGCGTCGGCGTTCATTGATCCATTCTACAGTCCGGGCATCGACTGGATTGCTTACACGACGTATTCAACCGCGGCGCTGATCGCCGCCGAACGACGCGGCGAAATCGATCCGGCGAAGCATCCGGCGCACCGTCCGCTGGCGGAACGTCTGGAGAAGCAGCAGCGCGATTTCAACCGCTCGCACCGCCGCTGGTTCGACGCGGTGTATCGGGATAAATACGAATATTTCGGCGACTACGAATTGACGCAACTCGCCTTTCTTTTTGACCTCGGGCTTTATTATCTCGGCGTCGCTTCACAGCCGTATAAGCTCGGGTCGGCGGCGCTGACACGGCCGGTCTTTTCCGACCCACCATCGGTGCCGGTGTATCATTTCATGCGCACGTATAACCGGCGCTTCGCGCAAATGGCGCGGGTGCGGCGCGCGCGCGGGACGCTCGGCGCGCAGAACGCCGGGCGGCGCTTTCTCTTCGGCGGCTTCACGTTTTCGCCCGGCAGCGCCAAACCGTTGTGCAAGGCGCTGGCGCAATGGGGTTGGCTGGAGTTAACCGAAGGCTGGCGGAGCTGGTGGCAGCCGGCACGGCAATTGCAAGTGGCGAGCACGACGGCGGAATCGCCCGTCGCGCAAGTGGTGACGGCGAACTAGGAAGCCGGAAAAAAATCTCCCGCCAAGACGCCAAGCCGCAAAGAAAAAAAGCAACGAGGTTATTAATAAAACAACAACTCCTGACCTTGGCGGCTTGGCGGCTTGGCGGGAGATTTTCCGATGCCCGAATTCCCCGCATTGACCGAGTTGCTGCCGCATCGGCCGCCGATGTTGTTGTTGCATCGTGTCCTCACGCACGCGGCGGGTGAGACGGTTTGCGAAGCGATGTTCGACGCGGAGTTCGCGCGGTATTGTTGTTCAACGAACGCCGAGGCTGCGGTGCCGGCGGCGTTTTGCCTTGAACTCATCGCGCAAACGATGGCCGTGCACGACGGCTTGCTGCGCCGCGCCGAAGGCCGGCCGCGGGCGACGCGCGGATTGCTGCTCGGCAGCCGGCGGTTTGAATTGCACGCGCCCGCGCTGCCCATTGCGACGCCGCTGCGGGTCATCGCACGCGGTCAACTGAATGACGCCGCCGTGGCCAGCGCGGGCTTGGTGCGTTTCGATGGCCGGGTCGAGAGCGCGGATGGCGCGACGCTTTACGCCCGCGGCGACGTGACCGTGCTCGAACACCGCCCTCCGCCGGAGCCAGCGCCGGCGGTGCTGCTGGCGTGACAGGCAAGCGCCCGGATGATTGCAGCCGGGGAAAATCGTGCGAGTCATGCGGCAGTGATGATGAGCGACTCGCTTTGGCAAACCTGGACCCACACCGCGGCGTCCGCTCCCGGCGCGCCGGCGTTGCTCGATGGAGTCACGGGCGAGATGCTCAGCCGCGCGGACCTCACCGAGCGCGCCATGCGGCTGGCCGCGCTGCTCTCCGCGGACGCGGTCGGCGGTCGCACGGTGGCGTTTGCGGAACGCAACTGCGCGCGCTGGCTGGCGCTCTCCCTCGCGCTCAACCATGCCGGGGCCGCCGCGCTGCCGCTCGACGCGACGCTGCCGGCGGCGCAACGGCAAACGGCGGCGACCGCACTGGGCGCACACTTTCTCTTTCATTGGGAAGAAAAAGATCCGCGCCTGGAATCCTTGCCATCACCGCAACCGTGGCCTGTTCCCGAGGTGTGCCTGGTCAAGCTCACCTCCGGCAGCACGGGCCAGCCGCAGCCGCTTTTTTTTAATGCCAGCCAGATGCTCGCCGACGGCCGGCAGGTGTGCGCGACGATGGACATCGGAGCGGGTGACGTGAACCTCGGCGCCATCCCGTTCGGCCATTCCTACGGGCTGGGCAATCTCGTGCTGCCGCTCATCGCGCAAGGCACGCCGATCGTTTGTTCCAACGAAATGCTGCCCGCGGCGCTGGCGGAAGAAATCGCGCGGTTTGGCGTCACGATTTTTCCGACCGTGCCCGTGGTCTTGCGCGGACTGGTCGAGGCAAACATCGACCCGGCGCAACTGCGCTCGTTGCGGCGGGTGATCTCGGCCGGAGCGCCGTTGCGGGCGGAAGTGGCGGCGGCGTTTGCGGAGAAATACGGCGTGCGGGCGCACAACTTCTACGGCGCCTCCGAGACCGGCGGCATTTGTTACGACCGCACTGGCGAAGCGACGCTCTCCGGCCGCGCCATCGGCACGCCGCTGGCAGGTGTCGAGGTGCGGCTGGACGAAGTCACAGGACAGGTCAAAGTGCGCAGCGCCGCCGCGGTGACGTCCGGCGAAGTCGTCCTGCCGGACCTCGGAAAATGGAACGACCAAGGCGAGCTATCATTGACCGGCCGCGCCGTGCCCGTGGCGAACATCGGCGGGAAAAAAGTCGATCCCGCCGAGGTCGAACGCGCCTTGCGCGCGTTGCCGACCGTGCGCGACGCCTGGGTGGGCGTGCAGACGCGGACCGCGGCCAAAGGTGGCGATGACTTCCTGCTCGCTGCCGTGGAAACGACCGCGCATCGCGACGAAATCCTGCGCACGCTCGCCGCGCGCCTGCCGACCTGGCAGGTGCCGCGCCGATTGGTGGCAATGACGCAGCTTCCGCGAAATGCACGCGGCAAGTTGGACCGCGCGGCGTTGGAGAAAGTTCTAAAGTTGCCGCCTGTGGCGGAAGTTCTAAATCCCAAGCTCTAAGCTCGAAACAAATTCCAAATTCAAAGCTCCAAGTTCAGCACGCCGCACGCTGCAATTATTATCCTTTGAGTTTTGAGCTTGTTTAGAACTTAGAGCTTGGGATTTAGAACTTTTCCACGAGATACGGATTTGTTGCTCGTTCGCGCCCAATCGTCGTGCGCGGGCCGTGGCCGGCATGGACGCGGACCTCGTCGCCGAGCGGGAGCAGTTTGTTTTTGATTCCTGACAGCAGCAGGTCGCGGTCGCCGTCGGGCAAATCCCAGCGGCCCACGGCGCCGGCGAAGAGCGTGTCGCCGCTGAAAACCTGCCGGCTTTCCGCATGATAAAAACAAATGCTGCCCGGACAATGGCCGGGCACGAGCAGCAGGCGAAACGGGAGGCCGGAAAAACTCACCGGCTCCGTGGTTTCGTCGATCAACACGCCGCCAGTGACCGGCTCAAATTCCACACTGAGTCCAAACCGCCGATACGCCGCGGTATCTTGCAGGAGCGGGATGCCGTCGGCGTGATGATAAATCGGGCAGTTGTGCTCGCGGATGATCCGCGCCGCGTCCTCGACGTGGTCGATGTGCGCGTGCGTCAGCAACAGCCCGGCAACCCGCTGGCCGCGCGACCGCAGCCAGTCGGCAGAGCCAGCGGGCGCGTCGATGAGCAGGCACGATTGCGCATCGCCGGGCAGAGCGAGCGCGTAGGCGTTGGTTTCAAAATATCCGCCGGTGTAAACGTCGGGAGTCATCGTTGGGAAAAGGGCGAACCGACCGGCAATGGACGCGTGCCAGCGGCGGGACGCAACGCGAATCCGCCTGCCTTTGTCTTTGCCGCTGGCGCAAAAACCGCTTAGTGTTGCAGCCGACCGGTTCTTTCCGCATGAAATCGCCCAAACTGCTGGCCGCCGCTCTCGGCGCTGCCGCATCCGTCGCCCTGCTGCTCGGCAGCCCCGTCGTCACCCATTCCCGCGCTGCTGCCTCGGGCAACGAGCCGGACCCGCGCGATGTCTCCGCCGCGGTGAGCAAGCTGCTCGAACAACTGCACTACACCAAGCACCCGCTGGACGACCAGATTTCCGACCGGCTGCTGCACAATTATCTGGAGACGCTCGACTACGCGCACCTCTATTACACGCAGAAGGACGTGGCGCTTTTTGAAAAGAAATACGCCACCGCGCTCGATGACGATGTCCTGGTGGGCGACCTGGCACCGGCTTACATCATGTATGATGTTTTCCAAAAACGGGTCGAGGAGCGCGTGGCGAAGATCAAGGCGATGTTGAAGGACGAGAAGTTCGACTTTCAAGGTCACGGCTCGATAACCTTAAACCGGCAAAAGGCGCCCTGGCCCAAGGACGACGCCGAAGCCGACGCGTTGTGGCACGACCGCATTGAAAACGAACTTTTGGGCGAGAGCCTCAACGAACATCCCGTCGAGACGCCGGTGGCCGTGGTGACCAAGCGTTACGACCGGCTGCTGCGCTCGCTGCACGAGCAGACGAAGGAAGATCAGGTGAAGTATTTCCTCAACGCGCTGGCGACCGCGTATGATCCGCACAGCGAGTATTTCACGCCGACAGAGTTCGAGAATTTTTCCATCAACATGCGCCTGTCGCTCGTCGGCATCGGCGCGCAGCTCCAGAGCGAGGATGGCTACGCGAAAATTAAAGAGTTGATCGTCGGCGGCCCGGCCGATCAGGAAGGCAGCTTGAAACCAAACGACCGCATCACGGCGGTGGCGCAGGGAACGAGCGGGCAGTTTGTCGATGTGATCGACCTCAAGCTCGACAAGGTGGTCGAATTGATCCGCGGCAAAAAAGGCACCGTCGTGCGGCTGCAAGTCATCCCGGCCAGTTCGACCGATCCGAGCAAGCGCAAGATCGTGAGCATCACACGCGACGAGGTGAAGCTCACCGAGCAGGAAGCCAAGGCCGAGATCATCGAGCAAAAGACCGAGACCGGCGAGACGGCCAAGCTTGGCTGGATCACGCTGCCGAGTTTTTACGCCGACATGAACAGCCGCTCGTCCAGCGCCAAGAGCACGACGCGCGACGTGCGCGCGTTGCTCGACCGCTTGAACAAGGAAGGCGTCAATGGCCTCGTCATCGACCTGCGCAAAAACGGCGGCGGCTCGCTCGAAGAAGCCATCAGCCTGACCGGCTTGTTCATCAAACGCGGCCCTGTGGTGCAGGCAAAGGACAGCGACAAGCGAGTCACCGTTTCCAGCGACCGCGATCCGTCGGTTTCCTACAGCGGGCCGATGGTCGTGTTGACCAGCCACCTCAGCGCCAGCGCGAGCGAGATTTTTGCCGGCGCGCTGCAAGACTACGGCCGCGCGGTGATCGTGGGCGACAAGAACACGTTTGGCAAAGGCACGGTGCAGACGATGGTCGAGGTCGGCCGGGCGCTGTCGCCGTTTGGCTTCCGGCTCGCCGATGCCGGCGCGTTAAAGCTGACCATTCAAAAATTCTACCGCCCGAGCGGCCAGAGCACGCAGCTCAAGGGCGTCGAGAGCGATGTGGTGCTGCCCTCGCGCTACGCGCACCTCGACATCGGCGAGGACTCATTAAAATTCCCGCTGCCGTATGACGAGGTGAAGCCGGCGGATTACGAAAAATGGACCGGCGCACGCGCGCAGGACCTGAACGATTTGCGTGCCCGCTCGGCCGCGCGGGTAAAGACGTCACCGGAATTTCGCTACGCTTTGGAAGACATCGCCCAGCTCGACAAGCGCATTCACGACAACCAGATTTCGCTGAACATCGACGAGCGCAAATCCGAGATTGCCGCCGACAAAGCGCGGGTGGAAGCGCGCAAGGCCGAGCGCAAAGCCCGGCACGAAGCCGCGCCGATCGCCTATCGCCTGACCTTGGCGGATGTGAACAAGCCGACGCTCCCTCGGGCGACCGACGACGACAAAAAGAAAAAGAAAGCTGCCGACGAAGCCGCCGCTCCGCGCGATCCCGAGGAGGAGGCCGATGACGAAGGGGACAGCATCGCCGACAGCAGCGCCGGTGGCATCGACCCGGTGCGTTCGGAGACGTTGAACATCCTGCAAGACCTCATCCGCCAGCAACTCAGCCGTCGTCCCGAGATCGCGCGCACGACCCGCGATGCCGCGGCGAATTGACAACAACTAACACGGCGACTGCTGTGCCCTCCATGCACTCGTTCCCAAGTGCACTTGGGAACGACCCGCTTGTTCCCGCGAAGCTCTGCTTCACCGGGCCGATTGCGCTTCCGCCTGATGGAAGATGGTAGCGACTTGGCAACCAAGGTCACAGGATAGCTGAGGCGGAGCAGAGCTTCGCGGAGCGTGGAAGGCCGTCGTTCCCAAGTGCAACTTGTGGGAACGAGGGAAACGAGAGATAGCCGCCTGGGCGCAGACAGACGATTGAGGAGATATGTCCGCGCTTGGCGCGCTTGAATTCGGTCTGCGCATTCCCGACCTCTGGCAGGCTGAGGCGGTCACGGCCTTGCGCGCCGGCCAGGATGTCGTGGTCCACGCACCGACCGGCGCAGGCAAGACCTATGTTTTCGAGTTGCTCCAGCCATCGCTACGCGGCCAGGCCGTTTACACCGTCCCGACCCGCGCCTTGGCCAACGACAAGCTCGCCGAATGGCGCGCGGCCGGCTGGGATGTCGGCATCACCACCGGCGATGTTTCCGAAAAACCCGACGCTCGCGTCGTCGTGGCGACGCTGGAAACCCAGCGCGACCGGCACTTGCGCGGCAAAAATTGTCCGCGCCTGCTCGTCGTGGACGAATACCAGATGCTCGCCGACCCCGAGCGTGGCGCGCACTACGAACTCGCCCTCGCCCTTGCGCCGCTGGAGACGCAACTCTTGCTTCTGAGCGGCAGCGTCGCCAACCCGGCGGATGTCGTGGCCTGGCTGCGCCGGCTCGGGCGCGACGCGGTGCTGGTGGAAACCCACGAGCGGCCCGTGCCCTTGGAAGAAGTCGCGCTCGACGCGATTCCGTATCGGATTGACGACAAAATCCGCGGCTTCTGGCCACGCCACGTCGCCCGCGCGCTCGCGGCGGATTACGGTCCCGTGCTGCTCTTTGCCCCGCGCCGCCGCGCCGCCGAGGAAATGGCCCGCGACCTCGCCGCCGCCTTGCCCGCGGACGACCCGCTCGCGCTCTCCGCCGAGCAAGCCGCGCTCACCGGCGAAGGCGTCGCGCGCCTGTTGCGCCGGCGCGTCGCGTATCACCACAGCGGCTTGAGTTACCACCTGCGGGCCGGCGTCATCGAGCCGCTGGCCAAGGCGGGTCAACTCCGCGCCGTGGTGGCGACGACGGGATTGGCGGCGGGCGTGAATTTTTCCCTGCGCAGCGTGCTCATCACCGATACGCGCTACGCGTCGCGCGGCTTCGAGCGGCATCTGTTGCCGGAGGAACTCTTGCAAATGTTTGGCCGTGCGGGCCGGCGTGGACTCGATGATCGCGGCTACGTGCTCGTCGCGCCCGGCCGTCCGCGGCTGAGCGACGCGCACGCCAAAAAACTGCGTCGCGCGGCGGCGGTGGATTGGCCCACGCTTTTATCGGTCATGGCGGCTGCGACCGGGGAGAAGGCCGCGCCGCCCCTCGCGTCCGCGGTCGCACTCAACCGCCGTTTGTTCAGCACGCAGACTGTGCTCCTCGGCGCCGAGGCGTCGCTCGCCGACGGTCCCCGCCCCTGCGGCCTGTGGGTGGACGCCGAGCGGGCGCGGTTTGCCCAACCGCAGAATGTGGAAATCCGCAATTTTTTCGGCGCTTGGGAAGCAGCGGAGGCCGCCGGACCCGTGCCGGCGGCGTTGAGTGAATTGTTGGTGCGAAACGCAGCCACGGGCGATTGGCGGCTGGCATTGCAGGACGCGGCATTTTTCAAAAACGTCGGTCGCACTGAGTTGAATCTTTGCAAACTGCGCGACGATTCCGCGGCCACGACGCCGTGGCGCTACGGCCGCGAACTGCCGCTCGCCGTGGCGCTCAGCGCGCACGAGGTGCGGCTGGCCAAAGGCTTGCGCGCATTGCTCGAACCGCTCGGCTCCGAATGGCAGGGGCGCAACTGGCCGGCTGGCGGGCGGCTCGGACGCGCGGTGTTTGCCGAGCGCGTGCTGCCCCTGATTCCGGCGCTGAGCGGCGGGGGGAAATTGCACGCAACGGTGGAACGCGGCGCGCTGCTCGTGGCCCGGATCGATTACGTCGGGCAGACGCTGCCGGCATATCGCGACAGCACTGGCCGCGCGTTGTTTCAACCCGAGCAACGGCGCAATTATCCCACGCTCTGCCAGCATTGCTCACGGCTGCCGATTTGCGAAACGGACGATGCGGCGATGACGCCGGCGCTGGCCTGGCGCAAACTCGGCTTGATCGCGCCCGACGGCACGCCGACGCAACGTGGCCGGGTGTTTTCGTTTTTCTCGCACGGCGAAGGCTTGGCCATCGCGGCGGCGCTCGAAGACGAGACGTATCCCATTGAGACGCTGCTCTTCGATCTCGCCAACTTGCGCGCCGGCCATCGTTTCGCCGAAGACGCGGGCGACAGCCGGCTCGGCGGACACCTGGCCGCGCGTTGTCAGGAAACCTACGGCCGCAACGCCGATTTTCCGGGTTATCTCGAAATGGGTGTGCCGCCCGATTACGGCGACGGCGCGGCGGCAGCCGTGGCGGTCTGGCTGACGGAGCCGGCGCGGCGCAAGGCGTTGCTCGGCGAGACGCTGCGGGCCGGCGACGTGGAACGTGCCCTGACGGAATGGCGCAGCCTCCTGCGTGGGATTGCCACCGCGCCCGAGCTGACTGATTGGCCGCGCTGGCAGGCGCTGCGGGCGGCGGCGCGCAGTCGCGTCCGCGCCGCGCCCGCGGGTGCCGCACCGGTGTTCCCGCCGCTGCTGCCGTCGCAAATGTTGCGCTCACGCCACAGGTAAAAACGCCGCGACCCCCACTTGTTATTTTCCCAGAAGTCGGGAATCCTCCTGCGTTGCCATGCCAGAACTCGACGCTCCCGCTCCGCCGCCTGTTTCCACGGAAGAAAATGTCGCACCCGATCCTGCCGCAGCGACCGAGGAAGAAACCGGCGAAATGCGCGGCGGATTGTTTCTCATCGGACACCCGCTCGTGCAGGTGAAGCTGACGCGGCTGCGCGACGCAACGACGGCGCCGCCGGAATTTCGCCGCGTGCTGCGCGAACTCGCGGCGCTCCTTTTCTTCAGCGTCACCGACGATCTGCCGGTGACGCAGGGTCAGGTGCAAACGCCGCTGGCCGGCTGCGTCGGCTACGGGCTGGCGCGGCCGTTGATCTTTGCGCCTGTGCTGCGCGCGGGGCTGGGTTTGCTCGAAGGCGTGCAGGACCTTGCGCCGGACGCCGCGGTGGCGCACATCGGCATCCATCGCGAGGAAGCGACGCTGACGGCGCACCGTTATTATTTGCGCACGCCCGCCAGTGGGATCGCCGACGCCGAGGTCATCGTGCTCGACCCGATGCTGGCCACCGGCCACACGGCGGTCGAGGCCGTGTCGGCGTTGAAGGCGGCGGGCGCGCGCTATTTGCGGTTTCTTTCCGTCGTGAGCTGCCCGGACGGCATCGGCGCGTTGCAAGCGGCGCACCCGGACGTGACGATTTACACGGCGAGCGTCGATGCCCGCTTGAACGAGCACGGTTTCATCGTGCCCGGCCTCGGCGACGCCGGCGACCGGTATTTCGGCACGTGAGTCGGGCTCAGCGGATCGCGATGAACAGGACGATGCCGAAGAGTGCGTAGAGCGCGGGCCAGAGGAGTTGATGGCGGAATTCCATCCCAGAATTTATCCGGAGATGGACATCGAGAAAACGCGGATTTTTTGAAAGAAAACTCAAGGCGCATCCGCGTTTGCTCCGCGCCCATCTGCGGCTAATTTCCCCGCCACCCCGAGCGATTGATGGCCAAGATTTACCTGAAAACCTACGGCTGTCAGATGAACGAGCGTGACTCCGAGCAGGTAGCGCGCACGCTCCTGGCGCGCGGGCACGAGCTGACCGCGCAGGAGGCTGAGGCGGACGTGGTGTTGCTCAATACCTGCTCGGTGCGCGATCAGGCGGAGAACAAGGCGTTGGGCAAAATGCGCACGACGATGGCGGCGCAACGCGCGCGCAGCGCCGAGGTCGTTTACGGATTTCTCGGCTGCATGGCGCAGTCGCGCGGAGCGCAGCTTTTGCGTGACGCGCCGGGCATCGACCTAGTCGTCGGCACGCAGAAATTTCATCGCGTCGCCGATTACGTCGAGGAGTCGCTCGCGCGCAAGCGCACGACCGCGTTGGAGCCATTGCGGCGCGACGATCTGCGCGCGTCGATCATCGTCGATGTGGCCGAGGAAGCCGGCTCGCAAGAGAGGATCCGCGACCATCTGCTCAAGCCGCGGCAAGCGACGGCGTTTGTCTCGATCATGCAAGGGTGCAACATGCATTGCACGTTTTGCATCGTGCCGAGCACGCGCGGCGCCGAGCGTGCGCGCGGCATCGCGGAGATCGTCGCCGAGGTGCGCGAGCTGGTCGCGCACGGCGTGAAGGAAGTCACGCTGCTCGGGCAGATCGTGAACCTTTACGGCCGGCACGAGTTTGAAAAATCCGCCGATGGCCGCAGCCCGTTTGTGCAATTGCTCGACGCCGTTCACGACGTTCCCGGCCTGGAGCGGCTGCGTTTCACCAGCCCGCATCCGATTGGTTTCCGGCGCGATCTGGTCGAGGCGTTCGCGCGGCTGCGGAAACTTTGCGAGCACGTCCATCTGCCGTTGCAAAGTGGCAGTGACCGGATTTTGAAAATGATGCACCGGCCCTACTCGGCGGCGCGCTTCGAGCAACTCGTCGCCGACCTGCGCGCCGCGCGACCGGGCATTGCGATCACGACCGACATCATCGTCGGCTTCCCCGGCGAGACCGAAGCTGATTATCAAGCGACACGCGAACTCGCCGACCGCGTCGGCTTCGACAACGCGTTTGTTTTTCGCTATTCGCCGCGCCGCGACACGCCGGCGGCGACGATGGCCGGGCAACTGCCCGAGAGCGTGAAGGAAGCGCGCAATCAGGATTTGTTGGAAATCATCAACGCCCACGCGCGGCGCGCCCATGCAGCGCACGTTGGCCAACGCGTGGAAGTGCTCTGCGAAGGCGTGAGCAAAACCAACCCAC
Organism: Verrucomicrobiota bacterium; assembly: GCA_019241085.1. Taxonomy (GTDB): domain Bacteria; phylum Verrucomicrobiota; class Verrucomicrobiia; order Chthoniobacterales; family SZAS-18; genus JAFAXH01. The sequence goes on along the minus strand of JAFAXH010000015.1, from coordinate 13,815 downwards.
GCCGTCTCAGCGGACGCACGCGGACGAATAAAATCGTCGTCTTTGAAGGCCGCGCCGAGCGCCACACAGGTCAGATTTTTGACGTGAACGTGACCGAGTCGAGCGGCTTTACACTCTACGGGGAAATCCCCGCCGCCCAGCTTGACGCCGGCGATGCCGAACAACCTGCGCTGGCCGCAAGCGCGTGTTCGTAAAATTTTTTACCTCCCAATTTTCTCGATGGACTACCATTTTTCCCTGCGCACCGTTGGGCTCGTCGTCGGCCTGCTGCTACTCGCCACGCACGCCTTCGCCCTCGTGCGAGTGGGTGCCAGCCGGCGCGCGCTCACCGATCTGCCGCGTTCGCGCCCGGCGGGAATTGTCCTGCTCACCATCAGCGCGCTGTGGACCTTCTGGCTTTGGAGCAACACCGATCTCGGCGAGTTTTATTACCTGCGTTCCTACGTCCAAATCCTCATCCCGGTCGGCGGGTTTCTCATGCTGCGTTACGTGGAGGAATTTCTCGCCGCCCGCGCCCTCGGCATCGTGCTGCTGCTGGCCGCGTGCCCGCTGCTCGACGCCGCTTTTTTACAACCGCCGGCCAGCCGGCTGCTGCTCGTCGTGCTGGCTTACGCGTGGATCGTCGCGGGCATGTTTCTCGTCGGCAAACCGCATCTGTTGCGGGACGCCGCGACGTGGCTCACGCGCACGACCGCGCGTTGGCGCGCGGCGTCGTTTGCCGGTCTGGCCTACGGCTTGATCGTCTTCGTTTGCGCGTTCCGCTGGTGAGTTTTTTCAAAGTCCGCACGTCAGCTCGATGAGCGTGCGCGTGCCGAAGCCGGTCGCGCCGCGCGCGAGATCGGCGCGGTCTTTGGTGATCGCCGAAGGCCCGGCGATGTCGAGGTGCGCCCACGGCGTGTCGCCGACGAAATGTTTCAAAAACGCCGCCGCCGTGCAGGCGCCGCCGGGCCGGCCGCTGGAATTTTTGATGAGCGCGATGTCGCTCTCGATCCGCTTTTCGTGTTCCTTCGTGATCGGCATCGGCCAGAGCGCTTCGTCGGCGCGCATCGAGGCATCGAGCACGGCGGCTTCAAATTCATCGTGGTTGGACCACAAGCCCGCCGTCTCCTCGCCGAGTGCCACGACGCACGCGCCGGTCAGCGTCGCCAGGTCGATGATGCGCGCGGCGCCGAGCGTCTGGCGCGCGTAGCCGAGCGCGTCGGCGAGGATCACGCGGCCCTCGGCGTCGGTGTTGTTGATTTCAATGTGCTTGCCGTCGTAAACCGTCACGATGTCGCCCGGCCGGTAGGCCGCCGGGCCGGTCATGTTTTCCGCGCTGGCAATCAGGGCGACGACGCTGGCTTTCGGCTTAAGCGCCGCGATCCCGTGCATCGCGCCGAGCACCGCGCAGCCGCCGCATTTGTCCCAGACCATTTCTTCCATCCCTTGCGCGGGCTTGATTGACAACCCGCCACTGTCAAAGGTCATCGCCTTGCCCACCAACGCCAGTAGCGGCTTCTCCTCCGCCGCTTCCGCGCCGTGATAACGCAGCACCACCAGCCGCGGCGGACGCGCGCTGCCGCTGCCGACGGCTAGCAGTCCGCCAAAGCTTTCCGCGCGCAGCCGGGATTCGTCGAAGATTTCCACCGTCAACGCGCCGCCGCTGCCGTCGGCGAGTCGTTGCGCGGCTTGGGCGAGTGTTTCGGGAAAAAAATGGTTCGGCGGTGAATTGGCCAGCTCGCGCGCGAAGTTGGCCGCCTCACCCAAGGCGCGTCCGCGCGCGACGGCGTCCGCGTCGCCGCCGACGATTGTCAGCGTTGCCAGCTTTGTTTTCACCGGCTCGTCGCCGACGTCGAGCGGCTCGTCGTCGCGCTGCTTGAAACGGTCGAAGCGATACGCGCCGAGCACCGCGCCCTGCGCCGCCGCCTGCGCCAGCTCCGGCGCGGCGGCGAGCGACGTGTCGGAAAACAAAAACGCCGCGCTCGCGCGACCGTTTTTCTGCAACCAGCGCACGGCCGCGCCGGCGGCAGCGCTCACCGCACGGGCGTCCACTTTTTCCACCGGACCGAGGCCGACGCAGAGCTGGCGTTCGGCGTGAAAAAACGCAAGCGCCTTTTCCCGCCCGCTGAACTCCGCCTCGGGCACCGGCAGCGGCGTGGCGCCGCGTTCCTCCTGGGTGAAAAATCGGACGGTGACGGCGACATTTTCTGGCGCGGTGGCGGCATGGACGAGTTGCATGGCGGGGATGAAACGAAGGCGGGAAAAGTAGTGTCGAATTTTCCCGTTGTCATCCCGAGCAGCAATCGAGGGACCTTTCTTTTGTCATCCTGAGCGAAGTCGAAGGATCGCTTGCTGCTTGCCTTGGCTCGCAGGATGCCGTGAGGGCGATTTGTTCATTTACCGAGCCAGACAATAGCAAGAGGTCCCTCAACTCCGCTCGGGATGACAAAAAGGAAAGCAACAGCGAAAATTTTCACTCTCGACAACCCGCCGCTGCCACCCTCATTCTTGCGCTGACACCGTCAACAACCTCCACAAACCCCTCGCCTTCCTCTATGCGCAAATACCTCGCCGAATTCATCGGCACCTTCTTCCTCGTCTTCACCGTCGGCATGACCGTGCTGCCTTACCCACCAACTATCACGGGCATCATCCCTCCGCTGGCCATCGGCTCGATTTTGATGACGATGATTTTTGCCGGCGGCCACATTTCCGGCGGCCATTTCAATCCCGCCGTCACCCTCGCCGTGTGGCTGCGCGGCAAGTGCTCCGTGGCCGACGTGCCAGGTTATTGGATCGCGCAATTCGTCGCCGGCGTGGTCGCCGCTTATGCCGCGCTGTATCTGCACGGCAGCCCCGTCGTCCCGCCGCCCGCGCCGCCCGACACCGCGCGCTATTTGCTCGGCGAATTTCTCTTCACCTTCGCGCTCTGCTACGTCGTGCTCAATGCCGCCACGAGCCGCGATCATCCGAACAATTCGTTCTACGGCCTAGCCATCGGCTTCACCGTGCTGGCCGGCGCGTTCGCGGTCGGGCCAGTGACGGGCGGCGCGTTTAATCCCGCCGTCGCGCTCGGCCTTGTAGTAATGGGCTTGAAGGGGATGGGCGCGCTCTGGGTCTTCCTCGTGGCCAATCTGCTCGGCGGTCTGGCCGCGGCGCTCGCGTTCCGTTTCCTGAATCCCGAGGACGTTTGAACAAACGGACGGACACAGCGCGGCGGCAGCTTGCCAGCTCCGCCGCGCCTGCTCAGACGGTCACTCGGCTGTGATTACAGCGGACCCGCGCCGGCATCCATCTTGGCCAATTGCTGGCGGGCGATCTTGCCAAGGATGGGAAGGTCCCATTCCAGGCCGCTGAAGGATTTGATCAGCATAATGATCCAGACGATCAGCGCGCCCAGTCCCACCGCCATCGACAACAAGGCAAGCGCGAGGGCGACGATCCAGCCGAGCACCGGGATGTGCCCCAGGACAAACGTCAAAATCCAGCAGACGATGTTGAACGCGAACAGCGCCCCGCCAAAGACCGTGGCCTGCATCGCCCACAATAACGCACGAAGCGATTGCGCTTCTCCACGACGAGAAAAATGATGCCGGTGACCAGCGTGAGCAGACACGCCAGGCCCGCGGCAACATTCGGCGTCAGGCCGGTCGAGGTTCCTGAGTCGCCGCCGCTGGCGGGCGGCAGCGAGGAGGGATAGCCCGCGGCTGGTGCGGGCGGAGGCGGCATGCTGGCGGGGTCGGATGGTGGAATGGCGTCAGACATATTGGTTAATGATTTTTCGCCGCGCGAGCGACGAGGATTGTCGGCGATTTTTTCTCACGCGCCGCGGCGCAAGTCAAACGTCCCTTGGAGATTGCAGGGCGCTGACAGCGACTGCGAAACGACAGCGGGTCACGCCGGCGCGCAATGCTTCGTTGAATAATCACCAAGAGTCAGCGTCGAAGGTTGCGTAGTTCATTCAACCCCAAACCACACATGAAAATCCCACTTCTGGCGCTTGGCGCCGTCACCCTCTTTGGCCTTCTCGGCTCAACGTCTTCTGCCCGCGCGCAGTATTACAGGGACCGCGAAGTAATCGTCGAACGTGATCGCGGCGACTTCCGCCGGCACGCCCGCGAGCGCTCCGTGTTCATCATCGAAGACAACCGTCCGGTGCGCCGCACCGTGTTCGTTGACGAGCGCGGCCGTTACTTCCGCATCATCGACGGCCAGCCTGTCATCATCGGTGAGCGGGTGTTCGAGGAATATCCCAGCCGCTACTATTTCCGCGACGGTCGCCCGCGCGCCGGCATCACGCTGCGCATCAACTGAGGCCGCCACAGCCTGACTGGCGACGGGTTTCCCTCGCGCTAGCCAACCGCCCGCCCGGAGTCAATCTCCGCGCGGGCGGTTTTGCTTTACCATCACAGCGTCACGACCCGTGCGTTGAGGATCGCGGCGTCGGCGTGGATGCGCGCGAGCGTCTCCTCGTCCGGCGCGCTGTCGAGATTGAGCACCGTCAACGCCTTGCCGCCGGCGGCGTCGCGCGAGAGCGACATCGTGGCGATGTTGACGCCGTGCTCGCCGAGCAGGCTGCCAATCTTGCCGACCATGCCGGGCACGTCGCGATTTTCGAGCAACAAGATCACGCCATCCGGCTTGGCTTCGACGTGCCGGCCGTTGATCGTGACGATGCGCGGCTTCGAGCCAAAAAACGTGCCGGCCACGCTCGCGGTTTCTTCACCGGCGCCGACGGTGATTTCCAAAATGTCGCTGAAATCGCCGGGCGAATTTTGCCGCGTCTCGCGCACCTCCAGCCCGCGCTCGCGCGCGCGCGCCAGGGCGTTGACCGGATTGACCATTTCGACGCCGACGGCGGCTTCAAGGAAACCTTTGACCACGGCGCGCGTGATCGGGCTGGTGTCGGCTTCGTTGACGCGACCGGCGTAGTTGATCGTCAACCGCTCGCTGCGGCGGAACGGCGCGGTCTGGGAAAGAAAGCGCCCCAGCCGCGCGCCGAAATCGAGATACGGCCCGATGACCGCGAGCGTCTGCGCGTCGAGGCTTGGAAGGTTCACCGCGTTGCGAATGACGCCGTCGAGCAACGCTGCGCGCACGGCTGCCGCGATCTCGATGCCGACAGATTCCTGGGCTTCCGCCGTGCTCGCGCCGAGGTGCGGCGTGAGCACGATGTTGGGCAAAGTGCGCAATGCGAAATCCGCGGGCGGCGGCTCGATTTCAAACACGTCGAGCGCCGCGCCCGCGACGTGCCCGCTGACGAGCGCGTCGCGCAATGCCAGTTCGTCGATTAGCCCCCCGCGGGCGCAATTCACGATGCGCACGCCCGGTTTGCACAGCGCGAGCCGGCGCGCGTCGAGCATGTGCTTCGTCTCCGCCGTCAACGGCATGTGCATCGAAATGAAATCGGCGTGCGGCAGCGCGTCGTCGAGTTGCTCGATGAGTTCGACTTGCAACGCACGCGCCCGGCTGGCGGCAAGATACGGATCATACGCCAGCACGCGCATGCCGAAGGCCATCGCGCGCCGCGCCAGCTCCGAACCGATGCGGCCCATGCCGAGAATCGCCAGCGTCTTGCCGTAGAGTTCGACGCCCTGGAATTTCTTGCGCTCCCATTTTCCGCCCGCCGTGCTGGCGTGCGCCTGCGGGATGAGCCGCGCGACCGAGACGAGCAGGCTGAAGGCGTGTTCGGCGGTCGAGATCGTGTTGCCATCGGGCGTGTTCATCACGATGACGCCGCGCGCGGTCGCCGCCTCGACATCGACGTTGTCCACGCCGACGCCGGCGCGGCCGACGACGCGCAAGGATTTCGCCGCTTCGAGCACGCGCTTATTCACCTTGGTCTCACTGCGCACGATGAGCGCGGCGCAAGCGGGGATGATTTCGAGCAGCGCGTCTTCCTTCAGGCCGGTTTGAAAAACGACCTCGAAGGCCGGCTCGCTTTTTAATGCTTCCACGCCGCGCGGCGAGATGGGGTCGGCGACGAGGATTTTGAATTTGTTCATAAAAAAATTTTGGAAAACGGAAATGTCGGCGGCTCTGGAAAAACCGGGCGTTGAAGTTACGGGACAACCACGCATGATGTCAAAGCCATGCCGGGCAAGCCGCGCACCCACGATTGGATCGATGAACGCAGTCTGGCGTTGCACCGCGCCATCGCCGCGCATTTGCGTGCTGACCCGCAACGCGTGGTTGCCCGCGCGAAGGCCAACCTCGCGCGCTGGATGCGGACCGCGGGTCCGCGCGCGCGGCCGGTCTTGCGCGAGTGGTCGGAGATTTTGGAAAGTCAGACGCCGGATGCGCTCGCGCGGTTGCTCACTGCGCGCGATGAGCGCACGCGGCGGCTGCGGCAATCCAGCCCATTCGCCGGCGTGCTTTCATCGGCCGAGCGCGACGCCGTTTTCCGCGAATATGAATCGCTCCTCGCTTGAGCATGTCATCCGCGCGGCGAGTGCGATTGCGGACGACCCGGAGATCATCGTCATCGGCAGCCAAGCCATCCTGGGTAGTTTCCCAGACGCGCCAGAGTCGTTGCTCAAATCCATGGAGGCCGACGTCTTCCGCGCAACAAGCCCGCCGCAGCCATCGTCATCGACGGGGCAATCGGCGAACAATCGGTGTTTCACGAAACCTTTGGCTACTACGCGCACGGTGTCGGTGAGGAAACGGCCACGTTGCCGGCGCGTTGGAAAGAACGGCTCGTGCCTTTGCGCAACGAAAACACGCGCGGCGCGACGGGCTGGTGTTTGGAACCGCACGATCTCGCGGTGAGCAAGCTGGCGGCCGGACGGGAAAAAGACCTCGCGTTTGTCGGCGCGATGCTGCGGCACGGGCTTGCGAGCGCGGAAACGTTACGCCAACGTCTCGATTCGACCGCGTTCGCGGACGCCGCGCACCGCCGCCTCGCGCAAGCGCGGCTGGAACGCTGGCGGCGCCGCGATTAAATTCGTCTAAAAAAATTGCTTCGCTTTATGACCACCCCCGCTTCACCCGATCCCCGCCGCGCGCACAGCAGCATCATGCTCGACGGTCCCGAGCGCGCCGCCAGTCGCGCAATGCTCCATGCCGTCGGTTTCACGCGGGAAGATTTTAACAAATCGCAGATTGGCATCGCCTCGACCTGGAGCCAGGTGACGCCGTGTAATTCGCACATCGACGGTCTCGCGCGCGAGGCGGCGGCGGCGGTCGATGACGCCGGCGGCAAGGCGCTGATTTTTAACACGATCACGATTTCCGACGGCATTTCGATGGGCACGGAAGGGATGAAATACTCGCTCGTCTCGCGCGAAGTCATCGCCGACAGCATCGAAACGGTCACGGGCTGCGAAGGCTTCGACGGCCTCGTGGCCATCGGCGGCTGCGACAAAAACATGCCGGGCTGCCTCATCGCGCTGGCGCGGCTCAACCGCCCGGCGGTGTTCGTCTATGGCGGCACGATCCTGCCGGGTTGTCACAAAAATAAACTCGTCGATGTCGTCTCGGTTTTTGAAGCCGTCGGCAAACACGCGACGGGCGAAATCGACGACCGCGAACTCGCCGACATCGAGGCGTGCGCGATTCCGGGGCCAGGCTCGTGCGGCGGCATGTATACGGCGAATACGATGGCCTGCGCCATCGAAGCGCTCGGCATGAGCCTGCCGAATTCCTCCGCGCAAGCCGCCGTTTCCAAAGACAAAGTGATGGATTGCCGGCGGGCCGGCGAGGCCGTGGTGCGGCTGGTGCAACGCGACCTGAAACCGCGCGAGATCATGACGCGCGCAGCGTTTGAAAATGCGATCGCCGTCGTCATGGCGCTCGGCGGTTCGACGAATGCCGTGCTGCACCTGCTGGCGATGGCGCACGCCGCCGAGGTGCCGCTGACGCTGGACGATTTCACCGCCATCGGCGCGCGGGTGCCGGTGCTCGCGGACCTCAAGCCGAGCGGCAAACATTTGATGAGCGAACTCGTCGCCATCGGCGGACTGACGCCGTTGTTGAAGACGTTGCTCGACGCCGGGATGCTGCACGGCGATTGCCTGACGGTCACGGGCCAGACGCTCGCGGAAAATGTCGCCGACGCGCGCCCGTATCCCGCCGCGCAAACGATCATCCGGCCGCTGACCGATCCGATTAAAAAAACCGGCCATCTCGTCATCCTTTACGGCAACCTCGCGCCCACGGGCGCGGTGGCGAAAATCTCCGGCAAGGAAGGCACGCGCTTCTCCGGCCGGGCGCGGGTTTTTGAATCGGAAGAAACGGCGCTGCAACGTATTCTCGATGGCGGCATCGTCGCCGGCGACGTAGTTGTCATTCGCTCCGAAGGTCCGCGCGGCGGGCCGGGGATGCGCGAGATGCTGTCGCCGACGAGCGCGATCATGGGACGCGGTTTGGGCAAGGAAGTCGCGCTCATCACGGACGGCCGTTTTTCGGGCGGTTCGCACGGCTTTGTCGTCGGTCACATCACGCCCGAGGCGTTCGTCGGCGGGCCATTGGCAGTGGTGAATGAGGGCGACAAAATCACCATCGACGCCGAGGCACGCACGCTCACATTGGAATTGCCGGAAGGCGAAATCGCCGCCCGTCTGCGCGCCTGGCAGCCGCCCGCGCCGCGTTACACGCGCGGGGTGTTGGCGAAATACGCGCGGCTCGTCAGCCCGGCCTCGCGGGGCGCGGTGACGGACGCGGAATTGTGAACGTTGCGCCAGGTGGCGAGTCTAAAATTTTCGCCTAATTTTTTCGTAACATGCCTCCGCAAACCGACGAAAATGCCACGCAGAATTTTCGCGTCCACATCGGCTGGAAACAATTGACCTATTCGGAAGGCGAACACGCCGGGGGGATCAAAATTTACATCGATCCGCCGACGCGCTACGGCCAGCCGTTTGCGTTTTACATTCCGGGCGAAACGCGCTGGCGCGAGGTGATGCCCGATTGGGCCGCGAACCGGCGCGGCGAGATTGTCGCGCGCATCAAAGACGAATGCTCGCACTACCACGCCGAATGGGTGGAAGGCTGAGCCGACGAATGCAGCGCGCGGCGTTCGTTTTTTCTTTTACCGGCCCAGGTAATAAACGCAGCGATAGCCGTCGGCGTTGGATTCGTCAGTGCGCTGCACGGGGCAGAGCAGCACGCGCTCGAACAGCTCGCTTTCTAAGCGCGTGAGGATCGGAAAGCGCGGCAATAAATCCGCCAGCGGCGTGCTGACCTCGACCACGCGCAACGTGGACGCGGCGTGCCGCGCGCCGTTGCCATTTCCGCTGTGAAATGGCGAGCCGGCGGCAGGATCGAGGGAACAAACGTAGCCATCGCTCTCCCGCAGTCGGGCAAGCCCGGAAGCTCGCTCCGCCAGCGACGTGGAATTCGCCGCAGGGAGCTTGGCGCGATAATCCTCCGCGCAACGTTGATAGAGAGTGAACAGAAGCTTGTCCGGCGCGGTGGCGCCGTAGGTCTGGCGCACGGCTTCGAGCAGTTGAATCACCAACTGCGAGCCGCCGTGCAGCCGGGTGGTGCTGCCGGCGTTGTTGACGACACCGTTGCTCTCGACGGTGGTCGCGCCGACGCCCAGCAGCGGCCCGCCGAGCACATCGTGGCCGCGCGGCGTGAGGCGATAAATCAGCTCCGGCCGCCCGACGGGTTTGTGCTTGCGGCGGCCTTCGATGTAGCCCTCGCGCTCAAGCCGCACGAAGTGCTGCTTTACCCCCATGTAGCTCAGCCCGAAGCGAGCGGCCAGTTCCTTGACGCCGCAACCGTCGCCGCCCGCGCGCCGCAACGCCTGGAGCAACTCGCGGCGCTGGCCGCGGCCGATCTCGGCGAGGACTTGAGGTTTGATCGACATGGGGAAAACGACCGGCCGGCGCGGTGAATTGAGCATTCACATTTCGCGCGCATTTTGCACGTAAAAATCGGGCGTCCAATCGTCCCGCAGGCAATTGAACACCGTCCGCCGCAGAGGAAAAATCCTGCCGGCCGGCCCTGCGGAATTTTTCTCGCCCAAGCGTGGACTTAACTTCCCTTGATGACCACGAACGTCTTGGTGCCGCCGCGCGTCACGTAGCAGTCGATGCCGCGTTTCGGGTCCGCCGCCTTGAGCGCTTCTTTTAATGAGTCCACGTCGGTCACCGGCCGGTCGCCGATCTCGGTGATCACGTCCTTCACCCGGATGCCGGCGCGCGCTGCGGGGCTGTCCTCGACGACGCTGGTGACGATGACGCCCGCGTCAGCTTCCAGGCCCATGCTTTCGGAGAGTTCGCGGGTCACTTTTTGCACCTGCAATCCGAAAAGATTGCCGCCTGCGGGAGCCGTGACACCGTTGCCGCCGGATGACCGCCCGCTGCTGCCATTGCGCCCGTTGCTTCCGGCACTGCCGGAGTCGTTGTTGTTTTCGTTGTCGGGCTGCGGCAGGCGGTTGCGATTGCCGCCGGTGTTGTTGGCCGCAGCCACGTCGCTCGGCAATTCGCCGGTCGTCACGGGCACCTTGATCGTCTTGCCGCGGCGGATCACGGTGAGCTGCACCACGTCGCCGACTTTTTTCGTGAGAATGCGCTTCTGCAATTCGCGGTCGCTGTTCACCGGCTGGCCATCGACTTCGGTGATGATGTCCGCCGGCTTGAGGTCGCTCTTATACGCCGGTGTATCCGGCTCGATGGTGCGCACGATGACGCCGCGCCGCGTGTTGCCAAGCGTCGCAGGGTCCACGCGGCCGTTCGTGGCGCTGTCTTCGTTGAGCGTCTCGATGCGCACGCCGATGTAAGGCCGGATGATGCGGCCGTTCGCAATGAGCGAATTGCCGATCTCCTTCAGCATGTTGCTGGGAATGGCGAAGCCCAGGCCGCGATTGAGGCCGTTGATGAGCGTGTTCATGCCGATGACGTGACCGTCGAGGTCCAGCAACGGCCCGCCGGAGTTGCCGGGATTGATGGATGCGTCGGTCTGGATGTAATCCTCGTATTGCGCGACGTTGAGGTTGTTGCGGTTTTTCGCGCTGACGACGCCTTGGGTAAACGTGTAGTCTTGCTTGAACGGCACGCCGATGGCGAAGCAAAGCTGACCCACCCGCACAGCGTCGCTGTCGGCCAGTTCCACCGTGGGCAGATTTTGCGCGTCGATCTTGATGACGGCGATGTCGGTTTTTTCATCCGAGCCGATCACCTTGGCGGAAAATGTCTTGCCGTCTTTTAAGCGCACCCGCACCTGGTCGCCGCCGGTGACGACGTGGAAGTTGGTCAAAATGTAACCATCCGCGCGGATGATGAAGCCGCTGCCTTCGCTCTGGCTTTGCCGCTGTTGCTGCGGTTGCCGCCGCGGGCGGTTGCCATTGCCGTTGCCGTTTCCGTTCCCATTGCCGCCGCTGCTGTCCTCATCCGGCTGGCCGTGGAAGAAAAAGTCGCCGAAAAACTCCATCGGATTGTTGTCCCCGTCGGCGCTCGCTTTTTTGGAAACATCGACCACCACCACCGCCGGCGCGACGTGCTCGAAGACGTTGATAAACGCCTCGTTAAGCTGCCGCGCGAGATTCATCCCGGCGCTTGGCGGCGCCTCGACTTTCGCCGCCGAGCCGGTCGCTGGCGGCTGCTGGAGCGGCGCGGGCGTCGGCACCGTGGCGGAAGGTTGCGCGGGCGGTTGCTGCTGCGCGTTCAGCGTCGTGGGCAGCAGCGCGACAGCCAGCAGCGCAGTGAGCGTGGCTAAGGCAAAATGGCTGCGGCGGTTTTGAAGGCGGAGTTGGGACTGGGAGATCACGGGAAGCACGGGATTTGAGGATGTAAAAACCGACACGCGGACCCTGCGGCACGTTCAAAACACTGACCTGCTGCCGCATGGCCCGAGGGAAACATCCCACGGTTCACAAATTTGACAATGAGGTGCGACGCCTTAGCTTTCCACCCGCGATTAACCATCGAAATGAATCAAACCCTCGCCGCGCCAGACGCGGCCAGTGGGGTGTTAGCCGGCTCGGTGGCCACCGAGGCCACGGCGGCTGACGCTCCTCCCCCTTCGGGCGCTGAAGCCGAGAGCGAAGCGCCCGTGCCCAAACCGGTCCCGGCGCCTCGAAGCGCCGATCTCAGCACCGACTTCCGCTCGCCCGCGCCAGGCTATTGGCCCGACGTGCCTCCGGCGTTGTGGAATGACTGGAAATGGCAGCTCAAAAACCGCGTCACCACGCTGGCGCAGCTCGAGCAGCACCTCGTCCTCACGCCCGAAGAACGCGCCGGCGTCCGCGTCGCCGGCTCGAAACTGGCGCTCGCGGTGACGCCGCATTTTTTCAACCTCATCGAGCGCGACAACCCGCACTGCCCCATCCGCCGGCAAGTCCTGCCGCGCCTGGAAGAATCGCTCGTCCAGCCGTGGGAAATGGCCGACCCCGTCGGCGAAGACCATGACATGCCAGTGCCGGGCCTCGTGCATCGTTATCCGGATCGCGTGCTGTTTTTGGTCACGGACCGCTGCGCGAGCTACTGCCGCTATTGCACGCGTTCGCGCGTCGTCAGCGGCGCGGGCGAGCAGGAATTGCACACGAATTTTGAAGGCGCCATCGAGTATTTAAAAGCGCACACCGAAGTGCGCGACGTGTTGTTCTCGGGCGGCGACCCGTTGCTGTTCACCGACGACAAATTGGAAAAAATCCTGCGCAGCGTGCGCGAGATTCCGCACGTCGAATTTCTGCGCATCGGCAGCCGCGTGCCGATCTTTTTGCCGCAGCGCATCACGCCCGCGCTGTGCGCGATGTTGAAAAAATATCATCCGCTCTGGATGAGCGTTCACGTCAACCATCCGCGCGAGCTGACGACCGAGGTGAAAGAAGCGCTCGAACGCCTCGCCGACGCCGGCATTCCGTTGGGAAACCAAAGCGTGCTGCTGCGCGGCGTCAACGACAGCGTCGAGGTGATGAAGCCGCTCGTGCAAAAGCTCCTGCGCTGCCGCGTGCGTCCGTATTACCTTTACCAACTCGATCTCATCCAAGGCTCCAGCCATCTCCAGGTGCCGGTGAGCAAAGGCTTGGAAATCATCGAAGGGCTGCGCGGCCACACGACCGGCTACGCGATCCCGCAATACGTCATCGACGCGCCCGGCGGCGGCGGCAAGGTGCCGGTCAATCCGAACTACGTGCTCTATCACGACCGGGAAAAAGTTGTCATCCGCAACTACGAAGGCCGCGTCTTCGAGTATCCCGACGCTGGCGCCGTGCGCGAAATCCGCGCCGTTGCCGGCATCTCCCTGCCCGACGCCGGCAATCCCCGGCCGCTGCCGACGGTGGACGATTTTTATCCGTGATATAAAATCGGCGTCGGCCGTGGCTGTCGGCGCTGGATTGGATTCGGATGAACTCGCGGGCTGCCATTTTTCTCAGCGCGTTTGCCTGCGGCGCACTCGGCCTCGCGGCGCTTTGGCAACTCGTCACCCAGCCACCCGGCCAGCCGACATCCGTGCTCTGGAGCACACTCGCCGTCACCGGCTCGTTGGGCGTTTTCCTGGTTTGGTCCGGCGTCAAATTGAATGCCCGCCAGCGCGCGAAGCAGCGTCGGGCGCTGGAAAAAATTGCCGGCGGGGAATGAAAAATTCCGTGCGGCGCGACAAGATTGTGCCGGGCGATTTTTAGGATAAATTTCCGCCGTGATTTCGACCCTGCGACAATATTGGCACGCGCAGCCTTTCCTGCCGTTCACTATCCATCTTGCCAATGGGAAATTGCTCGCGGTGCCCCACCCCGATTTCTTCTTCATGTCTGCCAAGGGCGGTCAAATTTTTGTGACCGAGGAAAACGACGAGGTGCATGTGCTCAACCCGCTGGTGATCGTTTCAATCTCGCGCTCCCAAGCGCCGGCTCCGGCGGAAGGCTAGCGGTCGTTTGCTGATGGCGCG
>JAFAXH010000014.1 GCA_019241085.1 Verrucomicrobiota bacterium | reverse complement strand
CAGCGTCGCGTCGGCCTGCGGGAATTTTTCAAACGTGAAGCGCGGGATTTTGACGACGCAATAATCAATCGTCGGCTCGAAGCTCGCCGGCGTTTCGCGCGTGATGTCGTTTTTCAATTCGTCGAGCGTGTAGCCGACGGCGAGCTTGGCGGCGATTTTCGCGATCGGGAAACCAGTCGCCTTCGACGCGAGCGCGCTCGAGCGCGACACGCGCGGATTCATTTCAATGACGACCATCCGGCCCGTCTGCGGATCGACGGCGAACTGGATGTTCGAGCCGCCGGTTTCGACGCCGATTTCGCGGATGACGGCGAACGAGGCGTCGCGCATGAGCTGATACTCGCGGTCGCTGAGCGTCTGCGTCGGCGCGACGGTGATCGAATCGCCGGTGTGCACGCCCATCGGGTCGAGATTTTCGATGGAACAAATGACCACGCAGTTGTCCGCCCGGTCGCGCATCACTTCCATCTCGTATTCCTTCCAGCCCAGGAGCGACTCCTCGACGAGCACCTCGTGCACCGGCGACAAGCTCAAGCCGCGCGTGATGATTTCGTCGAACTCGACGCGGTTGTAAGCAATGCCGCCGCCCTGCCCGCCGAGGGTAAACGCCGGCCGGATGATGAGCGGGAACGCGCCGGCCTGCCGCGCGATCTCGCGCGCTTCGTCGAGGTTGTGCGCGATGCCCGAGCGCGGCACGTCGAGGCCGATCTTGAGCATGGCTTCCTTGAAAAGCTGCCGGTCCTCGCCTTTCGCGATGGCCTCGGCGTTCGCGCCGATCAACTTCACGCCGTGCTTGATGAGGATGCCCTCGCGCACGAGGTCCATCGCGGCGTTGAGCGCCGTCTGCCCGCCGAGGGTGGGCAGGATCGCGTCGGGCCGTTCGCGGGCGAGGATTTTTTCAATCACCTCGACCGTGATCGGCTCGATGTAAGTGCGGTCGGCAAACTCCGGGTCGGTCATGATCGTCGCCGGATTCGAGTTCACCAGCACGACCTCGTAGCCTTCCTCCTTCAACGCCTTGCACGCCTGCACGCCGGAATAGTCGAACTCGCAGCCCTGGCCGATCACGATGGGACCGCTGCCGATGAGCAGGATTTTCTTAAGGTCGGGATTCTTGGGCATGATGACGACAATCGCCGGCGAGGCGCAAAGACCCCCAACCTAAACGCTAAAGCCGGGGAAAACTCAAAGAAGAATTGCGCGCGCCATCTTTTCCATTTTCTCCCGAGCTTAAGCCAGCTATATTTCCATCCCCACCGCAGCCGCTTCCTAATTTTATGGTTGAACTCGAAGTCTATGTCCCCGGCGTCCGCGCGCTCGACAAAATCATGGAGTTGGACCACGCGCTCAGCGCCCAGGTCGGCCTGCGCTACAAGGTCGATAGCAATCACGACATCGTTTACATGGAGTTCGACGAGCCGCCGTCGCTGACGAGCGCGCAGGTGCGCGACATCTTTTCCCGGCTCGGTTTGTCTGCGCGTTTTGTCGGCTCGATCCCCGTCGATTTGCAGCCGAAGAGCAAGACGCAGCGGATCAAAGTTTGAGCGGACGCGCGCGGCGCGGAACTCGCCGCATTTTTTTGGAAAAAAACATCGCGTCGCGACCGGGAAATCGTTCGCCCCGGACGCAGTTTTGGGCTACCTTTTAGCTCCCAAAAAACATGTCCGCGCACTCCAGCCAACTCCCTCGCGCCGAAGCCAAAGACGTGCATCTCGTCGGCGCCCGGCCGGGCAACGTCAAAGCCCTCGCCGGCTTCCGCAAAGGCTTCCACAAAGTCCCCGCCGCGTTGCCCGATCATTTCTACGAACGCCAGTTCGACACCGCGATCTGCGCCGCTGACCTCGACCGGGACGCGCGCGATCTCTTCGAACGTCTGCGCGTCGCGCGCGGCTACAAGCGCAAGGAAATCTCCCTCGCCGTCGATCCGCCCAACGCGACGATCACGACGACTGATTTCATCCTCGACCTTGGTTACGAACTCGATCTGGCGCGGCCCGACGATTACCGGCGCGCCGTCGATCTGCACGACATCCGCGAGATCGCCGTCTTCTCCGACCCGCAGCTCAACGACGCGCTGCGCGATCTTTTCAGCCGCGTCTCCTTCACCTTCGCCGAGCCGGTGAAGATCGAGGACGTGATCGACGAAGTCGAAGCCGACGCCAGCGGCGATGCCAAGGTCGCCTATCCGCCCGACTACGCCGAATGCACGATCAAACTGCGCGGCTTCGTCGGCGAAGTGCGCGTCACGCCGCGCGAGCTGGAAGTCGTCACCGGCCCCGGCTCGTCGCCGGCGGAATTGGTGAAAACCTTCGTCAAAGCCAGCGACGTGCTCGCCGCCAATCCGAGCCTGGAGAAATTAATCCCACGGCGGCGGGAGTGAGCACACCGTGCCGGCGCGTGCGTGCGGGCGTGCCCGCTCAGCGCGCGTGCGGCGTGAGTTCCACGCGGCTGAAGCCATGCTCCGGCGTGAGTTCCACGAATTGCAGGTCGAACTCCGGCGGGAAGTTCTTCGGCGCCACGTTGGACAACAGGTTCGCCAGCTTGAGCTTCACCGTGGGCGACCGGAGCGCCAGGTGCACGGCGGCCACCTCGAACTGCGGCGTGAAATCAATCCCCGTCACCACGAAGTTGGCGCTCATCTGCACCGCCGTCGCCGTCTGGCTCGAAGGCGACACATGGATCGGACCCGCTCCCGCGCCCGCCACCAACTGCACGGCGTTCACTTCCATCTTTGGTGACGGAACGACTGCCTGCGTGAGGTCGGTCAGCGGCTTGAGCGTGAGCGATTGCAACGCCGAATCCGCCGTGAGTCCGACGGAGTCGATGGCAAAGGAAATCTTCGACAACCACGGCTGCTGCGGGCGGTCCGCCGTCGCCAACTGGAGGCAGACGGTGTTGGAAACCGCGCGGAGCAGCACGGCGCCGAGCTGAAAACCCGGCGTCAACAGCAGGGAATCGACTTCAAAACTCAGCGTCAGGTCCGCCGTCGCGTGACCCGCTTCCACAGACACCGGCGCCACCTGCGGCAGACGCGGCGCCACCATCTCCGGCACCATGACCGCCGCGACTGGTGCCGCTGCTGGCGCGGGTAATTCGACGGGAGCCACCGCTACAACCGGTTCGACCGGCGCAACGGCTTCGACTGGCGCGGGCGCTGCCTCGGCGGCGGCCACCACGGGAGTTTCGGCCACCGGCGAAACGGGTTCGACCAGCGCGGGCACCGTCTCCACCGCGGCCACGGCGGGAGTTTCGGCCACCGGCGTTTCCGGTTGTTCAACCACCGCCTCAGCTTGTTCAACCACCGCCTCAGCTTGTTCAACCACCGCCTCAGCTTGTTCGGCCACGACTTCAGGCTGTGGCTCCGTCACCGCTTCGGGCGATGCGACAACGGCCTCGTTTTGCTCAACCATCGCTTCGGGCTGCGCGACCACCGTTTCCGGCTGCGCGGCTGCCTCCTCGGGTTGCGCGGCGACCGTTTCCGGCTGTTCGACCACCGCAACCGGCGGCTCGACTTCGGCTTTGACCTCCTCCAAGACGGCTGCCGGCTGCTCGATGGCGGCGGCGACGGGCGGCTCCTCCGCGACGGCGGCCGTAGCGGGTCGCGCGACGAGATCGGACGTGATCACCGGCGCCTCGACGGCTGGCTCAGCCGCCTCGGCTTTGGCCTCGGGCTCGACGCTCGCCGCCGGAGCCGACGCCACTTCTTCCACCATCGCCGTGACGGCTTGCGAATCGTGCTCCAAGACCGGTTGAGTCTCAACCGGCGCGGGCTGCGAGACGGTGGCCGTCCCCTCCTGCGCCTCGGCAATCGCCGGCGTGGGCGCGGACGTTGCCTCGCTCACCGGGGCGGCCGTCGCCACCGGCTCGGCGGGAATCGGCGCGTAGTCGCCGGACGATTCCACGGCCGGCTTCACCGGCCCCTCAAAGCGGCGCGTCTTGAAGCGCGCCGAGGAAAATTCCCGCGTCACAAAAGGCCGCGACGCACCCGTGCGGCCCATCGGGGCCAGCGGAGCGATCGACGGACGCGGCGAGCTTGAGGGCGCGAAGCGCGGCGAACTCAAGGCTTGCGTGACCAGAGCGCCGGTGCTCGCCTGCGGCAACGGTTGGGCCACGGGCGCGGTCGTGCCGCCAAAATTTCCATTCACCCGCACGGTCGGGCGCGAAACCCCTCGGAACGCGGGGGTCGTTGCCGCCCCCGTCCCGGCGCCATTGCCAGCAGGACGGCCCGAGACATGGCTCCCAGCGGCGACTTCCACTTCCTCACCGATCCTGACCGCGGGCCGTGAACCCTCAACGGCAGGCGTGATCGGCCTGCTCAAATCGCTGCTGGGCGTCACGGGCGGTTTTGCCGCAGCCGTGTCCGTCGTCGGCGTGCTCTCAGGAGTGGGGATGATGGTTCCCAAGTATTTACGCCGCACCGGACGGCCGGGAGGCGTCAAGCGCACCATCGGTGTGTAGCCCGAGTGCGTCTCGTTGGAACTGGACGACGGCGGGCGGCTTGTAGCGGTGTTATCTTCCATAAATTTCTGTCAGTGCGGGCTGCGTTTGAGGTGGGACAACGCGCATTTGTTAAGCAATGCTTATGCCAAGCAGGGAAAGCATTGGCACTTGCAGCAGAGAATCTTATGTCTCCGCTCAGACGTCGCCCACGCCGCCCGTCTGGGTCGCAGAATAAGGGAGATACGGCGCGAGCCAGCGTTTGTATTCGTAAGATTTTTTTAAACCAGCGACACGCTCGCCGCGAGCCTGAGTTTGGAAAAGCTGATCCCGTCGTGGTGAAAGCTGCGCCCCGTCTGCTAGCGTCCCTCCAACTGCCATTTCTCGCGTCGCAATTCGTCGCGCCGCTTATCCAATCGCTTCATGTAGGGATCGAACTTTTCTTGAAGCAAAAAGCTTCCGCGGACGAATTGCCAGGCATAATAGCCATAGTGGCCCGGTTCCGCGGAATGCGAGACGTAAGGATTGTTCCGAATCTGCCGGATAAAATTGTCCAAGGCCTCTGCTTCCTCCTTTAACTCCGCGATGCGCCGGTCTCTGGCTGCAAAATCCGGCGTTGGCAAGGGAGAAGCCGGCGGCGGTAACGGCAATGGCATCGGCGCGACATACGGGAGCGCCGCCGAACGACTGGCACGCGGCACCGCGGATGGTTCCTGATCCGCCTGCACAAACTGCGCGTTGTCAATCGTCGCCGCCGATGAAGCCGTGGGCACAACGCCGCGCGGAGCGATCATCGTCCGCGTCGCCGGTGGCGCGAGCGGTTCTGATGACACGAACGCATCGCGACGAGCTTCGATCCGAGGTTCAATCGCCGGACTGCGGTTTGCCACAACGTATGAAGAAGAGTCGCGCGTTGAACTGCTCCCCCAGCACACGTAAACACCACACGTCGCGACAATCGCAATCAGCAACGTGGCAAGCCACCAAAGGTCTTGATCGAACTCCCGCAACTCATCCAGCCACGGAGACGTTTTCGTCTCCAAAGAATAATCGCTCTGCGTCGCAGCCAAGCTCAAGCCTTGCTGCATCCGCCGATGGCGTCTGGAGATTTCTTCTTGCGATGGCGGTGGCGAATAATCGTGGGCGAACGGCATGGCGTGGAGCCTCGCTCGAAGAGCAGGACCGTTGCCAAATGAGAAGTCCGCGGCGGGTGATTCGATTCTTTCCCTTACCAGTCACACCGCGCGCCCTGCTTTCTACTACTATGATGATGCCGGCGTGCGAGGCATCAGCCGGCGGGAGTTAGAAATTCTGCGGGGGAGCGCAGGCTTCCAGCCCACGCCGTCCGGCATCCTTGCCGGACGGCTTTTCCAGGTAGGGATGCCATTCCGAGGCGTCCGTAGAATTTTCCGTTGCGTGCGTTGCGCGGAGGACGGTCTTTCGCTCAAACAAGCAAAGAAAGTCAGGGACGACTCGCCGAGCCGTCCCTGAATAATTCGGCCGCCTGCGGCAAGCCATTTCCGGCGGTTTAACCGCACCTGATGCTGGTAATAACGCGACCGACGGACTTTGTGCGGCCGCTTTGGCACCCTGCCGCGTCGCGGAAGCGCCTGCCGGCGGCGGGAACTTAACTCGATGCGGGACCGAACGAGTTCAATCCGCCTCTCCCAACCGCCTTCCGCGCCGGATCGAGTTTGCGGCGCGGCGGATCGACCCGGTTGCCCGGCGCATTCCCTTGTCCGCGCGTCGCCGGCAACTGCTGCCGCCACGGCACCAAGCCCGCCAGCGGCGTTTTCCTGTCGATCAGCGCCCGGCCTACCCCGGTCGCCTCTCCTTTGACCAGTTTCCGCCGCCGCTTTGCCCCGTGCCAAGCCGCGACAACCAGCAGCCGCTCCCCCTTCAGCCATCGGCTCCGCGGCATGCCCCGCCCTCGCCTCTTCTTTAACTCCCTCCCCTCCTCTCCAGCTCTCAACTACCAACTACCAACTCTCAACTTCCCCCAAATGGCCCTCCTCCGCGTCTCCCTTGGCTTCGCCTCCGCCGCCGACCATGTGCTCGAAGAAACCGCTGGGGCCGTGCTCGGCGGGCTTTATGCCAACGCCGGCGTTTATCCCGCTCCGACGGTAGCGAAAGCCGATCTTCAGTCTGCCTTGACGGCTTTCACCGACACCATTGCCGCCGCCAGCCAAGGCGGCACGCAGACCACCGCCGCCCGCGACCAGGCGCGCGGCGCGCTCATCCTGCTCCTGCGCCAGCTCGCCCTCTACGTGCAGACAGTCATCCAGGGCAATGTCAGCTACGGCCTGGCCGAACTGCTGCTCAGCGGCTTTGACGCGGTCTCAACCAACCGCACCCAGCAGCCGCTCGCCACCCCGAGCATCACGCGCATCGACAACACCGGCGCCGGCGAGCTGACCCTGCGCGCCAGCGCCATCCCCAACGCCCGCGCCTACAAAGCGCAATACCAGACGCTGCCGAACAAGGCCATCGCCGCCCTCGCCGATGACCCGCCCGGCCCGTGGACGAGCGCCGGCCTTTTTTCCTCCACGCGCGGCCTCGCCGTCACCGGCCTGACGCCCGGCCAGCTCTACAACTTCCGCCTCAAAGCCATCGGCGGCCTCACCGTCGAGAGCGACTGGAGTGACACCGTCAGCCACATGAGCCTGTGATTATTCAAACTCAACACATAACACATGAAATCATATATCCTGTCACAACTCCTCGTAATACTCGTAGCAATAGCGAAGCTGCAAGCTCAGGAAATCGATTTGAAACAATATGCTATAGAGGCCAGCGGAACAGTTTTACAAGTTATTCCGGAGCAGGGTATTCTTTCGTTAAACACCCACGGTCAATACACGTTGGCAACAATGGTAGACGTGCCAGTTCAAGAGGTTTATCAGTCTTACGATCCATTAGCTAATGTAGGGCGTGGAGGTATTCGGCGCGAAGTGCGCACTGTTCATCACACGAAATACATATACAAACCGGTCAAGTTCCCGGAAATCATCTACATCCACGTAGCACCGCAGGGATATTACGAGGGCGCGCAGTGGGGCAAATGGACAATTTATGAAATCGGCACCTACACTTATCAAGGAGTCGATGGCGCTTCACACACGGCCAAGAAATATACAGTTAACCCGCAGGAAGCTTTCGAATACATCCGAGCAAAAAATTCTGTCGCTCGATAAGTGCTTCCATCTCCCGTATCCAATAATCGGAATGAAAATCGCGTCCAATAAAAGACATTTTGCCTCTCGTTCCCAAGTTACACTTGGGAACGGCTCTCCTGCCTGTTTGCGAAGCTCCTGCTTTGCCTTGCCATTTCCCTGCCGACAACGAGCACAGGCGGAACGAGCAGAAAGTCAGGCGAAGCAGAAGCTCCGCTCAAAAGGTGAAGACGTTTCCAAGGGCAACTTGGGAACGAGGCAGAAAGGGGAGCGCGCTTCTTCTTCGTCACCGAGGCTCAGCCGAGCGGGAGTTTTTCCACCCGCCCGGCCCACTCTTCAGGTTCAGTGGCTTTCGCAATGAGTTCGAGGTCGCGGATGTATTGGCCGATCGAGCCATGAAGCTGGTGTCCGAAGAGGAGACCGGCAAAGGGACGTGCCTCGCGTTGCCAGTCTTGCGCCAGCGCCATGAAGCGGATGTCCTGGGTGAAGAGAACGCGGCCAAGCGCTGTGCTGCGCGCGAGCAGGTCGGCATCGTCGAGCTTGGCGGCGCCGTCTTCCTGGGCCGTGAGGATGTCCACTCCCCGGCGGCGGAGTTGGTCGGTGATGGGAGCAGGCACGTGGACGTCGAAGTAGAACGTCGTCATCGGCCTTTATCACCGCGGCGGAGCGCGAGCAGTCGCAGGCGCAACGCGGAAGACGGCTGCTGAGCGAGGCGATCCAGTTCGGCGAGCTCAATCGAGAGTTCACCGTCGATCTCCTCGCGGTGGTCAAAGTAGTAGGCAAGAGCGGCGTGGACTTCCGCGGGGAAAAGGTGCGGATAGTGCCGGAGAATTTCCTCGGCGGACCAGCCGTAGCCGAGATGGTCGGCGACAATCTGCGCGATGCGAATGCGAGGCAGACGCTCCAACCGAGCAGGCTGGCCGACGGCTTTTTGAACGTGTGGATAGTCGAGCGCAGGCATACGCAGCAAAGAAGGAGAATAGCATGAGAGGGTGGAGAGCAAAACGCTGGGATCGATCTCCTTGCCAGCACGAGCACAGACGGAATTTGGGGAAAGTCAGGTGAGGCAGAAGCTCCGCCCCCAAGGGGAAGACGTTCCCGAGGGGCAGCTTGGGAACGAAGAAGAAAACCCCAACAGTTTGTTTTTGGCGTAGTGGCTTTGCTGCGGATTGCAACGATGTTGGGGAGCGCGGCGCCTCGCCGGCAAGCTATCGTGTGCAGCAGGTAAGAGACGCTTCTCCGCAGGCGTCCATGACTTTCTGCTTGTTTGAGCGGGAGATTGCCCGCGCGAACTAGTGGCAACAGAATTCTACGGACGCCTCGGCGAGGTGTCCCCACCTGATTGGAAAAGCCATCCGGCAGGGATGCCGGACGGGGCAGGCTGGAAGCCTGCGCTCCCTCTCTCAAGTCGTTTTCGCCGGGTCGTAGTTCAGATACGGCGCGAGCCAGCGTTCGCATTCGGCGAGGGGGCGGTCTTTGCGGCGGGCGTAGTCTGCGAGCTGGTCGCGTTCGAGTTTGCCGACGGCGAAGTATTTGCTTTCGGGGTGTGCGAAGTAGAAGCCGCTGACGCTGCTGGCGGGAGTCATCGCGCAGCTCTCGGTGAGATGGATGCCGGCGGCGGCTGGCGCGTCGAGCAGGCGGAAGAGCGGCGGCTTCTCGGTGTGGTCGGGGCACGCGGGGTAGCCGGGCGCGGGGCGGATGCCGCGGTATTTTTCGCGGATGAGGTCTTCGTTGCTGAGGTTTTCCGTTTGGCCAAAACCCCAGTCGAGCCGCGCGCGATGGTGCAGGAATTCGGCGAACCCCTCCGCCAGCCGGTCGGCGAGGGCTTGCGCCATGATCTTGTGGTAGTCGTCGTGCTCGGCGTGGAATTTCAACGCCAGCGCCTCGACGCCGTGCCCGGCGGTGACGGCGAAGCAGCCGAGGTGGTCGGGGCGGAAGAGTTGAGAGTGGGTAGTTGAGAGTTGAGAGCCGGAAGTAGATGCGGGGGCGATGAAGTCGGCGAGGCAATGGTTGAATTGACCAACCGGTTTCTCCTGTTGCTGGCGCAGGAAGTGGAAGGTCTGCACGACTTCGGCGCGCGTTTCGTCGGCGTAGAGTTGCACGTCGTCGCCGACGCTGTTCGCGGGCCAGAAGCCATAGACTCCGCGGGCTTGAAACAGTCGCTCGGCGATGATGCGGTCGAGCAGGCGGCGGGCGTCGTCGTAAAGCTCGCGCGCCTGCGGGCCGACGTAGGGATCGTCGAAGATGCCGGGATACCGGCCGCGCAGTTCCCAGGTGTGAAAAAAGGGCGACCAGTCGATGAAGGGAACGAGTTCGTCGAGCGGCTGGTTTTCGATGACGCGGCGGCCGAGAAATGACGGCGTGTCGATGATGCTCGTGCTCCAATCAATCGGCGTGCGGCGGGCCCGCGCCTCGGCGAGCGGGAGCATTTTTTTCTCCGTCGTGCGCGCGGCGTGATCCTCGCGGAGTTTTTGGTAAGCCGTTTTCGTTTCCGCGACAAAGCCGGTGCGCTGCTCGGGATTCAACAACGCGCTGACCACGCCAACGGAGCGCGAGGCGTCGAGCACATGGACGCAGGCGTGTTCGTAGGCCGGCGCGATTTTCACCGCGGTGTGCGCGCGGCTCGTCGTCGCGCCGCCGATGAGCAGCGGCGTGTTGAAACCGAGCCGCTGCATTTCGCTGGCGACATGCGTCATTTCGTCGAGCGACGGCGTGATGAGGCCGCTCAGG
>JAFAXH010000170.1 GCA_019241085.1 Verrucomicrobiota bacterium | reverse complement strand
GCCGAGCTGACGCTCTACGCCATGCGCGCGGGGCTGGTGGCAACGCGCAAGGGAACGGCGTTCTGAAGGCGGAAGGCGGAGGGCGGAAAATAAGCCTCACGCAGAGGCGCAGAGGAAGAAGGAATTTTTTCGCTGTCATGCTGAGCGCCTGCGAAGCATCTCGCGTGGCCATATGGAGGTGCCGTGTCTGTTGCGCAGACGACACGGCGTTGCTGCTCGAAAGCGCAGAGGTGCTTCGCTGGCGCTCAGCATGACAACGCTACGTATGGACACTTGACCAAGTGTCTTCTGCGAGCGCCGAGCTGCCTCGCTTCCGCCTTCCGCCTTCGCTCACACCACTGGCATCTGCTGCGTCAGGCAGTGGAAGGCGCCGAGGCCCCAGATGAGGTCGCGGCAGTTGATCGGCACGATCTTGCGTTTCGGAAACGCTTCGCGCAAGACCGAGGCGGCCCAGGCGTCGGCGGGATCGTTGAAGGCCGGCAGCAGCACGACTTTGTTTGCCACGTAAAAATTCGCGTAGCTCGCCGGCAGGCGCTGACCTTCCCGGCGCACGGGCGCGGGCATGGGCAGCGTGAGCACGCGCAACGGCGTGCCGTCTTCCACGCTCATCTGGCGCAAGAGCTGGAGGTTGTGCTGGAGCGGCTCGTGGTTCGTGTCGTGCGCGTCTTCCTCGACCACGGTGACGACAGTCGTGCGGTTCACGAAACGCGTGAGGTCGTCGATGTGCCCGTCGGTGTCATCGCCCTCGATGCCGTCGCCGAGCCAGAGGATGTTGGTCACGCCGAGGTAGCCGCGCAGATAGGCTTCGAGCTGGGCGCGTTTGAGGTTCGGGTTGCGGTTGACGTTCAACAGACAGCTCTCGGTCGTCAGCACGGTGCCGCTGCCGTTCACGTCGATGGAGCCGCCTTCGAGCACGATGCCGGGATAGAAGACCGGCAGCCCGCCGAGCGCCGCGGCCACGCGCGTCGGCACGGCGTCGTCGAGGTCGAATGGCGGATATTTCCAGCCCCACGCGTTGTATTCCCAATCGACCACGACGAGCGGGAAATCGACGCCGGGTTGCGTCAGAAAAACCGGCCCGTGATCGCGGCACCACGGCTCGTTGGTCGGGATGTGAAAAAAGCGGACGTGGGCGAGGTCGGCCACGCCGTTTTGGCGCAACTGCCCGCGCACCGTTTCTTCCTCGTCGGCATCCTGCACGTTGATGTGGACCGGCTCGGATTCCGCGAGCGCGGCGACCATCTTCGCGAGCACGGGCGGGATGGTGTCGTAACAGCCGGGAAACGAAATGCCGCTCGCGCGCGGCCAGCTCAACCAGGTGGCGGCGTGCGGCTCCCATTCCGCCGGCATCCGGTAGCCGAGCGAGGCGGGCGTGATGACTGCGGCGCTCAATCCGCCGCTGTTGCCCGCCGCGCCGCCGCCCGGATCGGCATCGGAAGAGCGACCGGGCGATGGATCGTTAACGGTTCGGGAACGCATGTCGTGCGGAGAGCAAGCGAGCAGGAGCGGAAAAGACGTTGGTTTCCCAGCGGACAGAATCGTATCCCCCCGCCGCTGCGAGCGGCTCGGAATCGCTTACTTTACTTTTTCAATGACCGCGCCTTTGCGCAATTCAGCCAGCCACCCGGCTTTGATCTGTTTGTCGAAATGGCTGAGCATCGCGGCGAGGATGAGTTCTTCGGTGATGAACCGTTTGTATTCCTCCAGCGTGACGCCCTTGCTCTTCAACTCGCGCACGAGCCTGGCTTCGTCGCCTTTGTAAGTGTCGTTGAGAATCTTGCGGTAAGTCTCGTCGTCCATGCCGGCGGGCAGCATGAGGTCGGGATTTTTTTCGTATTGCTGCAAGAGCAACGCGCGGTCGATGTCGTCCGTCATGCGGCTGCTGACGAGGACCTTGGAATGATAGATCGGCTGGCCGTTGACGACGGCGACTTTCACGGCCGTCACGTCGGCGCGCGCTGCGGACGCCCAGCCCAGGACACATGCCAGCACACCGACGAGCGCGGCGGTCAGAGCGACGGAGATTGATTTCATGGTAGAAGAGCAAAAAAAATGGCGAATCAATCAATCAGCCGTTTGCCGAGATCAGCATACGCCTCGATGCGCCGGTCGCGCAAAAACGGCCAGTGCGTGCGTTGCGTTTCCACCGCGCCGAAATCGACTTCCGCGATGAGCGTCTCCTCGTCGGCGACGCTGGCTTTCGCCACGATTTGCCCGCTCGGATCGCACAGAAAACTCTGGCCCCAAAACTCAATGCCCGGTCCGCCTGCCGGCGCTTCGTGCCCGACGCGATTGACCGCGGCGACGAAGCAGCCGTTGGCGATGGCGTGGCCGCGCTGGATCGTTTCCCAGCTCGCGTGCTGGCGCTCGCCAAACTCGGCTTTCTCGCCCGGATGCCAGCCGATGGCGGTCGGATAAAAAAGAAGCTGCGCGCCGGAGAGCGCCGTCAGCCGCGCGGCTTCGGGGAACCATTGATCCCAGCAGACGCAGACACCGAGCTGGCCGCGCTGCGTGGCGAACGAGCGGAAGCCGAGGTCGCCGGGCGTGAAGTAAAATTTTTCGTAAAATCCGGGATCGTCCGGGATGTGCATCTTGCGGTAACGCCCGAGCAACTTGCCGTCGGCGTCGAGCACGATGGCGGTGTTGTGATACAAGCCCGCCGCGCGCCGCTCGAAGAGCGAGGCGACGATGACGATGCGCAGTTCCGCGGCGAGCGCGGAGAAGAGTTCGCTCGACGGTCCGGGGATCGTCTCGGCGAGCGCGAAAAAGGCGTGGTCTTCGCTCTGGCAAAAGTATTGCGAAGCGAAAAGCTCCGGCAGGCAGACGACGTTCGCGCACTGTGCCGCGGCGGCGCGGATTTTTTCCACGGCCCGGCGGCGGTTCACGTCCGGCTCCGGCGCGCAGGCCATCTGCACGAGCGCGAGGCGGGTGATGGCGTTTTGGCTCTGGATATCTGCGGTCATGGCGCGGGAATCTAGCGTTCGCTTTGGCGACGGGAAAACTCCTTTTTCGCGACAGACGGAACGGGCCTCGCGCAAAGGACGCAAAGCCGCAAAAGGGAGAAGCTGCTGTGAAGGTTTTTTCCACCTGTCATCCCGAGCGAAGTTGAGAGCCGGAGCGCAGCGGAGACAGGCGCAGCCAAACCTCTTACTGAATGCTTGGCTCGGTGGATGAACAAACTGCTTTCACGGCGTGCTGCGAGCCAAGGCAGACAGTAAGCGATCCTTCGACTTCGCTCAGGATGACAAAGAAAAGAATCCTGCCGCTGCTTTCTTCTTCCTTTGCGCCTTCGCGTCCTTTGCGCGAGGCCCGTTCCGACAGCGTCTTCGCAAACAGCGCACGCGCGGCTTCCCGCCGGCAAACGTTTTCACTCCCAAACCATTCACCTCATGCAAGCTGCCTCCCCTCGCCGTTTCGTCCGCGCCCTTGGCGCGTTTCTTGTGATTGCCACCTCGGCAATCCCGTCGTTCGCCGCCGCGCCGCCGACACCCGCGCCGGCCAATCCCGCCACGGCGTCGCTGCCCGACATCCGCGTCGTCATTCACACCGACAAGGGCGACATCGCCGCCACGCTCTTCGCCTCGAAGGCGCCCATGACGGTGGCTAATTTCGTGAATCTCGCCAAGCGCGGCTTTTACAATAATCTCACCTTCCACCGCGTCATCCCCGGCTTCATGGCGCAGGGCGGCGATCCGCAGGGCACGGGCACGGGCAACGCCGGCTATCGCTTTGAGGACGAGTTCCGGCCCGAGCTGCGTTTCGATAAAGCCGGCCTGCTGGCGATGGCCAATTCCGGGCCGGGCACGAACAGTTCCCAGTTTTTCATCACGCACGTCCCGACGCCGCACCTCAACGATCACCACACGATCTTCGGCCGCGTGACCAAGGGCCAGGGCGACGTGGTCATGTCGCTCAAAAACGGCGATCACATCAAGAGCATCGACGTGCTCGATTCCACCGATGCGCTGTTCGCGGCGGAGAAGGAAAAGCTCGATAGTTGGAACGCGATTCTCGACCGGCGCGCGGAGCAGCTCAAAGCCCGCTCCCCCGCGCAACCTCCCACCGCCCCACAATGAACCCTTCCATCGTTACCACCAACAGCAGCAGCAGCCGGCTCAACAACGATCCCGCCGCCCGGCGCGTGCAGGTGTTGCCCGATGCCGCCGCGGTCGCGCGGGCTGCGGCGGAAGAATTCGTCCGCCTCGGCATCGCCGCCGCCCGCGCGCGCGGACAGTTCACCGTCGCGCTCGCCGGCGGCTCGACGCCCAAGGCGCTCTACGAACTGCTCGCCACCGAGCCAGCCTTCCGCGATCGCGTGCCGTGGGCGCAGACGCACTTGTTTTTCGGCGACGAACGGCATGTCGCGCCGGACCACAAAGATTCCAATTACCGCATGGCGCGCGAAGCGATGCTCGAGCGCCTCGCGCCTTCGCCGTTGCCCGCGGAAAACGTGCGCCGCATTCCCTCGGAAAATCCCGACGCCTACGCCGCCGCCGCGGAATACGAGGCAACGTTGCGCGCGTTTTTCCATGACAACGACGACGCCCAGCCGCGGTTCGACCTCGTGCTGCTCGGCATGGGGCCGGACGGCCACACGGCGTCGCTGTTCCCCGGCACGACGGGCTTGCGCGAGCGCGACAAGCTCGTCTGCGCGGCGTGGGTGGATAAATTTTCCACCTACCGCATCACCTTTACCCCGCCCCTGCTCTGCGCGGCGGCGGCGATTCTTTACATGGTGACGAAGGAGGACAAAGCCGACACGCTCCGCGCCGTGCTCCACGGTCCGGGCGAGACCGACCGCTATCCCTCGCAAGGCATCTGCACTAGCGCGGCTGGCAGCGAGACGCTCTGGCTCGCGGACCGCGCCGCGGCGGCGAAGCTCCCAACGAACAACGGCGGCTAGCGTTTCCGTTACCGCTGCGGCTCCGCCGAGGGCGCATAGCCGGCGCGTCCGAGCGCGTCGTGCAAGTCGGGCACGTGCGTGCGGCGCGCGTCGAATTTCACCACGACCACGCCGCGCGCGAGGTCGGCGTGGACTTCCTGCACACCCGGCTGGCCGCGGAGCGTTTCCTCGATTTTCCGCGCGTGTTCGGCGGACGCCATCCCGCCGACGCCAAATTCCTCGGGCTCGATCTCGGGCTGATCGTCTGGCTGTAAATTGTGCGGGTCGCTGAAGTCGTCGGTCGCCATACCGACGGATTCGCGCGCCAACGCCTTTCCGGTGGGAGCCGCCTAAAATACCGCCGGCTCGCCTTCGTTCATCACGCGCACTTTTTCCGCCACGCCAGCCTCGGCGGCGCGGGCGAGCAGGCGGGCGGGCGGCTCGGCCAGCGGCTCGTAGCTGAGCCGGAAGGTGCCGTAGTGCATCGGCACGAGCGTCTGCGCGCCGAGTTCCAAAAACGCCTGCACGGCTTCCTCGGGATTCATGTGCACGGCGCGTTTGCTCGGCGCGTCGTAGGCGCCGATGGGCAGGAGCGCGATCTCCACCGGACAGCGCCGGCCGATCTCTTTGAACCCCTCGAAATACGCCGTGTCGCCGCAATGGAACACGCTCCGCCCGCCAGCCGCGCGCAGGACGAATCCGCCGAAGCCGCGGTGTTGATCGTGCAACACCCGCGCCCCCCAGTGATGGCAGGGCGTGAGCGTGATTTCCAGCCGTCCATCGCCTTCGCCGAGCGCCAGCGTGTGCCAGTAATCCAGCTCGTGCACGCGGTGAAAGCCGAGGTCATGCACGAGGTCGCCGACGCCGAAGGGAACCACGATGGGCTGGTTCGCCGCGACAGCGCGCAGCGTGCGCCGGTCGAGATGATCGAAGTGCGCGTGCGTCACCAGCACGAGGTCGATCATCGGCAGCGCGTGCAGCGCAACGCCCGGCTGGCGCAGGCGCTTGATGCCTTTGAGCCAAAGGTTCCACACCGGATCGACGAGGATATTCAAGCCAGCCATTTGCAGCAAAAACGAAGCGTGCCCGATCCAGGTGACGCCGATCTGCGCCGGGGCAAGCTGGGGAAATCCCAGCGTCGGCTGCGCCACGCCTGCGCGCCGGGCGAAGAGCGAGGGCAGCAGCACTTCGGTCAGAAAATTCCGCTTGTGCCAGCCGGCTTCAAACTTCAAGCCGACGCGCGTCGCGCCCGCCGCCGCGGCCACCGCGTCGGTTTGCGCGGCGGTAGTGGCAACCGGCGTGTCGCCCTTGGCGGTGGTGATGACTTCCGCGCGGGCGCGGTTGCGTTTGGCGCCGGCGGCTTTGAGCTTGCGGCGGGTTTGTCGGAATTGGTTGGGCACGGGCGGAGAAAAAGTTGCGGGCGAGCGGGAAGCCGGCGGCGGCAGGCGGCCATTGTTAAAAACGCGCGGCTGCGACGCAACGCGCTTTTCTGTCCGCGCGCAGTTTGGACGGAATTTCCCCGCCCGCAGACCGAAACGCCTCGCCTTCAACCATCTCGGCGGCTACAACCGCCATTGCCCGTTTCACGCCGCCGCGCCGCCCATGTCCACTGTTCCGCTCGTCTTTGCCAGACCGACGGACCTGCGCGTGGTGGAAGACTCCGCCAACCGGCTCGTGGTGCGCACGGTGATGCACGCGCTCTGGCTGGGCGTGCCTGCGCTGGCGATGATCCTGGGCATGGTCGGCGCCGCACTGTGGTTCACGGTGGCGAGCTTGCTGGCGGGCAAGTTCCTGCAAGCCATGGCTTCGCCGTTTGGGACGCTGGCGGGCGTGGCGTTTCTGGCGCTCTTTCTCTTTGGTTTTCTTAATCAACGGCTCATCGCCACGCGCGAAGGCGTGGAGATTCTCTCCAGGTTCGGACCGATCGTCTGGCGCCGCCGCCGGCTGCTCTACCCGCAAATTGAAGAGATCAATCACGTCACGATCACCAGCGATGAAGGAGATCAATACACACTGGAGTTCAAGGCCGCCGCCGTTCTCGCGGTGCGCTTCGGTGCCGAGTCGCAAAAAAACAATCTGCTGGCCCTGCGGGAACGGCTGCGCCAATGGTGCGACCCCAGCGCACCTTGGACGCAACGCCCCGGCGAACCGCCGCCACCGTTAGTAGTGGCCCCACCCGCCTATCAGCGGCGACGGCAGCAGCAGTCAAAAAAGCAGCGGCGGCATCCTCCCCCGTCGCCGTAGCAACAGCGACAAACGTCTATCCGCTCGACCTACAGAATGCCGCGGCACAGGCGCCACAGGCGTCAGTTTTTCAAATACAGCTTCAGCCCGGCGCAGTCGATGACGGCGCCTTTTTGCCGCAGGAAATCCGCGCCGAGATAGCCGTCGAGCGGCGTGCGGCCACGCTCCTGGAGTTGCGCGCCGAGACCGGAGATGTCGCTGATGGCGATCTGCGTCTGGCGCACCTGCAGGCCGTTGATTTGCAGATTGTTCACCGTGCCGATGGCGATGCGCTGCCGGCCGCCGCCCGCGCCGCCGACGACGTAATCCGTGCGCCGGAAATCGATGCCGGCTTCCTGCGAGAGCGTGCGGTCGAAGAGCGTGATCGCCGCGCCGGTATCGACGAGCAGCACGGCCCGGCGGCGGTTGACGTTGGCGTTGATCTCGAAGTCGCTGATCGCCACTTTTTTCATCCCCACCTCGACGTAATCGCGTCCGCGCAACAGCGAACCGAGACCGGGGTGCGCCGCCTCGGCCGCGCTGCTGGAGCCGTCGGGCGTGCGCACGTCCTTGGCGTAGAGCCGGGGCGTGCGGCAGTCGATGACGAACGAGAAATTTTGCAACAAATCCGCGCCGATGATGCCGTCGAAACGCGCTTCACCGCGGCCGTGCTGCCGGCCGGAGTTCAGCGTGCCGAGATCGCTGACGCCGAGCAAAAACGGGCTGACCGTGCAAGGCCCGAGCTGGATGCTGCTGGCCAGGGCCGCCTCGATTTTTTCTCCCGGCCCGCCGAGCGCGCCATAGACTTTCACGCTCGTCTTCACCGCGCTGAGGTTGAACTTGCCGAGGCTGGCGCGGTTGACCACGGTGATCTGCGCGCCGGTGTCGATGAGAAAGACGCCTTCGCGGTCGTTGATCTTCGCGCGGACTTCGAGGTGGTTGCCCGAGCCGCGGCGCAACGTGATGCCGGAGTAATTTTGCGCCTGGAAATAATTGCTCAGCGCCAGGCTCTCCTCAGCGTCGAGGTCTGCCGTCGCGGCCGACGACACCGCGGCGAGCAGCGTCGAGCGCGAGCGCTGGTGCCAGGACGCCCGCCGATCGCCGTTGTCACGGTGCGCGGCGGATGTTGCCGCCGGGTTTTGCGCGCAGCCTCCAAGCAGGAGGGAGGCAAGCAGGGCACAGGGAAAAAGTAAAAAACGGGTGGGAACGCGGCGGACCATAGAGATTTGCCGGGAGGGGAAAAACAAGACTGCGCCGGCCGCTCACCATACTCGCTCTGTCTGCGCGCGTGCAGCCGGGCGCCGGAGATTCCCAGCGGCACGACCGATTGTCTGTGATTCGCGTCGCGGCACAAGCGCGAATTGCAGCCGTCCATCCAGCGCGCGAAAGAAAAGTTGCCCGTCGGGTGATCGGTCTTGCCGCCGGAAAATCTGGCGGTTAAAAACGAGGCGTCTGGTCGCCTTCGCAAATGCCCCCCGTTTTCCGCCTGCGCGCCGCCACCGCGGACGACGTGCCGCTGATCCTGAGCCTCATCCGCGAGTTGGCCGAGTTCGAGCGGCTCTCGCACGAGGTCGTCACCGACGAAGCCGGCTTGCGAGCGCAACTCTTCGGTCCGCATCCGCGCGCCGAAGTCCTCCTCGCGGAAAACACTGCCGCGGACCACGACGCGCCGGCGGGCTTCGCGCTCTTTTTCCACAATTTTTCCACCTTCGTCGGCAAGCCCGGCATTTATCTGGAAGACCTCTACGTGCGCCCGGCGTTTCGCGGTCGCGGCTTGGGCCGGGCGTTGCTGACGCGGCTGGCGCAAATTGCCGTCGAGCGGGACTGCGGGCGGTTCGAGTGGGCGGTGCTCGATTGGAACGAAAACGCGATCGGTTTTTACAAAAAGCTCGGCGCGCGCGTGCTCGATGACTGGCGCATCTGCCGCGTGACCGGCGAGGCGCTGCGCACGCTGGCTGCTGCGGTTCCAAACCAGAGCGCCTCATCCTGATGAATGCCCGCGTCACCCGTCGTTTGGTTCTGCTCGCCGCCGCTTGCTGGCTTGCGACGACGAACGCGGCCCGCGGCGCGGAACCCTTGGCGGACACGACGACGCACCGCGCGCGGGCTGGCGACACGGTGCCACGCCTGAGCTGGTTTTACCGCGTGCGCGCCGACGCCATCCGCGCGGCCAATCCGCAACAGCGTTCCGACGCGTTGACGCCGGGTGAAGTCGTCGTCATCCCGCTCGCGCCGAGCGGCAACACGCCACCGCCAGCAGCAGCCCCGGTTGTCAATGAAACTCCCGCGCCCGCGGCGCGACGCGCCGGCCCAGTGTGGGCGGCAGCAACCGCTGCTGCCACGGCAACGACCATCACGACGATCCCGCCTCGCGCCGTCGCCGTGGCAGTCGTTTCCGCGCCGCCGCGCGCCCTGCCGGCGTCACCCGCGCCGCTATCGGACAATCTCGAATTGCCTTCGCCGTCCTCGCCACTGTTCCCGACGGCGGCGGCTTACCATCCGACCACGGTGTTGCCGCCACGGCCGGCGGAAGAAAATGAAACCGATGCCGCGCCGCCACCGCCCAGCCACGGGCGCGTCGATTTCCTCGCGGCAGCCCGCCGCCTCGCCAACCAGCGCATCGCTTACAACGGTGACTGGACTCCGCCGGGTCAACGCACAAGCTGGACGATGGATTGCTCGAACACGGCGCGCTGGCTTTATCAAGACGCCGCCGGCCTCGAGTTGCCGCGCACGGCGAGCGACCAATACGAGAGCTTGCGCCTCGCTGGCCGGCTTTGGGAAACGCCGCGCGACGACGCCAGCCGGCCCGAGCGGCTCGACAAATTTCTCGCAGCGCATTTGCAGCCCGGCGACCTGCTTTTTTGGGAAAACACCTACCAGCCCGTGCGCCATCCGGACATCACGCACGTCATGATTTTTCTCGGACGCGACGCCGCCGGGCGCCTGCTCATGGCCGGCTCGCAAGGCGCGCGCGGCGTAAACATTTATCCCTTCGATCCGCACGCGATGAAGGGCGGATATTCCGCGTGGTTCGGCCTCGTGCATCGGCACGGACGCTTTGTGGCTTACGGGCGACCGTTGGGAGCGGAGGGTTGATAGTCGATGGTTGATGGTTGATGGACCGATTTGGCGAGCCGCTGCTTCCAACAGTGTCCTTTCACCCGCTGACTTTTTCCATCAACCATCAACTCTCAACCATCAACTTTCCCATGAACCTCACCTACTACGGACATTCCTGCTTTTCCGTCATGGTCGCCGGGCGCGTGCTGCTCTTCGATCCATTCATCACGCCCAACGAAGCCGCCAACAAAATCGTGGACGTGGACGCCGTGCCGGCTGACTTCATCCTCGTCACGCACGGGCACTTCGATCACATCGAAGATTGCACGCGCATCGCCAGGCGCACGGGCGCGACGGTGATCTCCAATTTTGAAGTCGGCGAGTGGCTCGCCACCAAAGGCATCGCCGAAGCCAAGCGCGCGAGCTTGAACCACGGCGGCGGCCGGGACTTCGACTTCGGCCGGGTGAAATTCGTCAACGCCATCCACAGCAGCGCCCTGCCCGACGGCAGCTACGGCGGCAACCCCGGCGGCTTCGTCATCGACAGCGGCGAAGGCGCGTTTTATCACGCCGGCGACACGGCGCTGACGCTCGATATGCAGTTGATCCCCAGTTTCCTCACGTCGCGGATGATTTTCGCCGCGCTGCCGATTGGCGACAACTTCACGATGGGCGTGGACGACGCCGTGCGCGCAGCCGACTTTGTGCAAGCCGACACCGTGCTCGGCATTCATTACGACACGTTCCCGCCCATCAAAATCGACCACGCGAAGGCGCAGGAAAAATTCCGCGCCGCCGGCAAAAAACTGCTGCTGCCGAAGATCGGGGAAAACATCGCGTTCTAGCCGGTGATGACAATGACGGCAACGATGACATCTTTGCGGGCTGTCCTTTTTTCCAGATGTCCGACCAACTTCAAAAGCTGCACATCGCCGGCCGCGCGTTCGATTCCCGCCTGCTCCTGGGCACG
Organism: Verrucomicrobiota bacterium; assembly: GCA_019241085.1. GTDB lineage: Bacteria > Verrucomicrobiota > Verrucomicrobiia > Chthoniobacterales > SZAS-18 > JAFAXH01. Next base: position 11,821 of record JAFAXH010000170.1, on the reverse strand, counting down.
GGGAAATTTTCGTCGAACGAAGCGATGCGCGACGCGCTCGCCGCCAGCGGCACCGGGCTGGTGACGGTCGCATTGCGCCGCGCGGACCTGAGCGGCAAACGCGATCCGTTCGCCAACATCCTCGACTTCGTCGATCCGCAACGCTACCTGCTGCTGCCGAACACGAGCGGCGCGATGAACGCCGAGGAAGCCGTGCGCCTCGCGCGGCTCGCGGTGACCGCGGGTTTGCCGAATTGGGTGAAGCTCGAAATTCATCCTGACCCGCGCTACCTGCTGCCCGATCCGGTCGAGACGTTGAAAGCGGCGGAGATTTTAGTGAAGGAAAATTTCGTCGTGCTGCCTTACATCAACGCCGATCCCGTTCTTGCAAAACGCTTGCAAGACGCTGGCACCGCGACCGTGATGCCGCTCGGCGCGCCCATCGGTTCCAACCGCGGCCTCGAAACGCGCGCGCAGTTGGAAATCATCATCGAGCAAGCCACCGTGCCCGTCGTCATCGACGCCGGCCTCGGCGCGCCGAGCCACGCGGCGGCGGCGATGGAACTCGGTGCGGACGCCGTTTTGGTGAACACCGCTATTGCCATCGCGAGCGATCCCGTGCGCATGGCGCACGCCTTCCGCGCCGCCGTCGAAGCCGGCCGCGCCGCGTGGGAAATCGGCCTCGGCGCGACGAGTCAGACAGCGCACGCGACCAGTCCGCTGACGGGATTTTTGCGCGAGCCGTAAGCGGAGTTTTTTAGACAGAATTTACAGAATTTACAGAATTTTTTGATGGCGAGAGATTTCGATTTGGCCGGGCAAATCATCGGGTGCGCGATGAAAGTGCATCGAACGCTAGGGCCTGGATTTTTGGAATCTGTTTATCAAAAAGCACTCGCCATCGAATTGCGCAAAGCCGGCTTTTACTTTGAAGAACAAAAATCAATTCAAGTCCATTACGACGATCAAGTGATTGGCGAGTTTGTCGCGGACATGCTCGTTGAAAAAGAATTGATCGTAGAAATCAAAGCCGTGAGTGCGCTCGTTCGGGCGCACGCAGTTCAACTCGTAAATTACCTGACCGCCACCGGGAAGGACATCGGCGTTTTGCTCAACTTTGGCGCGCAAAGTTTGGAGTATCACAAAAAATTCCGCCGCCCCTTGTCGGCCGAATCCCGCTCCGAAATAATTCTGTAAATTCTGTTAATTCTGTCAAAAATTCATTCCCGCTGTGCTCACCGTCCACCATCTCCGCGTCGCCTTCCCCGCGCGCGGCGGCGCGATCACGGCGGTGAACGACGTTTCGTTCGGCGTCGAGCGCGGCACGACCGTCGGCCTCGTCGGCGAGAGCGGCAGCGGGAAGACGACCATTGGCCGGGCGTTGCTGAAATTGCATCCGGCGGGCACGCACGTCAGCGGCGAAGCATTCTTTGAGGGTCGGGAAATTCTCGCGCTGAGCGAGCGCGAGTTCCGCCCGTTGCGGCGGCGGATGCAGATGATTTTTCAAGACCCGTTCAACTCGCTCAACCCGCGTCAGCGCGTCGGCAGCATCGTCGCCGAGCCGTTGGAAATCCATTGCTCCGAGTGGGACAAAAACCAGCGCCGTGCGCGCGTTGCCGAGTTGCTCGACCAGGTGGGTCTGCCGGCAGCGGCGGCGCATCGTTTTCCGCACGAATTCAGCGGCGGCCAGCGCCAGCGCATCGGCATCGCGCGGGCGCTGGCGGCGCGGCCGGAGTTCATCGTGTGCGACGAGCCAGTGAGCGCGCTCGACGTGAGCGTGCAGGCGCAGATCGTGAATCTCTTGCAAGACCTCCAAACGCAGCTCGGGCTGACGTATCTTTTCATCGGCCACGATCTCGCCGTGGTCGAGCACCTCTGCGATCACGTTCTCGTGCTGCGTCGCGGCCGGCTGATCGAGAGCGCGCCGGCGGCGGAGCTTTACGCGCATCCGCGCGAGCCTTACACGCGCGAATTGCTCGCCGCCGCGGGCGGAGGGGAGTTGAGAGTTGAGGGTTGAGAGTTGAGAGTTCCGAACTTCGGGAACGACGCGCCTGGCTCTTTCTTCTCCGGTCTTTCAACCCTCAACCCTCAACTTCTTCCCGCCGCATGACTCCCTACCTGCACAAACTTTTCCGCTTTAACTGGGTGCTGCTCGCGTTGATCCTCGCGCTGTGCGCCTTTGGCGTCGTGGCCATCTACTGCGCCACGTTCATGCGCGAGAACAAATATCTGCTCGTCTCCTATCGCCGGCAGATTCAGTGGATGGGCATCAGCCTGGTCGTTTTTTTCGTGACCAGCCTCACCGATTATCGCTGGGTGCGCTGGGGCGCGTTGCCGACCTACATCCTCGGCGTCGCGCTGCTGGTGCTGACGCATTTTAAAGGTAAAAAAGTTTTTGGCGCGAAGAGCTGGCTGGAGTTCGGCGGCTTCTCGCTCCAGCCGTCGCAGCTCGCCATCCTCGGCGGCATCATGGTGTTTGCGCTGCTCATCACCGAATTCAAACGCATGCACCCGATGCTGAAGCTCATACTTTTTGGCGTCATCGCCGCGCCGCCGGCGTTGCTCGTGGCGCTCCAGCCGCAGCTTGGCGGCGTGCTCGTCTGGGGGCCGGTCGCGCTGACGATGCTCTTCGTCGGCGGCATCCCGGTGCGTTATTTGTTGTCCATCATCCTGACTGGCGTCGCCGTGGTGCCGCTCGGCATTTTCTTTGGGTTAAAAGAATTTCAGCGCGCGCGCATTCTTTCGTTCCTCGACCCCGAGGCCGACCCGCTCGGCACGGGCTGGAACATCATCCAATCGCTCACCGCCGTCGGTAATGGCGGCTGGAGCGGGCGCGGTTTCAAGGCGCACAACACCGTCGTCGAACAGGGCCTCCTGCCGACGACCATCGCGCACACCGACTTCATTTTCGCCGTCACCGGCGAGGCGTTTGGTTTCGTGGGCAACGCCGCCGTGCTCGTGGCGTTTGCGTTCCTGCTTGTCACCGGCCTTTACATCGCTTATCAAGCGCGTGACCAGCTCGGACTCGTGCTCGTCACCGGCGTGATGTCGCTCATTTTCACGCACGTTTTTATGAACACGGGCATGACCGTGCAACTCGTGCCCATCGCCGGGCTGCCGCTGCCGTTCATTTCCTACGGCGGCACGTTCCTCATCATCATGCTCTTCGCGATGGGCATCGTGCAAAGCGTCTGGATTCATCGCAAGGAGTTGCGTTAAATCCGCAGCAGCGAAAATATTTCGGATTAGATGTTCGGCGTCTCGCGGAACACACAAATGCAGAGCGAAAGAGCAGAGTCTCCGGCAAAAGTCGGGTGGATCGCGCGCTCCGTCGCGCGATTGAATTAGCCGCGCAAGCGGCTCTGGATTAATTCAGGCGCCTGACGGCGCAATTCATCGCGCGACGGAGCGCGCGATCCACCACAACGGAACATTCCCCGCGCGGAACACCACAAACTTTTTTTCGCGTGAAACTCGTCCTGGTTGGCGCGCTGGCGCTGATATTTTTTGCAGCGGGTTTCGCGTTACTGAAACTGACCCCGCCGGCAAAATTGCCGACAGTTATCAAAACCGTCGCGGTCGATCCGGCTGCGCCAACGATGCATCCCTCCGTGCCGCCACTCAATGCCGCCGCCGTGGTTGAGGAAAACGCCAACGAATCCCTGCCCGACTCGCCTGACCGCGTGGCCGACGCACGACGCCGCTTTTCCCAAACGATTCGCGCCGCCTTCGCCGCCGCTACAGTCGCCTACCCGCCCCGCGCGATTTTTCTGCGCGGCTTCAAACACGAACGTCAGCTCGAACTCTGGGCGCGACCCGCCGTCGCCGGCGCAAACTCCCATGCCCGCGCGCCGTATCGCCTCGTGCGCACGATCCCGATTTTGCGCGCCAGCGGCCGGCTCGGACCGAAACGGCGCGAGGGCGACTGGCAGGTGCCGGAGGGCTTTTACACGGTGGCGCAGTTCAACCCGCGCAGTAATTTTTACCTCTCGCTCGGCCTCGATTATCCGAACGCTTCCGACCGCCTTCTCACCACCGACGCCGCGCATCCGGGCAGCGAAATTTACCTGCACGGCGGCGCCGCGAGCGTCGGCTGCCTCGCGCTAGGCGACCGGGCTGCGGCGCAGCTTTATCTCGTCGCGCTCGACGCTCGCGAGCAAAGCGGCCAGCGCACGATGATCCCCGTGCATCTTTTCCCCTGCCGGCTCGACGCCGCAAACTGGGAAAACGTGCTCACGCCGCTGGCCGCCGCGCAGCCCGCACTGCTCGCCTTCTGGCGCGGACTCCAGCCGGGCTACGACGCGTTTGAACGCGAAAAAATTCCACCGTCGATCAAAGTCCAGCCCGACGGCGCCTACGCGCTCGATTCACGCTGAACCGATCATCCTTCGATTTAACAAAAAATGCGCTGGTCCTTCAAAATCGCGCGCGTCGCCGGCATCGACGTGCGCATTCACCTCACCTTCCTGCTGCTGCCGCTCTGGTTCGCCTTCAACGGCTACCAGCACGGCGGCGCGCCGGCGGCCATCGGCGCGGCGGTCTTCTCGCTGCTCGTGTTCCTGTGCGTGCTCCTGCACGAGTTTGGCCACGCGCTGACCGCCCAGCGCTACGGCATCCGCACGGCCGACATCACGCTCTGGCCCATCGGCGGAGTCGCGCGGCTGGAGCGGCTGCCGGACCAGCCAATGCAGGAACTTGTCGTCGCCCTCGCTGGGCCGGCGGTGAATGTCGTCATCGCCGCCGTGCTCGCGCTCGCGCTCGGCCTGGGCGGCGCGTTCCACGATCCCGGCGCTGATGCAAATGTTTTGCAATTAAACAACCTGCCGTTGGAACTGCTCATCGCCAACGTCTGGCTCGTCATCTTCAATCTCATCCCGGCGTTTCCGATGGACGGCGGGCGCGTGCTGCGCGCGCTGCTCGCCACGCGCCTGCCCTATCCGCGCGCCACGCAGATCGCCGCCAACGTCGGCCAGGGCTGCGCGATTCTCTTCGGATTCTGGGCGTTCTTCGGCGGCGGCGGGCCGACGCTCGTGCTCATCGCGTTTTTCATTTTCTTCGCCGCCGGCCAGGAAGCGACCGCGGCGCAGATGCGGGACCTCACGCGCAACGTCCGTCTGGACGAAGCGCTCATCACCGACTTCAAAACGCTCGCCCTCGACGCCACGCTGGCCGACGCCGTGGCGCTGCTGCTGCGCGGGTCGCAACACGATTTCCCCGTGGTCAACAGCGCGGGTCAGGTTGCCGGCGTGCTCACCCGCCAGGACCTCATCGCCGCGCTCGGCAGCGAGAATGGCGGACCGCGCCTGCGCGTCGCCGAAGTCATGCGCACCGACATCCCCAGCGTCCCCGCCGGCGCTTCTTTTGAAACTGCCTTCCGCGCGATGCAGGAGTGCGCCTGCCCGGCCGTGCCCGTGGTGGATCGCGCCGGCCGGCTCGTCGGACTCATCACACCGGAAAACGTCGGTGAAATGATGATGATCCACTCCGTCCTCGCCCACGGCGGGCAGCCGGCCTGGCGCACCGCGGCGGCGAGCGGCGATGCCAGCCCGGCGGAACTCGCGGCGCGCGCCACGCGCGGTTGAGTTCCCAAAAAATTCGGACGGCTCGGCGAGCCGTCCCTACCGCCTACTGGTAGGGACGTTTCGCCGAAACGTCCCTGAATCTTCGGACCGTCACCGATGAATTCAATCCGGCTGCTGCGTCTCGACGCAGAACCGCTGCCACGCCGCCCATGCCTGCGGCCACGCGTGTGCCTCCCCGTGCAGGCGGGCAAGGAGATAAAAAAGATACGCCGGCGCGCCGGGCCGCGCGGTCAGCTCGGTGAGCGTCAGCAGCGCGCCGGGCCGATCCTTGGCGTCGAGTTGCGCACGCAAAAGCTCCAACCCCGGCGTGAGCGCAGCGCGCGAAGATTGGAAGGCCTGTTGCAGTTGTTCGAGCGTGCGGCCGCCGCTCGTTGGCGACGGACTGGACGGGTCGAGCAACGGCGGCAGCTTGGGCGCGGGCACGAAGCGGGCCGCCAGCGCGCACGCCCGCTCGTCCTCACCCGCCTGCGCTAGGCCCGTGGCCCAGGCACGCCAGCCGAGCGGCTGCCACGACGGATGGTTTTCCAACGCCGCCGTGAGCTTGTCGAGGTCGCCGCCCTTCTCGATCCAAAGCCGGAAAAAGGTGCGCTTTTCCGAGTCGTTGAACTGCGCCAGCTCAGCGTCATGTTGCCAAGCTTGGGCCAGACGCGGAAGAGCGTCGAGTGGCGCCAAATTTTCGAGAAAAGTGAGCAGCAGCGCCGGGTGCCGCCGGGCCAGCAATTCCAGGCCGCCGCGCAACGCCTCGCCCTCGGCGGTCATTGCCAGCGGCGGGCGCAGGGAAGCCGCGACGGCCAGGGAAAATGTCCGCGCGCCGGTCGCCGGCTCGCGCCGATACGCCTCGTCCAACGCCGGCAGGGCGCGCGCCGCGTGCGTGCCGTTGTCCGCCGCCAGCCACGCCGCCGCCTCGTGCACGGGCAATCCGACGTTCAGTTGCTCCAATTCCCGCGCACGCCGGAAATCGTCCGCCGCGCGGTCCGCCTCGTCGTCGCTGCCGGTGGAGACTTCGGCCAGCGCCCGGCCGAAGTAGAGTTGGTAATCCAACGGTGCGATGGCCAGCGCTTCCGTCGTCAGGCGCACCACCGTCGGGTAATCGTGGGCTGCCATCGCCGCCGTGGCGCGGGTTTTCAAGTTTTCCACTCCGAGCAATCCGGGCCACGCCGCGCCGGACCGCGCTGCCAGGCACCAACCCGCACCGACGCCGAGCAGCAAGAGTCCGGCCGCCCGAAACAACCAGCGCACGCTCGCGGCGTGCGGCGACGGCTTTTTCGCCGCAGGCGGCAATGCCAGGCCGAAGACAAAGATCGCCGCGAGCGCCGTCGCGATCCGATGGGTGGAAACCTCGACAAAACTGTGCGCGAGAAACGCGCCCAGCCCGAGCAAGGCGGCAAGACGCAATGAGCGATCCGCCGACGTCTTCGGCGCCGCGCTTTTCCTTGGCGCCAACAATCGCATGGCCAGCAGCTCGACTCCCGCCACGGCCAGCACGATCGCCATCCAGCCCAGCTCCGACCACAGCCAGAGCCAGTCGCTCTCGGGATGGCGGCAGCGCGCCGGCACGTTGGCGCTCTGTTCGCGAAAAAGCGCGAAGACCGCCGAGAAATTTCCGATGCCCAAGCCACACGCCGGCAGCGTGCGATCCATCGCCAGCGCGTCGGCTTGGATGCGCCAGCGGAAATCGGCCGCCACCGCCGCGGTCGCCGCGCCCGGCAGCGATTTTCCTTCGCCCGGTTGAAACCGCCTGAGCGTATCGCCGCCGAACAGGAAAAATCCCGTCAGCAGCAGGAGCGAAATGGAAATCCCCACCGCCAGCGCCGGCAATCGCCGGGAAGCGCGCGTGGGCGGCGGCGGCGACGGCGCCAGCGTGCTGTCCGACATGGGCGCGGCGTTCGCGTTCCGACGGCGCGTGGTCGCCAGCAGGGCAAAAAGGCAGGCGCCGGCGAAGAGCATCGCCACGCCGGCACGGGAATACGTTAAAAAAATCGCCTGTGCCAGCGCGGCCAGCGCGGCGCCCCAGCCCAAGCCGCGCGCCCAGCGGCCGGCGCGGAATTCGTGCCGCGCGCAGGCCAGCGCGAGCAGCGCGGCGAGGACGAAAAAATTCGCCGTCTGGTTGCGGTTGGGGAACGGGCCGAAGTGATATTCCGCGTGCCAGCCGGGCGGTTCGACGCCGCGCAGTTTTGCCCCGATGGAGACGGCGGCGAGCAGCGCCGCGCCGAGCACAAACGTCCGCGCCGCAGTCCGCCGCTCGCCGTCGGTCCAAGCTTGAGAAAATTGCGCCAGCAGCCAGCACAAGCCGGCCAGCAGGAGCACGAGGCCATCGAGCGTCAACCACGGCTGCGGACTGGCCGTCGCCGGCAGCGGCAGCCCGAAATCTTCCACCAACGTGCCGCGCCAGGCGGAGCCGGTCACGGTCGCGGCCCGCCCGAACCAAGCCGCCGGCAGCAGCGAGGCCGCGCCGAGCAGCAGAAAACCCAGGCAGACGATGTTTAAGCCCCAGCCGGCTCCGCATGATGGCGGGCGCCAGAGCAGGAGCGCGCCGAGCACGAGGAGCACGACGGCTTGCGCCGGGCGCGTCGTCGCGCCGCCAAGTGCCACGGCCAGCAGCGGCAACGCCGGCCAGAGATAGCGGGCAAGTTGCAAATACGAAGCGGATGGCGGACCCGTCTGCTGGCGCCGGCTGGAGGAGCCTTGCGCGGAACCGGACGATGACGACGGTGCGGAGGCGCCCATGTTACAAAATGTTCACCGTTTTAACCCCCGGCGAAGGCGGCGAAAAGCCCGAATACTGACAATAAATCCGCGGATCATCCCGGCCAGCCGCGTCGTGCCGATACGGCTTGCTTCGTGGCGTGCGGGATGCTTGAACAAAGGAGCGCGAATTCCCGTTATAAAAGGCTGAACACACTTTGTATTAACGAGAGCGTTGGTCTCAAAACGGGAATTTCCCGAATGCGCCGCAATCCTCCCGCCTGCTTCTCCCGATGATCAATCAACGCAGCTCCGGACTCCAGGCGCTCCGGTCCGCCTGCCAGTTCGTGCTCGTCAGCGCGCTGTTTTGGACGATGGCGTGCGTGCTCGTCTTTTCGCAGTTACCGGCGGGTGACGGCCAGATATTTCTCCGAGCCTACGTCTGTTACAACGCTGTGCTGCTCGTCGGCCTGCTGATCGAGGCATTGGGCAGCAGACACTTGCACCGCGCGGGCTACAGCCTGATCCGCGTCACGCTGCTCTCCAGCCACAATCGCAGCCTGGGACAAACGCTCTACGCCTCCGGCCTGCTACTGGGTTATCTCGTGGCGTCCAAGGACCAGGCGATCTCGCGCACGTTCATCGCGTTTTTCGTGCCCTCGCTCTACGTCCTGCTGCTCCTGACCAACCATCATTTTCCGCACTTGCTAGGACGCTTGCTCTTCGACGGCTGGCGACGGGAAAAGACCCTGCTCGTCGGTCACGTGGCCGAGGCGGAAGCGTTGCGCCCCTGGCTGGCGCGCAAGGCACTCCTGGGCATCACCGCCATGGGCATCATTTCCGATGATCCGCCGACCGAGGTCAATCACGGCGGCTTCCCCTGGCTGGGCACGCGCGAGCGGTTGGCGGAAGTGATCCGTGAGCACCACATCACGCAGGTCATCCTGACCTCGATGCCGGACGACCTCCCGCAGCATCACGCGATGATCGACACCTGCGAGCAACTGGGCGCCCGCTTTCTCGTGGTGTCCAACTTGCAGGAGCACTGGGGCCGGCCGCTCTCGTTCATCGAAGACGACGGTTTTCGCTTCATCGGGATGCGCGAGGAGCCATTGGAAAATCCGCTCAACCAGTTGCTCAAGCGCTGCCTCGACATCGCCGTTTCCCTGCCCATCCTGCTCTTTGTGCTGCCGCCCGTGGCCGTGCTCGTCTGGCTGCTCCAGCGGCTGCAATCGCCGGGTCCGTTGCTGTATTGCCAGGAACGCGCCGGCTGGCAGAACCGGGTGTTTGGAATTTATAAATTCCGCACCATGCACGTGCGTCAGCCCGCCGATTCAGCGAAGCAGGCGGCGGGCGTCAACGGCTGCCACGCCAGCGCCGGCGTGCAGCCGACGCCCGATTCCGACGCGACGCGCCAGGCCACGCTCAACGATCCGCGCGTCTATGGCGCCGGGCGCTGGCTGCGGCGGTTTTCCATCGACGAGCTGCCGCAGTTTTGGAACGTGCTCAAAGGCGAGATGAGCCTCGTCGGCCCGCGCCCGCACCTCATCGAGCACAACCACCAGTTCGCCCGCTTCCTTGCGAGCTACCACGTGCGCACGCTCGTCAAACCCGGCATCACCGGCCTGGCGCAGGTGCGTGGCTTCCGCGGCGAAGCGAAGTCGAGCACCGACATCGCGCGGCGCATCGCCTCGGACATCGAGTATCTGGAGAAATGGAACATCTCGCTCGAGTGCGGCATTCTCCTGCGCACCGCCGTGCAGGTCGTCGTCCCGCCGGACACGGCGTATTGAACTGACACCGGCGCGCTTTCCCGCCGCGCGCGCGGCCGGAACTTTGCGGAAGGAAAGATTGACACCCAGGCGCGGCGCCTTTACGCAAGACCGGCTTGCAGTCATGGCCGCGTCACCACCTCCCAAAGCCGCTCACGAAACCGACGCGGAGCGGCTTTTTCCCGCAGGGCGGGAATCGCCCGAAAAAAAAATCCGCCACGCGCTCCTCGCCCTGACGGCGCCGGCGCTGCTCGTCGTCCTCGGCGGTCTGCTCTTCCCGGCGGCCGGGCGCGACGACGCCCACATCGGTTACTGGGTCGCCAGCGGATTGTCGAAATTTGGCCGGATCATCAATTACAACGGCGACGCCATCGAGCAAAGTTCCACGCTGCTCCACGCGCTGGTGCTCGCCGCCGCGGAGCGCTTGTGCGGCGGCAGCGTGAGCATGCTGCTGCTCGGCCGGCTCTCGGCCATCGTCTTTGGCGTCGCCGCCGTGGTCGTCGCCCAAAGGCTGGCCGCGCGCATCGACCGGTCGCTGGCGCCGGCGGCGGGATTGCTCACCGCCACGGCCGCCTATTTTGTTTACTGGACCTTCGGCGGGTTGGAATCCACGCTCTGCGCGCTCCTAGCGCTCTGGCTCATCCTCGCCTTCAGCAGCTATCTCGAGGGCCAGTCCAGCGCCGCGCTGGGGCACGCCGGTTTTGTCGCGCTGCTGTTCGTGCTCGCCCGGCCGGAACAACCGCTCGTGCTCGTTTGCCTGCTCGCCGGCGCGGCGGGCGTGCTGGGTCTGCGCCGCTGGTTTTTTTCAGCGGGAATCAACGCCCGCGACGAGGGTGACTTCGCGCGCCGCCTGCTCGTCCTGGCCGCCGTCAGCGTCGCGCTCATCGCCCTCCTGTTTGTCTGGCGCTGGCACACCTTCGGCAGCTTGTTTCCGCAGCCGGTCAACGCGAAATCCGGCAGCTTTTCCGCCCGCACCGTGCGGGCCGGGCTGCGCTATTTCCGCAGCCATTTGATCCGCGAACCGGGCGCGGGAATTTTTGCGGCCACCGCGCTCGCCGGCGCCGCGCTCGCGCTGTGGCAAACGCTGCGCAGCCCCCGGCTCGACGCGCGTTTGCTGCTCGGCGTGCTGTTCCTCGCGGCGGACGCTGCGTTCGTGCTGCTCGCCGGTGGCGATTGGATGGAGGCCGCCCGCTTTTTTGTGCCGCTGGTCCCCGTGGCCGCGGTGCTGGCCGCATACGCACTCTGGCATCTGTGGCAATGCCGACCGCCGCTCGCCATCGGAGTCGCCGGCTTGTTGGCCATTGCGCAGGCCCTGACCATTTTTCACGTGGCGGCGCGACGCTCGACCGGCCGGCCGCTCTGGGCTTCGGTGGTCACGGAACCCTACGCGACGGAAGCGCGCGCCGGCGATTTTTCGTGGTTTGAACGCGCCAATCGCGTCAACCTGCGCGACATCCCCACGATTCGCCGGCTGGACGCGATTGTGACACAGCTCCGCCCGGCAAAAGCAAGCACGGGCGAGCCGGTGCGCATCATGAGCGCGCAACTCGGCATGGTCGCCTACCACGTCGTCGGCCGGCACTACGGCCACGTCGAGATTCTCGACCGCCGCGGCTTGGTGGACCGTCGTTTCACCGGCTGCAAACTCCTGGCGCGTCTGCCGCGCACCGCGGGCGGTCTGCAACTCGACTACCGCTATTACTTCGCCCACCGCGCCGAGTTGGAAGCGGAGTGCCGCCTCCCGCGGCCGGACATTATCTTCGACATCGGGGAGGCGCCGGAGATGCCGGATTACACCGTGGT